>JBFGCT010000158.1:0-9708 GCA_041581055.1 Ilumatobacteraceae bacterium | reverse complement strand
TTCTACCTCGAGAGCCGCGGTGTGCGCCCCGAGGTCGCCGAGCGACTGGTCGTGCTCGGGTTCTTCGAGGAGGTCATCTCCCAGCTCCCGGCCGGCGACGTCATCGACGATCTCCGCCGGCGGGTGGCGAACAAGCTCGATCTCTCCCCGACGGAGGTGGCGGCATGAGCGCCGTGTTCCCATTCGACGAGATCGCCGACGGCGCGGTCCGCCAGGCCGACCTCAACGGCGTCCCCATCGCCGTCGTACGGGTCGGCGACGACGTGTACGCGATCTCCGACATCTGCAGCCACGCCAACGTCTCGCTGTCCGGCGGCGAGGTGTGGTGCGACGAGCTCGAGCTCGAATGCCCGAAGCACGGCAGCGCGTTCAGCCTCGTGACCGGTGAGCCGAGCACGCTGCCGGCGACGCAGCCCGTCGATGTCTACGACGCGCGGGTGGTCGACGGCCAGGTCGTGGTCGTGCCGGTGACCATCGACGTCGAGACCGGCGGCGCGCTATGAGCACGTTGGCGATCAGCGGGCTGCGGGCGACCGCCGGCGGCAAGGAGATCCTGCGCGGCATCGATCTGACCGTGTCGTCGGGCGAGGTGCACGCGGTGATGGGGCCGAACGGCGCCGGCAAGAGCACGGTCGCCGGTGTCGTGATGGGCAAGCCCGGTTACGAGGTCACGGGCGGCTCGGTCACCCTCGACGGCGTCGACGTCCTCGCCCTCGAGCCGTGGGAGCGCGCCGCGGCCGGCCTGCACCTGATCATGCAGTACCCGACCGAGGTGCCCGGCGTGATGCTCGACGACGTGCTCGCCGAGGCGTTGGCCACCCGCGGCCGGGGTGTCGACGATCTCGACGCGCTGCTGCGCGCCGAGGCCGGGCGGATCGGGTTCGAGGAGCGGCTGCTCCACCGCCCGCTCAACGTCGACCTGTCGGGCGGCGAGAAGAAGCGCAACGAGACGCTCCAGATGGCGGTGCTCTCACCGAAGATCGCTGTCCTCGACGAGCTCGACTCGGGGCTCGACATCGACGCCCTGCGCGACTGCGCGCGCCGCGTCGAGGCGATGAGCAACGACGGCGCCGACCCGCTCGGCGTGCTCGCCATCACGCATTACACGCGACTGCTCCAGGAGCTGCGCCCCGATCACGTGCACATCCTCGCCGGGGGCCGCATCGTCGAGAGCGGCGGACCCGAGCTGGCCGACGTGCTCGAGCGCGACGGCTACGCGGCGTTCGCCGGCGACGCGGTCGACGAACCGACAGTCGAGCCGGCGGCACAGCGGCCGAGCTCGCTCGACGACCTCTTCGCGCTGTAGCGGCAGATCTCGCGCGCCGGCCGCGCGTCGTAGGCTGATCCGGCGTGATGTGGCCAACGTGGGACCAGGCGGCGCTGGCCGCAGTGCTGAGCTTGGCGTTCCTGTCCGTCGCCCGGCGGGCGCGCCCCACCCGGTTCACCTCGGCGGCGATCCCGGCGGCGAGGGAGTTCGCCCTCCTCGCCGCGCTGTACTCGGTGTGGCGGGTGGCCAGGGAGCTGCCGCTCACGCACGACGAGGGCGCCATCGATCGGGGCCGGCAGATCAACGACCTCCAGCAGGCGATCGGCTTCCCGTCGGAGCTGTCGCTCCAACGGTTCGTCATCGATCACGACGTGCTCGGCTGGTTCATGAACTACTACTACGCGATCGCCCACGTCCCGGCGACGATCGCGTTCTTGATCTGGATGTTCGTGTGGCGCCGGGAGGCGTATCCCCGTTGGCGCACGGCGCTGGCGATCGTCACCGCGCTGTGCCTGGTCATCCGCTTCGTGCGGGTCGCTCCGCCCCGGCTCGTCCCCGAGCTCGGCTACGTCGACCTGTCGTCGATCTACGGCCTGTCGGTGTACGGCCCGGTCGGCACGGGCGTCTCCGACCAGTTCGCGGCGATGCCGTCGATCCACATCGCCTGGGCCGCCGTCGTCTCGCTGGGACTGTTCGCCGTGGTCCGGAGCGCGTGGCGGTGGGTCTTCCTGCTCCACCTCGTCCTGACGACGCTGGCCGTCTCGGCGACCGGCCACCACTGGTGGCTCGACTCGATCGTCGCGTTCGCCCTGCTCGGCATCGCGCTCGCCATCGACACGACGGTTCGGCGCGCGGCGACCGGATCGCGGGCCGGGTCGGACATGCCGGCGGTCGGTGACGAGCGCCGGCGCGCACCGGACGTCGCGCGGGAGTTGGAGCCGAAGTGACGGGCCGCGCGGAACAGGCCGGTCGTCATCGGTTCACGCCGGCTGCAGTGCCTCGGTGTCGAGCCGGTCGCCACCGGGATCGAAGAAGTGCGTCGCGCCGGCGATGTTGAAGTGCACCCGGTCGCCACGGCGGACCTTCGTCTCCCCGCCCACGCGCACGACGATCAGTTCTGTCTCGCCCCCGTGCATGATCCGCACGAACACGTAGGCCTCCGAACCGAGCTCCTCGACGACGGCGACTTCGCCGGCCGCTCCGACATCGCCGAGTTGCAGGTGTTCGGGTCGCACGCCGAGCACGATCTCGCCGAGCCCGCGACGGGACACCTCGGCGCGCACGTTGTCCGGCAGCCCGACCTCGAGTTCGTTCAGCTTGGCGACGCCGTCGGCAACCGGAACCGTGACGAGGTTCATCGCCGGTGACCCGATGAAGCCGGCGACGAAGAGGTTGGCCGGGTGGCTGTACAACACGCTCGGCGGCGCGACCTGCTGCAGGATGCCGTCTTTGAGCACGGCGACGCGGTGGCCCATGGTCATCGCCTCGACCTGGTCGTGGGTGACATACACCGTCGTGACACCGAGCCGAGCCTGCAGGTCGGCCAACTCGGTTCGAGTCTGGACACGGAGCTTCGCGTCGAGGTTCGACAACGGCTCGTCCATCAGGAACACCTGCGGGCGGCGGACGATGGCCCGCCCCATCGCGACGCGCTGACGCTGACCACCGGACAGGTTCTTCGGCTTGCGGTCGAGGTAGGGCTCGAGGTCGAGGATGCGGGCCGCCTCCCGAACCTGCTTCGCGCGTTCGTCTTTCGGCACACCCTGCTGCTTCAAGGCGAAGCCCATGTTCGCGGCGACGGTCATCTGCGGATACAGCGCGTAGTTCTGGAAGACCATCGCGATGTCGCGATCCTTCGGCGGCACGAGCGTGACATCGCGGCCGCCGATGTACACGCCACCCGCCTGGATCGACTCGAGGCCGGCGAGCATGCGCAGCGCCGTCGACCGCTCTGCGGTCACTCGTCTGACGACGGCTCGGGCCCGAGCAACACCTCGGCCAGCGGCGAGCGTGTCGCCGTGTGCGGATCGTCGCGTCCCCGCCACACCGCCATCATGTCCTCGCTGACGTCGGCGCCGACCGGCTCGCTGAGCCGGCTGACAGCGAGCACGGACTCCCACCTCAACGCGTCCGCAGCCTCGGTACCGGCGAGCAGCCGACGGGCGTGGGTGCGATGGAATCGACGCAGGACCTCGGCGTTCGCTCCCGGGAGGTACGGCGGTGAGACGGAGTCGCGGATCGGTCGGACGAGCAGCGACGACCGGACGATGTCGGCGATCGGCGGGCCGGATGCGGCGTCGAACCAGTCGATGACCATCAACCCCCGTTCGCCGATCAGGATGTTGCCGGGGTGCATGTCACCGTGGCAGACCGACGATCCTCCGGGGAGTGCGCGCAGCAGTTCGCCGGCCTCGGTTCGTTCGTCGGCGCCGATGGCATCCGCGGTGGCGATCTTTCCGGCGACCCGAGCCCGCAGTTCGGGGAGATCGGCGGGCGCCACGGTGCGGTGCATCTCGCGCTGGAGTTCCGCCATGTCGAGGGCGAGTCGTTCGGCGTCGGCCGGCCGCGCCGCGAGCCGGTCGAGCATCGACAGCCCGTCGACACGCTCGAAGACGATCGAGGCGCGACCGTCGACCTCGACGACGTCGAGCACCATCGGCGTCGGGATACCGGCCTCATGGGCGGCGACCGCGTAGCGCGCCTCGATTCCGCTCCAATGGGCCGGGACGTCGGGGCGCGGCACCTTGACGACCGCGTCGAGGCCGGTGGCGTAGACGTCCGATGTGTTTCCGCGTGCGATGAGCGTGTCGAACCGCGTAGCTCCTCCCCTTGTTTGACTCTCAGTCTTGCACCGCGCGGTGCGTGGCGGGTGGTCGCGACGTCGTAACGTCGTGGCATGTCCTGGGAGGAACGTGATGGCATGCTGCGGCGCGAGTTCGTGTTCGCCGACTTCACCGAGGCGTTCGCGTTCATGACGCGCGTCGCGTTTGTCGCCGAGCGGCTCGGGCATCATCCCGATTGGTCGAACAGCTACAACCGGGTCGTCATCAGGCTGACCACCCACGACGCGGGGAGTGTCGTCACCGACAACGACCGGGCGATGGCTGCGGCGATCGATGAACTCGTCCGCTGACGTCGGCGAGATCTCCGAGCCCCCGGGGCACGCCCTCGAGCACCACGGCCGGTTCCCCGGCTGGCGCGTGGTCGCCGGTTGTTTCGCCGTGCTCACGGTCAACGCCGGCCTCGCGTTCTACGGGCTCGCGGTCTACCTGAACGCGCTGAGCAACGAGCGGGGGTGGCCGCTCGGCCAGATCTCGCTCGGGACGACGATCTTCTTCGTGGTCGGCGGCGCGACCGGGCTGCTCGTGGCCCGGCTGATCGCCGAGCACGACGTCCGCCTGGTGATCATCGCCGGGGCGCTCGTCTCCGGCGGCTCGCTGGCCCTGCTCGGGCAGGTCGATCAGCAGTGGCAGCTGTACCTGGTGTACGCCGTCTTCGCCGTCGGGTTCGCGGCGTGCGGCCTGGTGCCGACGACGACGGTCGTCACCCGCTGGTTCCACGTGCGGCGGTCGGTGGCGCTCTCGGTGGCGTCGACCGGCCTGTCGGTCGGGGGCATCGTCCTCACGCCGGTCGCCAAGCGCCTGATCGACGACGACGGGCTCGCCGCCTCCACGCCCTGGCTCGGGTTGATCATGGTCGTCGGGATCGTGCCGGTCACGTGGTTCCTGATCCGGCCCGACCCGGAGCGCGACGGCTGGGAGCCCGACGGCGGTCGGCTGGCGGTCGGGACGGCCGCCGCCAGGCCGACGGGAACGCCGTACCCGGACGCGGTCAGGTCGACGTTCTACCGGGGGGTGACGTACGGCTACGTCCTCGCGCTCGGCTCGCAGGTCGGCGGAATCCAGCAGCTCGTCAAGCTCGTCGAGGAGCGCACCGACGCGGCGACGGCCCGGTTCGCGATCACCGCCGTCGCCGCGACGTCGGTCGTCGCCCGGCTGATCGGCGGGCGGGTCGTGCGCCATCTCCCGATGACCCGCTTCACGGTCGTCGTCGCGGCGATCCAGGCTGTCTCCCTGTTCGCGCTGGCGTTCGCCGCGTCGACGGTGACGATCTTCCTCGCCATCGTGCTGTTCGGGTTGACGATCGGCAACCTGCTCATGCTCCAGCCGCTGTTGATCGCCGAACGCTTCGGGGTGCTCGACTACCCGCGCATCTTCGGCCGGTCGCAGTTCATCACCGTCGTCGGCGTGGCCGGGGGGCCGTTGCTGCTCGGCTGGCTGTACGACCTGTCCGGGTCGTACCGCGTGCCGTACCTCGCCGCCGCGGCGTGCTGTGTGGCCGGGGTCGGCGTGATCGCGTTGGCGGGCCCGGCTACCGTTCTCGCCGATGACCGAGCCTGACCGCGCCGTTCACCGCAACGTGCGCCGGGTGATCGAGGCGGGCGCCGGCCACGGGATCGTCGTCGAGCCGCGCTCGTTCCCCGAGGGCACCAAGACGGCGCTGGACGCGGCGAACGCGATCGGCTGCGACGTCGGCCAGATCGTCAAGAGCCTGATCTTCGCCGTCGACGGCGAGCTCGTGCTGGCGTACGTCAGCGGGTCGAACCGGCTCGACGAGTCCAAGCTGGCGACGGCAGCCGGCGGGCTGCGGTGCGCCCGTGTCGACGCCGACGCGGTGCGGGCGGCAACCGGATTCCCGATCGGCGGCGTCCCGCCGTTCGGCCATGTCACGCGGCTCCCTGTCTTCGTCGACCCCGACCTGCTGCGGTACGACCAGGTGTGGGCCGCGGCCGGAACCTGGCACGACGTGTTCCCGCTGTCGCCGGCGGAACTGGTCGCGGCGAGCGGGGGAGCGGTCGTCGACCTCAAGGCGTGACGTTCCGCCACCACGCCCGACCACTCCAGCGCGTGCCGAAAAGGCGATCTCGGGCCGAATCTTCCCGGAAACCGGGCGAATCCGGCCCGAGATCACTACGCGGAGGCGGCGTCGGGGCCGACGCCGTGGGCGACGGCGGCGAGCGCGTCGGCGAGTGTGTTCCAGCCCAGCACGGCACACTTGATGCGGACCGGGAACTTGACGACGCCCTGCAGCGCTTCGAGGTCGCCGAGGGGGATCTCGGCGTCGCTCGGATCGGTGTCGTACCCGTCGATCCCCATCATCGTCTTGAAGCGGCGCAGCAGGCCGTTGACCTCGCCGACCGGCTTGCCGATCACCGCCTGGGTCATCATCGACGCCGACGATTGGGAGATCGAGCAGCCTTGCCCGGCGATCTTGATGTCCTGCACGGTTGCGTCGTCGCCGTCGCCGTCGACCACGAGGTAGACGGTGATCTCATCACCGCACAGCGGGTTGTGGCCGTCGGTGCGCACGGCCGGCGGCGTCTCGAGCTCGCCGCGGTTCCGGGGCGTCCGGTAGTGATCGAGGATGATCTCGCGGTAGAGGTCTTCAAGTCCGGGCATCGGGTCTCCCAGTCGAAGCGGAGGGGGCGGAGCGGATCATCATGGCAGCCCGAAGATATCGGTGGCGCTGTCCAGACCTTCAACCAGCGTGTCGACGTCGTCGGCGTCGTTGTACAGGTACAGGCTGGCGCGGGTGGTGGCGTGGACGCCGAGCACCTTCATCAGCGGCTTGGCGCAGTGGTGCCCGGCGCGAACGCAGACGTTGCGCTGGTCGAGCACCTGGCTGACGTCGTGCGGATGGAGGTCGCGGAAGACGAAGCTGATCACGCCGCCCCGAACCTCGACGTTGTCGGGCCCGTAGATCGTGATGTCGTCGCCGAACCGGTCGTCGAGCGCGTCGAGGGCGTACCGGGTCAGCTCCATCTCGTGCCGGCGAACCTCGGCCATGCCGAGATCGTCGAGGAAGTCGATCGCCGCGTGCAGGCCGACCGCCTCGACGAGCGGTGGTGTGCCGGCCTCGAACTTGGCCGGAACGGGGGCGGTGGTGAACCCGTCGAACGTGACAGTGTCGATCATGTTGCCGCCGCCGAGGAACGGCGGCATCGCGTCGAGCAGCTCCATCCGCGCCCACAGCACGCCGATGCCGGACGGGCCGCACATCTTGTGGCTGGAGAAGGCGACGAGGTCGGCGTCCCAGGCCTGCACGTCGGTGACGTTGTGCGGGACGAACTGGCAGGCGTCGACGACCGCCAGCGCGCCGACCGCGTGCGCCGCCGCGCACAGCCGGGCGACCGGCGTGATCGTGCCGAGCACGTTGCTCATCGCGGTGAACGAGAGCACCTTGGCGCCCTCGAGCAGCCGGTCGAGTCCGGTCAGGTCGAGTTGCCCGTCGGCGGTGATCGGGATCCACCGCAGCTCGACGCCGCGCTCGGCCGCCAGCATGTGCCACGGGACGATGTTGGCGTGGTGCTCCATCTCGGTCAGCACGACGACGTCGCCCGCGCCGAGGTTCGCCCGGCCCCACGCGTTGGCGACCAGGTTGAGCGACTCGGTCGCGTTCTTGGTGAAGATCACCTCGTCGGCGCGGGGCGCGTTGATGAACCGCGCCACCGCGGCGCGGGCCCCCTCGTACGCCTCGGTGGCCTCCCCGGCCAGCCGGTACGAGCTGCGGTTGATCGGCGCGTACGACTGCTCGATGAAGTCGTTCATCGCGTCGATGACGCGCTGCGGCTTCTGGGAGGTGTTGCCGGAGTCGAGGTAGACGATCGGGGCGCCGTCGATCTCACGCGCCAGGATCGGGAACTCCTTGCGGATGGTGGCGACGTCGAGGGGCATTTCAGGAACCCGCCGCGGCTCCCGCCTTGAACGCGTCGTACCCGTCCCGTTCGAGCTGCTCGGCCAGCTCCATGCCCCCGCTGGCGACGATCGCGCCGTCGACGAGGATGTGGACGTGGTCGGGGGTCACCTCGTCGAGGAGCCGCTGGTAGTGGGTGATCAGCACGACGCCCATACTCGGCCGTTCGGCGCGCACTTCGCGAATCCCCTGCGCGACGATCCGCAGCGCGTCGATGTCGAGCCCGGAGTCGGTCTCGTCGAGGATCGCCAGCTCGGGTTCGAGGACCGCCATCTGCATGATCTCGTTGCGCTTCTTCTCGCCGCCGGAGAATCCCTCGTTGAGGTAGCGGTCGACGAACGACGAGTCCATCCCCAGCCGCTTCATCCACTCCATCGTCGCCAGCCGCAGTTCGAGCACCGACAGGTCGAAGCCCTTGCGCGCCGACAGCGCCTGGCGCAGGAACTGGATCACCGACACGCCGGCGATCTCCTGGGGGTACTGGAAGGCGAGGAACATGCCGGCCTTGGCCCGCTCGTCGACCGGCCAGCCGGTCACGTCGTCGCCCCGGAAGTGGACCGAGCCGGCGGTCACCTCGTACTCGGGCGACCCCATCAGCGTGCTCCCGAGCGTCGACTTGCCCGACCCGTTGGGGCCCATGATGGCGTGGATCTCGCCGGCGTCGATGGTGAGGTCGAGCCCGCGGAGGATCTCGTCACCGCCGTTCTCGGCCGGTCGGGCATGGAGGTTTTCGACTCGGAACAGCGTGTCGGTCACGAGCCCCAGTCTAGAGAGCCGCCCGGATTAGCACTACGGCCGTAGTGCAAATTCCGTCAGCGGGCGCGCTCGATGTGTCTCGCGACGAGGTTCTCGAGCGCCTCCTGGCGGCCGCTCGTGCGGTCGATGTCCGAGGCGCGTTCCATCGTCCGGTCGTGGAGCGACTTCAGCGACGTGTCGCCGGCCATGATCGTCCTGCCCAGGTCGCCGCTCCACCCGGCGTACCGGGCGGCGAGGTTCGCCTCCAGCTCGCCGGACTCCAGGATGCTCGCCGCGGCGAGCAGGGCGCGGGCCATCGTGTCCATCCCGCCGATGTGGGCGTGGAACAGGTCGTTGCGATCGATCGACTGGCGGCGCAGCTTGGAGTCGAAGTTCAGCCCGCCCGTCGTGAACCCGCCGCCGCGCAGGATCTCCAACATGCCGAGTGTCATCTGCTCGACCGAGACCGGGAAGCGGTCGACGTCCCAGCCGAGGCGGTCGTCGCCGGCGTTGGCGTCGACCGAGCCGAAGACGCCGGCGGCGAACGCGGCGGCGATCTCGTGGTGGAAGTCGTGCCCGGACAGCGTGGCGTGGTTGACCTCGATGTTGACCTTCACCTCGTCGGCGAGGTCGTACTTCCGGAGGAACGCGTGCACCGCCGCGACGTCGTAGTCGTACTGGTGCTTGGTCGGCTCGAACGGCTTGGGTTCGATGAGGATCGTCCCGTCGAACCCGATCGAGTGCTTGTGCTCGACGACCATCGTCAGGAACCGCCCGAGCTGGTCGAGCTCGTGGGAGATCGACGTGTTGAGCAATGTCTCGTACCCCTCGCGCCCGCCCCACAGGACGTAGTTGGCGCCACCGAGCCGGTGCGTCGCATCCATGCAGTGGGCGACCTGCGCGGCCGCCAAGGCGAACGCCTCGGGGTCGGGGTTGGTCGCCGCGCCGGCCTG
>JBFGCT010000157.1:0-9710 GCA_041581055.1 Ilumatobacteraceae bacterium | reverse complement strand
CGGGGTGTCGACGTCGAGTCGAGTTCGTCGGTCGCAAGGCGCGGCGACGACTGCGCAGCCTTGCCCTGCGGTGAGGAGCGGCAACGCAGCGAGCGGCGAACTCGGCCGGCGGAACACCGCAAACGTTTGCGGTCAGGGCACTAACGTCGGCCGGCATGTCGACGCTGCGCGACGCGTGCACCACCGCGCTCTGGCTCGATCGGCTCGGGCCGATCACGCCGCGTCCCGGACTCGACGGTGACCTGGACGTCGACGTCGCGATCGTGGGCGGCGGGTTCAGTGGCCTGTGGACCGCCTACTACCTGTCGCACCTCGACCCGGCGCTGCGCATCGCCGTGCTCGAACGGCACTACTGCGGGTTCGGGGCCTCCGGCCGCAACGGCGGTTGGGCGGTCGGCGAGTTGGCGGGGTCGTTCGGCAAGTACGCCAAGCGCTCGTCGGCGGCCGAGTCGCTGCGGTTGACCCGCGCGGTGTTCGACTCGGTCGACGAGATCGGACGCGTCGCCGGCGAGGAGGGCATCGACTGCCACTACGCGAAGGGCGGCTGGATCCGCGCCGCCCGGACCCGGCCGCAGGCCGATCGCCAGCGCGCCGAGATCGCCGAGCACCGCGCCCACGGCTTGACCGACGACGAGATCCGGCTGCTCGATCGCGACGGTGTCGCCGAGTACATGAACACGACCAACGTCCGGTCGGGGATCTTCTTCGCCGCGGTCGCCGCCATCGACCCGGCCCGGCTCGTGCGCGGGCTCGCCGCCGTGCTCGAACGGCGCGGCGTCACGATCGCCGAACAGACCCAGGTGCTCGGCGTCGAGGGCCGGTCGGTGACGACGACGGCGGGCACGGTGAACGCCGACGTCGTCGTGCGCTCGACCGAGGCGTACACCCGCGACCTCGCCGGCGAGCGGCGGACGCTGCTGCCCGTCTACTCGCTGATGGTCGCCACCGAGCCGCTGGCCGACGACGTGATCGGGCAGATCGGGCTCGCCGACCGGCCGACGTTCTCCGACGACCGGTACATGGTGATCTACGGCCAACGCACCGCCGACGACCGCATCGCGTTCGGCGGGCGCGGCGTGCCGTACGCGTTCGGGTCACGCATCGAGCCGAAGATGGAGCAGCACCTGGCGTCGCACGAGCTCATCCGCGAGACGCTGGTCGACCTGTTTCCCGTGCTGCACGACGTGGAGTTCACCCACCGGTGGGGCGGCGTCCTCGGCATCCCCCGCAACTGGCTGCCGTCGGTCAACTTCGACCCGCGCACCGGACACGGTTCGCTCGGCGGTTACGTCGGGGAAGGGGTCGCGCCGTCCAACCTCGCCGGCCGCACCCTGGCCGAGCTGATCACCCGCACCACCACCGAGCGCACCTCGCTGCCATGGGTCGGCGCGACCGCCCGCCGCTGGGAGCCAGAGCCGTTCCGCTGGCTCGGCGTGCGCGCCAGTCGCCGCATCCTCGCCACGGCCGACAGCCGCGAGCTGAAATCCGACAAGGAGGCCAAGGTGGCGACCAAGGTCGCCCATCTGCTCCGCGGCGACTGATCATCGCTGCCGCTTGGCCCGCCGGCAACACGCGACCGATCGGGACCGACTCGAGGACTCGCGGCGGGATCGAGTCGGGCGTGTCGCTCAGCTCGGACCCACGCCGCCGCCGGCGTTGTCGCTCCACGTCTGGAGCGGCATCCCGAGCATGTTGTCGAAGTCGCCGACGACGGCGTTCTTCGCCAGCGTGATGTAGGGCGCGCACGTCAGCGCCGTGCCGACCATGTTGGGCGTGACATCAACGTAGGTCCAGCCGATGAACGTCTTCTCGTACACCACGCTCTGGTCCTTGCCGCACGCGATGATGCTGTTGATCACCTTCCCGATGTGCTCGTAGAGCCACATGCCGACGTCGTCACCCGGATTGGACCCCGCGTCCGCCGGGAACCGACCGGCGTCCTCGATGAAGAGGTCGGCGGAGTTGTTCCGATCCCGGGTGATCGAGATCGCGATGTAGCACCACACCGACGTGACGTTCGCGGCGTCGTACGCCGCGGTGACGCTCTTGTTCGCGCACACGACGTACGCGCCCGGCGCCGGGGGGAAACGCCGGTCCGCCTCGGTGCCGAACAGCTGCTGCGTCGCTTGAAGGAGCGGCTGCGCGTTGTATACCGGCAGCGGGGTGCCGTCGTACTGCACATAGTCGCCGGGGATCGGGTTGTCGTAAAGGTCGGGAGCGACGGCGAGGTCGTAGCCCCACAGGCGGCCCATCGTGCCGCAGAACGACGACGCTGTGCCCATGTTGATCTGCCCGATGTAGGCGTTCGCCTTTTCCGCCTTGTCGTACGCGACGATGCCTTCGAGGACGCTGTCCTCGTCGTAATCACTGACATCGGCCAGCCCGGTCGCCAGCTTCATCGTCGACACGTATCCGAGCCCAGCTGCCCCGGGTTGTCCGATTCCGTCGCAGTAGTTGTCGAACGGTCCGACCGGGTTCACCGGTGGCCAGTTCTCGGTGTTCGTCATCGCAATCTCCTTTGATTCGTCGGCCGGACGCCGATTCCTGTGTCGCCTGGTGCGATGGGCGCTCAGACCCCCACGAGCACCTGGGATCGTGACCCTAGCAAGCACCTAGTGGGCGTGCGCCCGGCCCGTCCGGCGACGTCGAAGGCGCGGTGTACTGTTCAGATCAAGCATCGAAGGGGGGCTTTCATGGCGATCATCGACGAGCTGGTCGACACCTGGTCTGATCTCAACCCGCCGGTCGGATACACCAGTGGACACCTCGGTCAACTCACCGAACTGTTCGTGCAAACCGCCGAGAACATGCACGACATGCGGGCCCGGATCGACAAGCTCGCCGCCGAGCTCGGAGAGATCGACGACGACGACGAACGCGCCACGGCCGCAGCCGTGCTGACCTCGCTGCGCACGCAGATCGACCTCTCCCGGCCGAGCGGCGCCGGCCCGTCCGGCACCGGCATGGGCGGCGTCTGGGCGGCCGCGGACGGCGTCTTCTACCTCGTCCTCAAGGGCGACTTCAACGAGCCGTGGGTCGGTCCCTACCTGGGCGCGGTGCTCGATCAGATCGAGTTCGAGACGTCGAGATGGGCGGGCCAGGAGTTCACCATCGAGGTTCGGCGGGAGTGCCTGAACACGGCGGCGTACATGCAGGGGACGCTCGACGCGCTCCTCGAGGCGGTTCCCGGCGACGACGACATCGAGGCACGATGCAGTGCGATCACGAAGGCACTCGAGTCCTACACCGCGCTGTTCGCCGTCCCGCACCTCGACTCGTCGAAGTTCGAGGAGTTCTGGCCCGTGTTCAAGGAGTGGGACGCCGTCACGGGGCCGACGCGGGCCAACGGCTACCCGGACTGCCTCCGGAACTACTACCAGCTGGCCGAGAGCGCCGACCAGATCGAGATCATCGCCCAGGCGTGGCTGGACGACGACATCCCGGTCACGGCGCACATCGCCGATCGCGTCAACCAGTTGCTGTACCGCGGCCACTACACAACGCTCGGCGACATCTGGAACGCGGTCAGCTCCACCTATTCCACGACCTTCAACCGGCAGCGGCTCGAGCAGGTCGTCGAGATCTGCAACCAATACGGCCAGGAGCACATCATCGGCTATACGAAGGGTGACAAGGTGCTGTTCGGCGCGACACCCTCGTATCTGGTCGATCTCGTGACCGGTGGAGAGGACTTCGCGATCGACTACCTGACGTCGGAGCCCCGCTCCCAGCTGTACCTCACGGCGTCCAAGAACACCTCGCTGCTGACGATGATCAACATCCTCGTTCACGAGGCATCACACGGCTTCAACTTCGTGATGTCGGCCCGCAACGCCCCCTCGCCGCTGCTGAACCTGAACACGTCGCTCGAGGTCCCGCTGACCGAGGGCCAGGCGTTCTATCGCGAGTATCAGTACTGGGCGGCCGCGGAAGACCTGCTCGGGCGATCGGGGCTGAGCGACAAGGAGCAGCGGTACCTCGATCTGTACAAGATCACCGACGCCGACGGCCACGATCTCGACGCGGCGACCGGCGTGATGTGCGCCCAACTCGAGACCTACATCTGGCGCGTGATCCGCTACGTGCGGGCGTTGTGCGACGTGCGGGTGAACGGCGGCAAGCAGACCTACACCGAGTTCATCGAATGGGCCGCGGCGTTCACCGGGCTCAGCGCGGAGACGCTGCACGGGGAGTGCTTCGTGTTCCTCGCCGAGCCGGGGTACGCGCCGTGTTATGCGATCGGTGGCGCCAAGTACGCGCTGGCGCAGAAGCGGGGGCTGCTCGCCGGGGTCTCCGAGCTCGATTTCAACACGAAGGCGTCGGCGATGGGATTCTGGGCGTGGCCGATCGACGTGGCCAAGATGGACGCGCTCGCGGCGGGCGGTGCCTCGTGAACGACAGGCCCACGTCCGGTCCGGTCGACCGGCTCCCTGGCTACGGCCCGGTCACCGAGCGGCAGCTCGCCGGTTATCTCCCGGTCGAGGACGGCGGCGGCGCCTACATCTACTTCTGGTACATCGAATCACGCGCCGCCGACCCGTCGAACGACCCGATCGTCATCTGGCTGAACGGCGGCCCGGGGTCGTCAAGCTTCCTCGGGCTGTTCTCGGAGAACGGGCCGTACAAGATCGGCGACGACCTCCAGCTCACGGACAACCCGTACGCCTGGAACAACAACGCCGGGTACCTGATGATCGACCAACCGGCGGGGACCGGGCTGTCGGTGGTCGAGGACGGGGGAACCTACGCGCGCACCGAGCAGGAGGCCTCCGAGCAGCTCTACCGGGGGCTCCAGGAGTTCTACGGCCGGTGGCCCGAGTTCCGCGATCGCGACCTCTACGTCTTCGGTGAGTCGTTCGCCGGCGTCTACGTGCCGATGCTGGCGACGAACATCCTCGCCGGCAACGCGGCGGGCGAGCCCGCCATCCGGCTGCGGGGCATCGGCGTCGGCGACGGGTGGGTCGATCCGATCGTGCAGGAGGCGACCTACGGGAAGTACGCGTACGCGCACGGGCTGATCGGCCACTCCGAGCAGCAGGAGGTGTCGGCGCGGTACGCGGACTGCAAGCAAGCGATCATCGACTCCGG
This sequence comes from Ilumatobacteraceae bacterium, assembly GCA_041581055.1. Classification (GTDB taxonomy): domain Bacteria; phylum Actinomycetota; class Acidimicrobiia; order Acidimicrobiales; family Ilumatobacteraceae; genus JBFGCT01. The sequence goes on along the minus strand of JBFGCT010000157.1, from coordinate 4,622 downwards.
GCCGGTCGCGTCCCGGGAGGCGGACAAGATCTGCAACAAGATCGAGGAGTACATCACGGAGGTGAGCGGCGGGGCCAACGTCTACGACGTGCGGATCATCGGCGACTACGACTTCTCCACGATCGGGAGGTACCTCGACCAGCCCGACGCGCGCCAGGCCCTCCACGTCGCCCCCGGGGTTCCCCCCTGGACGGACACGTCCAAGCGCGTCGCGTACCTGCTCGAGCTCGGTGAGCAGAACTCCGCCGCCGAGTTCTATCCACCGCTGTTCGGCGAGATCGACGTGCTGATCTACAACGGCGTCTACGACATGGACTGCAACTTCATGGGCACCGACGACTGGTTGGCCGCGTTGCAGTGGCCCGAACGAGACGAGTTCGTCGCCGCGCCCCGAACGCCGTGGATCCTCGGCGGCGACGAGGTGGCGGGCCACGTGCGATCGGTCGGGCGGCTGACCCAGGTGCTCGTCGCCGGGGCCGGCCATCTCGTCCCGATGGATCAGCCCGCCCGCGCGCTCGCGCTGTTCGAGGGCTTCGTGGACGGGACGCTCACGACTGAAGCGTGATCGCACCGTCGACGCCGCTCCCGGCAGAGAGCAGGTCGTCGGGCGGCTGCAGGCAGAACGCGATCGGCGTCAATCGGTCGCGCGGGCGCCCGGCGCAACCGTCGGCGGCGCGCTGTTCAACGCCTCGATCGCGAACCCGGCTGCCGACTTGTACTCGGCCATGAACGCCTCGATCTCGGCGCGGGGGATCACGTCCTCGATGTCGTCGAACACGCCGCCGCAGCGCTCGTCGACGACGCCGAGGATCGAGACCGGCCCGGCGCCGCGGTTGCGCAGCACCAACGCCGACATGTCGTCGAGCAACGCCGACTGATACGCCTGGAGCGCGGCGCGGCCGACGCCGTGCTCGACGAACGCCGCGCCGAGCACGCGGGCGTCGACGATCGCCTGGCTCGCGCCGTTCGACCCGACCGGGTACATCGCGTGCGCCGCGTCGCCGATCAGCGCCACCGAGCCGACGACCCAGTGCGGGGCGGGGTCGCGGTCGACCATCGGGAACTCGAAGACCTCCGCGGACCGCCGGATCAGCGCCGGGATGTCGAGCCAGTCGAAGTTCCAGTCCTCGAACTCGCCGATGAACTCCTCGACACCGACCCGTGTGTTCCAGTCACCGCGCCGCCATCCGCGGGCGGGATCGAACGTCAGCTCGGCGATCCAGTTCTGGACCTGGAGGCCGGTCGCCGGGTCCGGCTCGGAGATCGGGTACGTGACGAACCGCTGCGTCATGTTGCCGACGAGCAGGAACGACGCGCCACTGCGGATCGGCGGGCCGGGCGCCGTGCCGCGCCACAGCACCGCGCCTCCCCACCGCGGGCCGCCCTCGCCCGGGTACATCTGGGCGCGGACCGCCGAGTGGAGCCCGTCGGCGCCGAGGAGCACCGAGCCTTCCACGAGCACTCTGTCGCCGTCACGGTCGTGCACGACGGCTCGGGCGCCGTCGCGGGCGTGGGCGTACTCGATCACGCGTGTGCCGGTCACGACCGCGTCAGGGCCGAGCCGATCGAGGACCGCCCGGTAGAGCATCATCTGCAGCTCGCCGCGGTGGACCGAGTACTGCGGCCAGCGATAGCCGGCGTCGAGGCCTCGCGGCTCGGCCCACACCTCGTTGCCGTTGCGGCCGACGAGCGCCCACTCCTTGGTCGCCACCCCGATCGCCGCCAACTCGTCGGCCAGGCCGAGCTCGTCGAGCTCGCGCACGGCGTTCGGTTGGAGGTTGATGCCGACGCCGAGCGGTCGCAGCTCGCGCACCGACTCGAACACGCGCACCGGCACGCCGATCTGATGGCACGTCAACGCCATCGTCAGCCCTGCGATCCCTCCCCCGGCGACGAGCACCTCCATCCGGCGACAGTACCGAGCCGGCGGCGACCGTCGTCAACGGGATGGCGGGCCGCAGGCTCAGAACAACCAGATCAGCAGCCAGAGCACGCCCATGCCGGCCACCAAGGCGGCGATCAGGTTCTTCGTGCGCGCCGCGACCATGCAGCCGGCGGCGATCGCCGCGATCTCCTCCGGATCGACGCCGTCGACGCCCTGGCCCCCGGCCACCAAGCTGACGATCAACGCCGACAGCACGGCCGGGCCGACGTACCGCAGCGCCCGCTGCGCCTCGGCGGGCAACGCGCGGTCGCCGAGCAGGAGAATCGGCCCGGCCCGGGCGGTGTACGTCAGCACGCCGACGGCGAGGACCGCGGCCAGCGCGGCGACGAAGCTCACGACCACGCCGCCGGATCCTCGGCCGCGTCCCGCGCGCGCGCCCGGTCGGCGAGGTACCCGGCGAGAACGCCGGCGGTCGCGCCGATCAGGATGCCGCCGTGGTTCGGCACCCCGAGCGACACGAAACAGCCCGCCGCGCCGGTCGCCGCGGCGAGCGCCCCCGGCCGGTTGGTGAGCCCGATGACCACCAGCCCGCCGAACATCACCGCCGGGGCGACCTCCAGCCGCCAGCTCGCCGGGATCGCCGACCCGGCGACGAGGCCGACGGTGGTCGCCGCGCACCAGGAGGTCATGAAGAACGACGCCGCCGTGAGGTAGTACCGCCTCCAGTCGTCGTCGTCCAACTCGGTCCGCGCCGAGGTGAGCGCGAAGACCTGGTCGATGAGGAAGTACGGCGCCAGCCAGCGGAACCACGCCGGTTGACGGCGAAAGCGCGGCGCCAGGGCGGCGCTGTACATCAGGTGCCTCAGGTTGATGACCGCGGCGGTCGCCACGAGCGTCCCCCATGTCGCTGTCGCCGCCAACGTGACCGTGGCCAACTGGGCGGCGCCGGCGAAGATGACGAGGTTCGACGACCAGGCAACCACGACCGGGATCGCCGACTCGGTCATCGCCAGGCCGAGCACGAGGGCGAACGGGACCGCCGCGATGAACAGCGGCCACGACTCGCGCAGCGCCCGCCGCGACGCCGGATGGAGTCGGCTCACGAGCTGGTGATCGAGCCGCGACAACGGACTCGGCGACGAGCGGTCATCCAGCCAGGTTCCGGCGCAGGAGCGAGTGGACCCGCTCCCAGTGCAGCTCGGAGGCGGCGCGGTCATAGCGCGGGCCAGCCGGCGCGAAGCCGTGGACCGCGTCGGTGACGAGGTCGAACGTGTACGTCACGCCCGCCGCCTCGAGCGCCTCGCGGAACACCGGGATCGTGTCGGCCGGGGCGGTCTCGTCGGGGTCGACCCACGCCAGGTGAACCTCGGCGCGCACGCTGTCGAGATCGCGGTGCGGGGAGTCGTCGCTGTCGCGCACCATCCACGCGCCGTGGATCGAGGCGACCGCGGCGACCCGCGCGGGCAGGGCCCGGGCCAGCGACACGACGAGCCCGCCGCTCATGCAGAAGCCGACCGCCCCGACATCGCCGCCGAGCGCGGCGGGATCGGCGTCCGCCACCGCCAGCAGGGCCTCGGCGTCGCCGACGATGTTGGTCGGCGTGATCGTGCCCATCAACTCCTGGCGGGCGTGCATGTCCTCGTCGCTCATCCCGAACTCGCGGAACGGGCCGCCGCGGTAGAACAGGTAGGGCAGCATCACGTAGTACCCGGCCGACGCCAGCCGCGACGCCATGTCGTGCAGCGCCGGGCGAATGCTCGGGGCGTCCATCAGGTACAGCACGACCGGATGGGGGCCGCCGTGCTCGGGGTGGACGATGAACGTGGTCATCTCACCGTCGGGTGTCGTGACGTCGACGCGGCGCTCGATCATCCGCCGATTCTGCCAGGCCGGCGCTCCGTCGACCGGCGGAGCCCCCCGACGAAGCCGGCGATCAGGTCGGCGACATGGCCGGCATGGGTGTCCTCGTGCATCGAGTGCCCGCCGCCCTCGACGACGACGAGGTGGGCGTCGGGCATCTTGCGCTCGAGATACTGCCCGGCGCCGATGTACTCGGGCCGGTCGTCGCCACCGGCGAGGACCAACGTCGGCGTCTCGATGTCGGCGAGACGGTCCATGACGACCGAGTCGTGCTGGAGGTTGAGCTCGGTCACCTGCGACGGAACGGCGAACCGGCCGGCGTTGCGGCGCGTCCGGTCGTTCCACTCCTCGCGCTTGACCGGGTCCCGGTACCCGGGCCCGGTGTTCTCGACGACGATGCCGCGCACCACCCCCGGCCGGGTCGCGGCGTGCGCCAGCGCGAAGTACCCACCGAGCGAGTGGCCGATCAGCACCGCCGGCTGGTCCAGTTCGGCGAGCAACTCGTCGAGGTCGGCGAGGGCGCCGTCGCGCGTGTACTCCGCGGGGTCCTCCGGCACCGGCGAGCCGCCGTGGCCGAGCAGATCGACGGCGATCACCAGGAAGCGGTCGTCGAGCATCTCCATCACCGCCTGCCACGTCGCCGCCGACGTGCCGAGGCCGTGGAGGAACACGAGGGGGGCGCCGGCGCCTCGGCGGACGGTGTGGAGTCGCACGACGCCGACCGTACCGAGCCGGGACCGCCGCGTCAGAACCGACGGCGCCGCGCGCCGACCGTCGCGACCCCTGGTCGGGCGCGCCTCGGCTCGGCCCGAACGCGCTCGGTATCGTGCGCGCCGACCGTCGCGACCCCTGGTCGGGCGCGCCTCGGCTCGGCCCG
>JBFGCT010000156.1:0-9732 GCA_041581055.1 Ilumatobacteraceae bacterium | reverse complement strand
CGTCAGGCGGCGCGGACCTCGTCGGTGCGGATGCGGTGCAGGGCGACGAGCTCGTCGATGGCGCCGGCGAAGTCCGCCGCCAGCTCCTGGTCGGTGACCCGATCGATCTGCCAGCCGACTCGTCGGGCCCGGCGATCCCGTGACTTGTCGCGCTGGGCCTCGACGCGACCGCCGTGCCACGTGACGTGGTCGACCTCGACGCCCCAGCGAACCGACGGGACGGCCCCGTCGAGGTGAATGGCAGCCCCGTCGGCGAGCTGCAATCGAAATTGCCTGATGATCGGTCCGATACCGCGCCGCTCGAGCGCCGACAGCACCCTCAGCTCCAGCCCGGAGTCGGCTGGCCGTTGCCAGTCGACCCGGCGGGACATCACGCGGTGAACCCGCGCCAATCCGGGTCGGCCACGGGCGTCGAGCCGCTCGACCGTCCGCGCCAGTGTCGAGAGGCTCGCGTGATGGTCCAGGACCCACTCGGTGAGCATTTCGAACCCCTCATCGGTCAGGTCCCGGGCGCAATCAAACCACGCACGAGGCGGGCATGCGACGCGGATCCCGTCGTCGCGCGTGACGACGTCGCCGGCGGAGAGCACGTTGGTCCGCCGGATCAGCACACCTCTCGCCAATGGTGTCCGGTCGTGGCTGAACAGGACGTACGGCACGTCGGGTTGGAAGACGTGCCGGAACTCCCAGAGGCGCGCCGCCGCCGGCCCGGACACGAGCGCCTCGGGGTCGGCGGCGCAGGCGGCGACACATCGAGCCTCGAACGTGTCGGGCGATGTCGCAACGCGGAACACGCCGTCGTGAACCCGGATCAGGGCGCCGCCCCGCACCTGTGAGCGGATCGTGTTGGCCGTGTAGCCGGCGCGGATCAGGTTCTCGGCGCTGACGACCCCGTGACTGCGGGCGACTTGGGCTGACAGCTGTGGTGGGAAGTGAGGCATCGGTCCTCCGTTGCGTGTGACGTCGCGTCGGGACTCGAGGTCCGAGCGGGCCGCGGCGGCGAGGAGGACGGGGGTCGGCGCACCGAACGGTAACGGTGATGGCGCCCGCCCCGACCGCCCGGCCCAACCCGTGAACAGTTTGCGCCCGTCAGGGCGCAAACTGTTCACGAGATCGGACCCCGGGCGTTCGGTGCGAGGGCCGGTCGAGCGGTACCGTCGGCGCCGTGGACGAACTGATCGACGAGGCCGGGCGGCCGAGGCCCGTCGCCGGCGAGCTGATGGCGTTGCTCGACCGGCTGGGGCCCGATGAGCTGCGCGATCGGCAACGGGCGACCGACCTCGAGATCCTCACGATGGGGATCACGTTCACCGTCTACTCCGACGGGGAGAACATCGACCGCGCCTGGCCGTTCGACATCATCCCCCGCCTGATCCCCGGCGACGAGTGGGCGCAGGTCGAGATCGGCCTCGCCCAACGCTTGCGGGCGCTCAACCACTTCATCGACGACGTCTACAACGAGCAGCGGATCGTCGAGGCCGGCATCTTCCCCCGCGTGCTGCTCGACGACTCGGCGAACTACCGGCCGGAGTGCCGCGGGGTGTCGCCCAAGTTCGGGGTCTGGGCGCACATCTCCGGCACCGACCTGGTGCGCGACGCCGACGGGCAGTTCTACGTGCTCGAGGACAACCTGCGCGTGCCGTCCGGCGTGAGCTACGTGCTCGAGAACCGGGCGGTGGCCAAGCGCACGTTCCCCGAGTTGTTCGAGCGTCAGCCGATCCGCCCGGTCGACGGGTACACCGACGAGCTGAACAAGCTGCTGACGTCCCTGGCGCCCGACGGTCGCACCGACGCGCACATTGCGGTGTTGACGCCGGGGATCTTCAACTCGGCCTACTTCGAGCACTCGTTCCTCGCCCAACGGATGGGCGCCGAGCTCGTCGAGGGCGCCGACCTCGTCGTCGGCGACGACGAGTGCGTCTACATGAAGACGATCCAGGGGCGTGAACGCGTCGATGTGATCTACCGGCGCATCGACGACCTGTTCCTCGACCCGGAGGTCTTCCGCGCCGACTCGACGCTCGGCGTGCCGGGGCTGATGCGGGCGTGGAAGGCGGGCAACGTCGGGATCGCCAACGCCCCGGGGGCCGGCGTGGCCGACGACAAGTGCGTCTACGCCTGGGTTCCCGAGATGGTCCGCTTCTACCTCGGCGAGGAGCCGCTGATCAACAACGTGCCGACGTACCGGTGCATGTACGACGACGAGCGGGCGTATGTGCTCGACCACCTCGACGAGCTGGTCCTCAAGCCGGCCAACGAGAGCGGTGGCTACGGGATCGTCATCGGCAACCGGGCGACGGCCGCCGAGCTCGAGCGGGCCGCGGCGGACGTGCGCGAGGACCCGCGCAACTGGGTGGCCCAGCCGATCCTCGACCTCTCGACCGCCCCGACGCTCGTGGAGGGAGGGCTCGAGCCGCGCCACCTCGACCTGCGCCCGTTCGTGCTGACCGGTGAGCGCAGCTACGTCACCGCCGGCGGCCTGACCCGCGTGGCGCTCGTCAAGGGGTCGCTCGTCGTCAACTCCTCGCAGGGCGGCGGGAGCAAGGACACCTGGATCATCAACTCGGCGCCCGCCGCCGGGTCGCCGGCCCGGTCCGACACCCAAACCGGATCGCAATCCCAGACACAGTCGGCGGGGGTCGGCGGCTGATGGTGCTGCTCTCGCGCGTCGCCGACCGCATCTACTGGGGGGCGCGCTACATCGAACGCGCCGAGGACACCGCCCGCGTCCTCCGGGCGTTCGGCGAGGTGTTCGCCGACTACCCCCGCTCGGCCACCGTCCGCTGGAGTTCGCTGGTCGCCGTCGCCGGCAGCGACGTCGAGCTGCCGCCCACCGACGGGTCCGACGAGATCCCGGTCGTGAAGTTCCTGATCTCGGACCGCGAGCATCAGAACAGCGTCGTGATCTCCGTCGAGCGATGCCGGGAGAACCTGCGCACGTGTCGCGAGGTGTTGCCCCGGCCGGCGTGGGCCGCCGTCAACGATCTGTCGATGTACGTCCAGACCCACGCGTCGGCGGCGGCCGGCCGATTCCAGCGGGGGCAGTTCCTCAATCGGGTCATCGACGACAGCCGCCGGCTCGACGGCGTCCTCACGTCGTCGATGAGCCGCGACGAGGCGTTCGACCTCTGGCGGATCGGCCGCTACCTGGAGCGGACCGACATGACGACGAGGGTGCTCGGCGTGCGGGCGGCGACGCTGCTGTCGTTGCCGCCCGGGGCCGCCGACGAGTTCGCCGAGGTGCGGTGGATGAGCGTGCTCAGCTCGCTGTCGGCGCTGCAGATGTACCAGCGCGCCACCAAGGGTCCGATCGACGGGCCGGGCGTCGTCCGCTTCCTGCTGTTCGACTATCGCTTCCCGCGCTCGGTCGCCGGTTGCCTGACCGAGCTGCGGGCGTCGGTGCTGCGCCTTCCCCGGCACGATTCGGTGTTGGGCGTCATCGACGACACCGACCGCGAGCTGCGCTCGTGCCGGCCCGCCGCCGACGACGGCGCGGCGCTCGACGACGCGATGGATCGCCTCCAGCGGGCGCTGTTGCGCATCGGCGACGCCATGCACGACCGATACTTCATGGTGTGAGCCCGGCGCCCCGATGACCAGCACCGCCTCCGAGTTGACGACGTCGATCGCCGAACTGGCCGATCTCGACCATCGCCAGCGGATGGCGGACCGCCTGCTCGGGGCCGAGGGCGCCGGACACATCGTCCACGACCTGCCCGTGCGAGCCGACGGCCGGTCGGTGTCGCTCGAATCGCGGCCGTGGCGCATCGACCCCGTCCCGTTCGCGATCGATCACGCCGAGTTCGCCGGGCTGGCGGCGGGCGTCGCCGCGCGGATGCGCATGCTCGAGGCCGTCCTCCAAGACCTCTACGGCCCGCGCTCGCTGATCGCCGACCGGGTGATCGATCCGGCGGCGCTGTGGGCGAGCTCCCGCTACCGCGTCGCCGCGCTCCTCCCGGACCGCCCCCGCCGCTGGCTGACGACGTACGCGGTCGAGGTGATCCAGAGCGAGGCGGGCGACTGGCACGTCGTCCGCGATCGGACCGACGCCCCGTCCGGGCTCGGGTACGCGCTGCTCGACCGCCATGTGATCGCGCAGGTCCACCGCGACGTGTTCGCCCGGCTCGCGCCGGGCGTGACACCGCGGTCGCTCGACCCGTTCGCCGACCAACTCCTCGACGCGCTCGCCGACGTGACGAAGTCCGAGAGTCCCCGCATCATGATGATGTCCGGCGGCGTCGAGCACCAGTCGTTCGTCGAGCAGTCGTATCTCGCCACACGGCTCGGGCTGAACCTGGCCGAGGGCGCCGACCTCGTCGTGCGCCAACGTCGCCTGTGGTTGCGTTCGCTCGCCGGCCTGGAGCCCGTCGACGTGTTGTTCCGGCGGCTCGAGGACGACCGCCTCGACCCGATGGAGGTCAACGCCGCCGGGGCCGCCGGCATCCCGGGCGTGCTGTTGGCGGCGCGGTCCGGCGGCGTCCAGCTCGCCAACGCCCACGGCTGCGGCGTCATCGAGGATCCGGCGCTCGAAGGATGCTGGGAGGAGGCCGGCGCCTGGCTCGCGCACCGCTATGTCGGGCACGACGGCGACGGCGGGCTCCACACGCTCAGGACGTCCGGCCCGTGGCGGCGCGTGCCGTGCTACGACGGGCGGCGGGTGGTCGAGCGGGCCGCCGTGCTCCGCTTGCAGGCGGTCGCCAGCGATCTCGGCGTCGAGGTCCTCACCGGCGGAACCGTGCGCGTGCTGGCCGACGGCGACGACCCGTTCCTGCCGACGGCGGCGACCGCCAAAGACCTCTGGGTCGTCGGCGGCAGCTTCGCGCCGGTCGTCGCCCGCCGCGCCCCGCTGCCGCAGGTCGATCTGATCGCGTCGGTCCCGACGCGGGCCGCCGAGGCCCTGTTCTGGGCCGGTCGCGCCGCGGAGCGCAGCGAGTTGATCGCCCGGGCGATGCGCGTCGTGCTCGATCGGACCGGGCAGATCGACGCCGACGGATGGGTGGCGCCGGCGCTGGCGATGCTCACGAGGATCGCCGGCCGTCAGGCCCCGGCCGGCGCCGAGCCCCAGACCGTCGTCCGGCTGGCCGGCGAGGCGCTCGTCGCGCGTCTCGGCTCGCTGCTCGCCGAGGTGTCGTCGGTGCGCGAGTTCTTCTCGGTCACCGCCGGCCGGGTGTTGGCCCGCCTTGCCGCCGCCCGCACGACGCTGGCCCGCGCCCTCGCCGACGATCAGCCGTTCGTCGACATCACGCTCGTCGACGGCGTGCTGATCGATCTGGCGTCGTTCGTCGGCCTCTGGAACGAGAGCGTCGTGCACGGGCCGGCGTGGCGCTTCGGCGAGGTCGGGCGGCGGCTGGAGCGGGTGTTCGGTCTGATCGACGGCATCAGGGGCGTCTCGGGCCCCGCGCGCGGCCTGGCCGAGGACCCGTTCGCGTCGCGCCGCGTCGTCGAGCTCCTGCTGGCGACGAACGAGAGCCTGGTCGCTTATCGCCGCCGCTATCGCAGCGATGTCGACGTCCGCACCGCGCTGCGCCTGCTGCTCGCCTCGGAACGCAATCCGCGGGCGGCCGCCGCGGCCCTCGGGCGACTCGCCGCCGAAGCCGAGGAGCTCGGTTGGGAGCTCGGACAGGCCGAGGCCGGCCGTTGGGTCCGGGTGCTCGTCGAGTCGGACCTGTCGTCGCTCCCGGCGGCCGAACCGCTGCTCGCCGACCTGTGGGACACGTGCGCCCTCATCGGCCGCGATCTGGTCACCAGCCGGCTGGCGTCGCCGGTCGACCCGCGACGGATGGGCGGATCGTGAGCGCGCGGCGCTACCGCGCCACCCACCGCACCGCGTACGAGTACGGCGCGGAGGTGCTCGACGGCTACAGCGTCGCCCACCTGTTGGCGCGGTCGACCCCGTGGCAGGACGTGAACGACTCCTCGATCACGACCGACCCGGAGGCCGACGAGTACGACGAGCACGTCGACGTGTTCGGCAACCGCGTCGTCCAACTCGGCTTGCACCGCCCGCACAACGGGCTCGTCGTCACGGCCACGAGCGACGTCACCGTGCGGCCGGTCTCGACGCCGCGCGCCGATCCGCCGTGGGAGCGCGTCGTCTCCGAGCTGGAGGGGCTGCACGGCCCGCAGGCGTTCGAGGTGCTCCCGTTCGCCGCCGCGTCCCGCCACGTTCGGCTCGCCGATCACCACGCCGCGCTGCGCGACGTGGCGGCGGACGCGTTCGCGCCGGACCGCGGGCTGTGGGAGGCCACCGTCGCGCTGAGCACGACGATCTTCGAGACGTTCGCCTTCGACCCCACCTTCACCGAGGTGAGCACGCCGCTCGACGTCGTGCTCGGCGAGCGGCGCGGCGTCTGCCAGGACTTCGCCCACCTCGCGGTCGGGGCGTTGCGCTCGCTCGGGCTGTCGGCGCGCTACGTCAGCGGCTACATCGAGACCAGCCCGCCGCCCGGCGAGCCGAAGTCGATCGGCGCCGACGCGTCGCACGCGTGGTGCTCGGTGTGGGTGCCGGGGCACGGTTGGGTCGACTTCGACCCGACGAACGGGCTGTCGCCGCCCGACCGTCACGTCACCGTCGCGTGGGGCCGCGACTACGCCGACGTCACCCCGCTGCGCGGCGTCGTGATCGGTCCCGCGTCGAAGCAGACGCTCGACGTCGCCGTCGACGTCGTCCGCCTCTGAGCGATCACCGTCCTCGGGAACGCCGAGCGCCGATGTGACTTCTGTCGGCGGAGCCGATTTCGAGCGCGGGGCGGAATGCGGCCGCGGACAGACTGTTGCAGTGTTGGTGTCCCGCCGCCGAGGAGAGCCCTATGTCGCGAGCGGCGATCGGCTGATCAGCGCGCCGTTCGTCGTCGTCACCACCGCCGCGTTCGCGTTCTTCATGTACATCGGGATGCTCGTCCCCATCATCCCGCTGTTCATCGAGGGGCCGCTCGACGCCGGCGAGTTCGGCATCGGGATCAACCTGGCCGTGTTCGCGTCGGCGGCGATACTCGCCCGCCCGTGGATCGGCCGGCTCGCCGATCGGCGTGGCCGCCGGTTCGTCATCGTCGCCGGCGCGCTCGTCGCCGGCGTCGGCGGGGCGCTGTCCGGCCAGGTGGACTCGCTCGCCGCGCTGTTGCCCCTGCGGGCGATCGTCGGGATCGGCGAGGCGGGCGTCTTCGTCGGGACGGCGACGCTGATCGCCGACCTGTCGCCGCGCGATCGGCGCGCCGAGGGCGCCAGCTACTTCTCGGTCGCGGTGTTCACCGGCCTCGGCGCCGGACCGGTGCTCGGCGAGTTCCTGCTCGACGACACGCGGTTCGAGCTGGCGTTCCTCGTCGCCGGGATGGCCTCGGCCAGCGCGGCGATCATCGCGCTGTTCGCGCCGTCGCGGGTGCTGTCCCCCGACGACGACATGAGCGGCGCCGGCTCGGGCGACGACGCGGCCGACGCGCGGGTGGGGTGGCGCCGGTTCGTGCACCCCGCTGCCCTGCTCCCCGGCCTCGTGCTGGCGTGCGCCGTCGGCGGGTTGATGACGTTCTTCGCGTTCGTCCCCGAGTACTCGCGCTCGATCGGGCTCACCAACTCCGGCGGGCTGTTCCTCCTCTACGCCGCCATCTCGCTCGTGATCCGGATCTTCGGCGCCAGGCTGCCCGAACGCCTCGGGCCGCGCCGCGCCGTCACGATCGCGCTGTCGTCGATCGCCGCCGGGCTCCTGTTGATCGCCTCCGTCCAAGCGATCCCCGCGCTGTGGGCCGGGGCCGCGCTCATCGGCCTCGGCGTGGCGTTCAACTACCCGTCGCTGCTGGCGCTGACCGTCAACCGCGTCGGTGACCACGAGCGCGCCCGCGCCGTCAGCTCGTTCACGATGTTCTTCGAGATCGGGTCCGCCGTCGGCGGGTTGACGATCGGGGCCTTCGCCCAGATCGTCGGCAAGCAACTCGGCTTCCTCGGGGGCGTGGCGAGCTGCCTCCTCGGGCTGTGGTTGCTGCGGACCAAGGTCGTCCCGGCCGGGTCGCCCGACGCCGGACCGGTCCATCCGTCGACCGAGCCGCACACGTACCTCCCCGTCGGCGGCAACTGACCCGTCCCGCCGGCGGGGCTCGATCGCGTTGTCCGATTCCCGCTGGTCTTCGCGCTCCGACGACGGCATGATGGGGACGTGATCCGGCTCGACCCCGACCAGTGTTATGCGGCGGTGCGGAGCCGCGACCGGCGCTTCGACGGCTGGTTCGTCACCGCCGTCCGCACGACGGGCATCTACTGCCGGCCGAGCTGTCCGGCGATCACGCCGAAGCGGGCCAACGTCGACTTCTTCCCGACCGCGGCGACCGCCCAACAGCGCGGCTTCCGCGCCTGCAAGCGATGCCGCCCGGACGCCTCGCCCGGCTCGCCGGAGTGGAACGCGCGGCAGGACGTCGTCGGCAGGGCGATGCGGCTGATCGCCGACGGCGCGGTCGAGCGGGACGGCGTCAACGGGCTGGCGACCCGGCTCGGGTACAGCGCCCGCCATCTCAACCGGCTGTTGACCGCCGAGCTCGGCGCCGGCCCGCTGGCGATCGCCCGCGCCCAGCGCGCGCACACCGCCCGACTGCTCATCGAGACGACCACCATGGCCCTGACCGACGTCGCGTTCGCCGCCGGATTCGGCAGCGTGCGGCAGTTCAACGACACGATCCGCGAGGTCTTCGCGGCCGCGCCGGGCGAGCTCCGCCGGTCGGCCGGGCCGTCGACCGGCGTAACGAGCCCCGCCACCGGCGAGGTGCGCCTGCGCCTGGCGACACGGCCGCCGTTCGCCGGTGGCGACGTGCTGGCGTTCCTCGGGGCGCGGGCCATCCCGGGTGTGGAGTCGTGGGACGGCGTCGTGTACCGGCGGGCCATCGCGCTGCCGAACGGGCACGGCGTCGTCTCGCTGACCGCGGGCGACGACCACGTCGTGGCACTGGTGAGGCTTGCCGCGTGGAGCGATCTGTCGACCGCGGTGCAACGCGTCCGCAGGCTGCTCGACCTCGACGCCGACCCGGAGGCCGTCGACGACGCGCTCGCCGCCGACCGAACGCTCAGGCGGCGCGTTCGCCGAACCCCCGGACGGCGATCGCCGGCGAGCGTCGACCCGTACGAAACCGCGGTCCGGGCGATCGTCGGACAGCAGGTGTCCGTCGCCGGCGCGCGCACTGTCGCGGCGCGGATCGTGGCGGCCGTCTCCGACGATCTCGCCCTCGCCGACGACGAGCTGACGCACGTGTTCCCGGCGCCCGACCGACTCGCCGCGGCGCCGGACGACGCGTTCTCGATGCCGGCGGCCCGCGCCGCCACGATCCGCCGCCTCGCCGCGGCGATCGTCGACGGCGCCGTCCGCCTCGACCCCGGCGTCGCCCCGGTCGAGGCGCGGGCGGAGCTGATCCGGCTCGCCGGTGTCGGACCGTGGACCGCCGACTACGTCGTGATGCGCGGGCTCGGCCACCCCGACACGTTCCTGCCGACCGACCTCGGCGTCGTCCACTCGCTCGCCGCCCTCGGCCTGGCGCCCGATGACGCTCGCCGCTGGGCGCCGTGGCGCTCCTACGCGGTCCACCACCTGTGGGCCGCGCTGTCCGACCGATCCCCCCCACCATCTCCCGCACCATCTCGCGCACCATCGCCCGCCGCGGGCGGAAAGGCCCTGTCATGACCGCCACTCCCTCCACCATGCCCCCCGCCACGACCCCCGCCGCTCCCTCCACCATGCCCCCCGCCGCTCCCTCCGCCATG
>JBFGCT010000155.1:0-9889 GCA_041581055.1 Ilumatobacteraceae bacterium | reverse complement strand
TGGGGGTTGGGGGGTGGGGAAATGGGTTGTCGGGGTCAGACGGCGGCGCCGGCGAGCTCGCCCTCGATCACCGCGCTGTGGGCCCGGCGCGGGGCGACGCAGTCGCCGACCCGCTCGACGCTCCATCCGGCCGACTTCAGATCGTGGTACAGCCACTCGACCGGCTGCGGATGGGTCGACAGCACCACCCAGTCGGGGTTGCGGACGACGTGCTGCCCGGTCGGGTGGTGCAGGAGCTCGAGGGTCGTGCCGGTCAGGCCCATCGCGACGAGGTCGGTCGACTGGACGATCCCCTTCTCGCCGGCGCGGATCCACCAGTTCTCCATGTCGAGCGTGATCCCGAGATCCTGTCCGACGACCATGCCCGGGGTGACGATCTCGACCGAACAACCGCGGTCGGCGAGCAGCTCGGCGGTCGAGGTCGCCTGGTGGAAGCCGAGCTCGTCGACGATCACGACGTCGCCGAACGGCTCGACGGCGCCGGCGAGCACCTCGCGGACGTCGGCGACGTTGGCCCCGTCGTCGCCGACCCACCACGGCCGGGCGGCCTCGGCGCCGGTGGCGACGACGACGTGGTCGGGCCGCTGCTCCTCGACCAGCCCCGGCCACACGCCGACGCCGAACTCGAACTCGACGCCGAGCCGCCGGCACTCGGCGAGCTGGTTGCGGACCATGTCGCCGAACTCGGCGCGGTTGGGAACCGACGCGGCGAGCCGCACCTGGCCCCCTGGCTCGGCCTCCTTCTCGTACACGGTGACGTGATGCCCATTGCGCCGGGCGGCGATGGCGGCCTGCATGCCGCCCGGCCCGGCGCCGACGACCATCACCCGCTTCGGCCGGGTCGTGACGTGGGCCAGCCCGACCCCCTTTTCCTCCCTGCCGGTCCGCGGGTTCTCGATACAGCCGAGCCACCGGTTGAGGCCCATCCGGCCGACGCACTCCTGGTTGCACGACAGGCACAGCCGTATCTCGTCGGTCGCCCCGGCTCGCGCCTTGGCGGCGAAGTCGGCGTCGGCGATCTGGCCGCGGACGACGCCGACCAGGTCGCAGTGCCCCTCGGCGAGCGCCCGCTCGGCCTGCAGGGGGTCTTTGAACCGCCCGACGCCGACGACCGGCAACTCGACCGCCTTGCGGATCGCCGAGGGGATGAACAGCGCATACCCCGGAGGGATGTGCATCGACGCCTCGATCATGAACAAGCTGGCGGTGGCGACGCCGATCGAGGTGTTGATGTAGTCGACCTGCCCGGTGGCCTCGACGATCTCGGCGATCCGGACGGCGTCGTCGATCGTCGTGCCGTTGTCGATCAGCTCGTCGCCGCAGATCCGCACGCCGAGCGCCAGCCGGCTGCCGATCACCCGCCGGACCGCGTCGACGATCTCGACCAGGATCCGGGCCCGCTGTTCGAGCGGTCCGCCGTAGGCGTCGGTCCGGTGGTTGGTCGCCGGCGAGAGGAACCCGCGCACGATCGACGAGTGGGAGCACTGCAGCTCGATCCCGTCGAAGCCGCCCTCCGCACAGTGCTCGGCGACGGTCGCGTACCCGGCGACGATCTCGTCGATCTCGGCGAGCGTCACCGCCTTGGGCACCTCGCGGAACAGCGGGTCGGCGACCGGCGACGGCGCCCAGACGGGCAGCCGCGAGTACATCGACGACGCCTGGCCGCCGTTGTGGTTGATCTGGGCGAAGATCGGCGTGCGGTGGCGATGCACCGCCTCGGTGATCGCCCGGTACCCGGGGATCACGTCCCGGTGGAAGCCGTGGATCAGCTTCTCGTAGGGCCAGTCGGTCGGATGGGTCGAGTGCTCCTCGGTGATGATCAACCCGGCGCCGCCGGCGGCGCGCGCCGCGTAGTACGCCGTGTGCTGGTCGGTCGGGCGACCGTCGCGGGCATAGTTGGTGAGGTGGGCGGAGAACACGATGCGGTTCCGCGTCTCGACCGGGCCAAGCCGCAGCGGCGTCCAGAGGTAACGCGTCATGCGGTTTCGACCGTACCGAAGCCGGTCGTCCGCAGCCCGATCGGCAAGACTTCCCGCTGCCATGACCGTCCCGTCCGACCGTCGCGCCCTGCAGTCCGTCGCCACCCAGTTCTTCGTCAACGGCTTCGTCTACGGCACGTGGGTTCCCCGCCTGCCGGCCATCCGCGACCGGGTCGACATCTCGATCGGCGCGCTCGGCGTCGTGTTGACGATCGGGGCGGTCGCCGGGCTCGTCGGCAGCCTCCTCACGGGCGTGGTGATCGCCCGCCTCGGCACCCGCCGAACGCTGGTCGTCGGCGCCGTGCTCTCGATCGGCGCGCTCCCGCTGATCGGATTCGCCACCGCCCCGGCGGTCCTCGTGCTCGGCCTGTTCGGCGTGCTGTTCTTCGACGTGTTCATCGACGTGGCGATGAACGTGCAGGGGTCGGTGCTCAGCGCCAGACGACACGCGCCGGTGATGAACCGGCTCCACGGGTTGTGGAGTCTGGGGACCGTCACCGGCGGGCTGGTGACCGCGGCGGTGGCCGGCGCCGGGATCGGCGTTCCCGCGCACCTGGTCGTGGTCACCGCCGGGCTGATCGCGGCGGTGCTCTTCGTCGCTCGCGGCCTCCTGCCCGCGGACGAGCCGCACTGCGACGATCCCGCGCCGGCCGCCCGGCGATTGCGGCTCGGTCGCGTCGGCGCGCTGTTCCTGATCGGCGGCGCGGCGGCGATGGCGATGGAGGTCTCGGCGGGGGATTGGGCGGCGTTCCGGCTGAACGACGACCTCGCGTCGAGCGCCCGTGTCGCCGCCGGGGCGTTCGTCGCGTTCACGGTCGGGATGACCGTCGGCCGGTTCGGCGGCGACTCGGTGCAGATCCGGTTGGGGGCGCTGCGGATGGTCCGGTTCGCCGCGCTGCTCGGCGCGACGGGCATGGCGTTCGCCACGTTGGTCCCGAACCAGGCCGTGTCGGTGGCCGGCTACGTCGTCGCCGGACTCGGGACGGCGGTGATGTTCCCGCAGTTGTACGACTCCGCCGCCAAGGCGCCGGGTCCGCCCGGCGCGGGGTTCACGGCGATGCTCGTCGGCCAGCGCGGCGCGGCGCTGCTGGTGCCCCTGGCGGTCGGCGGCCTGGCGAACACCGACGCGCTGTCGGTCGGCCAGGCGGTGGCGATCGTGGCGTTGCCCGCCGCGGCCTACATGTTCGCCTCGACCTTCGCCCGCGCCCGCTGAGCCCGCCGCGCCCGCCGCCCGCTGAGCCCGCCGCGCCCGCCGCCCATCGATCCGGGTTTGTGTGAGCGAAGATCGCGGGTTTCGACATGTTCGGTCACACAGATGCGGGCGGTCGATCCGGATCCGGGTTTGTGTGAGCGAAGATCGCGGGTTTCGACATGTTCGGTCACACAGATGCGGGCGGTCGATCCGGATCCAGGTTTGTGTGACCGAAGATCGCGGGTTTCGACATGTTCGGTCACACAGATGCGGGCGGTCGATCCGCATCCGGGTTTGTGTGACCGAAGATCGCGGGTTTCGACACGTTCGGTCACACAGATGCGGGCGGTCGATCCGGATCCGGGTTTGTGTGACCGAAGATCGCGGGTTTCGACACGTTCGGTCACGCAAATGCGGGCGGTCGATCCGCGGCGTCCGGGTGTCAGAGCGGGGTGACGGCCAACTGGAAGCGGTCGTCGGCCCAGCCGTCCAGCGCGTCGAGGCCGTCGACGAGCAGGGACCGGGCCAGCCGGCCCTTGGCCGCCTTGGCGAAGTGGCCACCGGGCCGACCGGTCGGATCGACGAACTCGACCGAGACACCGTCGACGCGATCGTCCGGCGTCCAGGCGGCGCGGTGTTCCTTCGGCAGCAGGTCGACCACGACGTCGGGCCGCAGCCGACGGTTCAGCGCAGCCGAGAGGTCGGCCCGCCACCAGGTCGACAGCTTGCCGAGCGGCGGGAGGTTGGCGCTCATCTTGAGCCGGTAGTCGGGAACCGGGTCGTCGCCGCGCAGCAGCCCGAGCAGGCCGGAGACGACGACGATCCGCCTCCGTTGCCCGGCGGTCAATGTCTCCGGATCGAGGTGCTCCCAGACGACGCCGGTGTACCGCTCCCACGCCGGCAGCGTCCGCCCGCCGACCAGCGCGACGTTGGCGTGGCGGGCACGGTCGAGATGGTCGCCGCCGACGCCGAGCAGGCGGGAGTCACCCCCGCCGGCGGCGGCGAGCGCCTCGGCGACCCGACGGCGGTGGTCGCCCAGTGAGCCGAACGAACCAGCCCCCGCGCTCCATCTCGTGCGCGCGGCACCGCCGGCCGCTTTGCCTTCGCTGGGCGGAAGGAGCAGGATGGGGATGTCGTGCTGGCGCCGGGCGGGCGAATTCGTCACGGCGGGAGTCTGGCAACAAGGATCGGGGAATGCGCATTCATCTTGACTCGGAGAAGTGTCAGGGGCACAACCGCTGTTACTCGCTCGCCCCCGAGCTGTTCGACGTGGATGACTACGGGCAGTCGGTCTTGCTCGTCGAGGGCGACGTCCCCACCGAACTGCAGGACAAGGCTCGCCTGGCCGCCGCCAACTGCCCCGAGTACGCGATCACGATCACCGACTGAGCCCAGCGCGGCCCGGCGAGAACCGAGACACCGAGAAGAGGTACCAGCGATGACCGACACCGTCGAGGAGAAGCCGGACTGGGTTCCGCCGATCATCGGGCCGACTCCCGAGGGCGCCGACGGATGGGAGCGCACGCCGCACGACCCGTCGCACTACGGCCCGGTGAGCGACTGGACGACCGACCTCGACCACGCCGATCCGTTCTACAACGAGAACGCCCATCAGATCTGGAAGGAGCTGCGCGAGGGCGGCTGCCCGGTCGCCCACTCCGACCGGTACGGCGGGATGTGGGCGCCGATCACCCACGACACCGTGCACGAGGTCGCCTACGACGTCGAGAACTTCACGAGCCGGGCGGTCGTCGTCAGCACCGTGCGCCCCGGCGACCTCGCGCCGCCGGCGCCGATCGGCGGCGCGCCTCCGATCACCAGCGACCCGCCGTTCCACAACATCGCCCGCCGCCTGCTGCTGCCCCCGTTCGCCCCCCGCAAGATCGAGCCGTGGGAGCCCGAGGTCCGCAAGCTGTGCCGCGAGCTGCTCGACGCGATGGGCGACATCACGCCCGGTGAGACCATCGTCGACGCGGCGGTGCAGTACGCCCAGAACATCCCCGTCAACGTCATCGGGCGGATGCTCGGCTTCCCCGAGGACGACGAGGACCTGTTCCGCGAGTTCGTCCACGTGACGCTCGAGCTGATCAACGAGCCGGCCGAGACTCGGCAGAACGCGTTCCGCCAGCTCGAGGACTACATCGACGCGCAGGTGCAGGACCACATCGACAACCCGCGCGACGATCTCACCGGCTACTTGTTGAACGTCGAGATCGAGGGCAACAAGCTGGAGAGGGAGCACGTGCGCGGATCGATCATCCTGCTGCTCGTCGCCGGGATCGACACGACGTGGTCGGCGATCGGATCGTCGCTGTGGCACCTCGCGCAGAGCCCCGACGACCGCAAGCGGTTGCTCGACGACCCCGAGGTGATGACGTTCGCGCTCGAGGAGTTCCTGCGCGCGTACGCGCCGGTCACGATGGCCCGGCTGGTCGCCAAGGACAACGACTTCCACGGTTGCCCGATGAAGAAGGACGACTGGGTGCTCCTGCCCTTCCCCGCCGCGAACCGCGACCCGAAGCAGTTCGAGGACGCCGAGTCGTTCGTCATCGACCGCGAGGTGAACCGCCACGCCGCGTTCGGGTTGGGGATCCATCGCTGCCTGGGCTCCAACCTGGCCCGGCTGGAGTTGAAGGTGGCGATCGAGGAGTTCGTCGCCCGGTTCCCCAACTTCGAGCTGGCCGGCGACGTCAGGTGGAGCGTCGGCCAGATCCGCGGCCCCCGCGTGCTGCCGGTGCGCGTGCTGTAACGATTCGTTCGGCCTCGGAGCACCTCGGTTGACTTCGAGGTTGGTCGGCCTCGCGGCAGGCTTGGTCGCGGGCGCTCCCGGCGCCGCCCTCAGAAACCGGCGCCGAGGGACGCCGCGCCGGCGGCGCAGGCGATCGTGAGCGGGGCGTACCACGTGGCGAAGCGCCAGCCCTCGCGGCGCAACTCCCAGGCGAACGACGAATAGGTCGTCAGCGCCCCGCACAGGCCCGTGTCGAGCACGGTCAGCCACCGCGGGTCGAGTTCGCTGGCGAGGACCACGCCGAGCAGCCCGGACCCGACGGTGTTGGCGACCAGCAGCGCCTGCCACGAGCAGACGACCTGGGCCAGCGCGAACCGCCCGAGCGCCCCGGCCCCGGCCGCGCAGGCGAAGAGGATCGGCGTCACGGCGGCCACGCCTCCGCCACCCGCTCGGCGGCGAGCAGGGCGAGCAGGCCACCGGTGAACGTGGCGCCGAGGTACACGGCCATCAGGCCGGTGCGGTCGGCGTCGACCAGGTCGTTCAGCTCACGGGCGAACGCCGACATCGTCGTGAACCCGCCGAGCACGCCGGTCACCAGCAGGGCCCACGCCAGCGAGTCGCGGTGCACGCGCCCGGCGGCCACCCCGATCAACAGGCAACCGAGCAGGTTGACGATCAACGTGGCGGTGGGGAAGGCCCCCGGTTCGACGTCGAAGGACTCGCCCGCCAGCCATCGAGCGCCGGCGCCGGCCGCTCCTCCGACCGCCACCGCGATCGGGACGCGCCACCCGACGTTCACGGGCCGCGAACCTAGTCCCTCCGACGCCGGCGCCGGCGCTCACAACAGCGTTCTCACCGGGATTCACACCGGCATTCACACCGTGCTCACAACTCCGGCGGCCAGACTGGGGGCGATGTCGACGAACGGGGCCAAGGTGCTCATCGCCGAAGACGACCGCGCCGTGCGCGAGTCGCTCGCCCGCGCCCTCGAACTGGAGGGATACCACGTGTCGGCGGTGGCCAACGGGGCCGAGGCGCTCGACGCCGCCCGCGAGTCGGCGCCGGACGTGCTCCTGCTCGACGTGTCGATGCCGCTCGTCGACGGGCTCACCGTCTGCCGCGTGCTGCGCTCCGAGAAGAGCCGGTTGCCGGTCCTGATGCTCACCGCCCGCACCGAGACGAGCGACCGGGTCGCCGGGCTCGACGCGGGCGCCGACGACTACCTCCCCAAGCCGTACGACCTGGACGAGTTGCTCGCCCGGCTGCGGGCGCTGATCCGCCGGTCGAGCTACGAAGACGAGTTGGCGACGACCGAGTTGACCGTCGGCGACCTCCGGCTCGACCCGGCGTCCCGTCGGGCGTTCCGCGGGCCGCGCGAGATCGAACTGTCCAAGACCGAGTTCGACCTGCTCGAGCTGCTGATGCAGAACCGTGGCATCGTGCTCGATCATTCGACGATCTACGAGCGGATCTGGCATTACGACTTCGGGCCCGAATCGAAGAACCTGGCGGTGTATATCGGGTACCTCCGCCGCAAGACCGAGGCGGACGGCGAGCCGCGTCTCGTCCACACCGTCCGCGGGGTCGGGTACACCGCGCGGGTCGAGGACTGAGCGGCGCCGTGGGCGCGGTCATGGCCGGCTGATGGGTCTGCGTTGGAAGATCGCGCTCTCGCTGGCGGCCGTCGCCTTCGTGGCGACGACGGCGGTCGGGGTCATCGGCTACCGCACGACGAGCGGTCGGCTGATCGGCGAGGTCGACCGCTCGATCACCGAGGCGACGGCGCTGGTGGCGACGAGGCCGGGCGGGAACCGCGTCCCGCCGCGGGGCGTGCTCGAGGTGTACTCGGTCCGCGTGATCGACGCCCGGGGCAACGTCGCCAACTCCTCGTTCAGCGCCGATGTCCCCGTCGCGGCGCGCAGCGAGGAGGTGCTCGGCCGCCCGGGGACCACGGTGCGCTACACGGTCGCGTTCGCCGGCGAGCAATACCGGGTGCACGCGATCGGCCTCCAGAACGGCGGCGCGATCGAGATCGGCCGCTCGCTCGGCGAGACGACGCGTGTGCTCGACGACCTGCGCCGCCGCACGATCCTGCTCGTCGTGCTCGTCGCGCTCGGGGCGGCGGCCGCCGGATGGCTGATCGCGGGGACCGTCACCGCCCCGCTGCGCCGGCTGACCGGGGCGGCCGAGGAGGTGGAGTCGTCGGGCCGACTCGACGTCGCCGTCCCCGGCGCCGGGCGCGACGAGGTCGGCCGGCTCGGCGCCGCCTTCCGCTCGATGTTGGGCGCGCTGCATCGATCGCGGGAGGCACAGGACCGCCTCGTGCAGGACGCGGGCCACGAGTTGCGCACCCCGTTGACCAGCCTGCGCACCAACCTCGCCGTGATGCGTCGGCATCCGGAGATGACGTCGGAGATGCACGATCGCATCCTCGACGACGTGACCGGTGAGGTGACCGAGCTGACCGACCTGGTCAACGAACTGGTCGCCGCGGCGTCGGGGCACCTGAACGACCAACCGGCCGAGCCGGTCGACCTCGGCGCCGCGGCCGCCGCCGTCGCCGAGCGGGTGGGCCGGCGGAGGTCGCGTTCGATCGAGGTCGAGGTCCGTGACCCGGCGACGGTGCTGGCGCCGCCGTCGGGCCTCGACCGGGCGATCGCCAACCTGGTCGAGAACGCCTGCAAGTTCGACCCGTCCGGCGCGATCCACGTCGTGGTCGAGCGGGGCACGCTCACCGTGCTCGACCGCGGGCCGGGCATCCCCGCCGACGACCTCGGGCTGGTCTTCGACCGGTTCCACCGGTCCGAGACGGCGCGCTCGATGCCCGGCTCGGGCCTCGGCTTGTCGATCGTCAGGGAGGTGGTCGAGTCCAACGGAGGCACGGTCCACGCCGCACGGCGCGACGGTGGCGGCGCGTTGGTCGGGTTCAGCCTCCCGCCAACGTCCGGCTGAGCGATCTTGACGACGCTGACCGGGGGTTCTCACCTTCTCTTTAACTCGTTCCGGTTTGCTGTTCACCTCGGAGGCCCATCGTGGTGGCCGTACCCCCAATCGAAGTGAGAGGAATCACCACCATGAAGAACCAAGAGCGCACCAAGAGCAGGCGAGGTCTGGCCACCGGGCTCACCGCCGGCCTGCTCGGCGGAACCGCCGCCGGCCTCGTGTTCGGTGTGCCGGGGCTGTCCGGCGCGGCCGACGGCGACGCGGCCGTCGGATCGACCGCCGGCATCGTCCAGCAGGTCGACGAGCCGAGCGAGACCGACGTGGCGCCCGACCGCGAACCGGGCAGCCGCATCCGCGAGATGCTCCAGGCGCTCGTCGACGATGGCACGATCACCGCTGCGCAGGCCGACGCCGTGACCGACCACATGGTCGCCAACCGGCCCGAGCGCGGCGACCGCCCCGGCCGTCACGGGCCCGGCCACGGTCCCGGCCGCTTCGGCGGCGAGGTGGTGACCGAGCTGCTCGGCATCGACGCCGAGACGCTGCGCGCCGAGCTCCAGGGCGGCGCCACCCTCGTCGAGGTCGCCGAGGCCAACGGCGTGAGCGAGCAGGAGCTCGTCGACGCCCTCGTCGCCCAGGCGATGGCCCGCATCGACCAGGCGGTCGCCGACGGCAAGGTCGACGCGGAGACGGCGGCCGAGAAGTCGGCCGACCTCGAGGAGCGGATCACCGCCCGCGTCAACGGCGAGCGCCCCGAGCGCCCGGTGCCCCCCGCCGGCGACGGCGGCTGACGCGTCCCCACGCCCGTTTCCGGTGAGAGGTGAGACCACCCCTGCCCCCAGGGTTTCACCGGAGCCGGGGCCGCGTCCGGTTCTGGTGAGAGGTGAGACCACCCCTGCCCCCTGGGTCTCACCGGAGCGGGTCCGCGTCCGTTTCCGGTGAGAGGTGAGACCACCCCTGCCCCCTGGGTCTCACCGGAGCGGGGCCGCGTCCGGTTCTGGTGAGAGGTGAGACCACCCCTGCCCCCTGGGTCTCACCGGAGCCGGG
>JBFGCT010000154.1:0-9937 GCA_041581055.1 Ilumatobacteraceae bacterium | reverse complement strand
CTCACCGCAGCAACGCGAACCCGGCCACCGGTGAGAGCTGCGGCGACCCCTCCCACCCAGATCTCACCGCAGCAACGCGAACCCGGCCACCGGTGAGAGCTGCGGCGACCCCTCCCACCCAGATCTCACCGCAGCGGCGGGCAGGGGTTGGTCAGATCAGGCCCAACTCGGCGACGGCGTCGCGCTCGCTGATCAGCTCGGCGGCGGAGGCGTCGATCTTGGCGCGCGAGAAGTCGTCGATCTCGAGGCCCTGGACGATCGAGTACTCGCCATCCGAACAGGTGCACGGGAACGAGCTGATGATGCCCTCCGGCACGCCGTACGAGCCGTCGCTCGGGACCGCCATCGAGACCCAGTCGCCGGCGGGCGTGCCGTGCGTCCAGTCGCGAATGTGGTCGACGGCCGCGGACGCCGCCGACGCCGCCGACGACGCGCCGCGCGCCTCGATGATCGCCGCGCCGCGCTTGGCGACCGTCGGAATGAACGTCGACTCGTACCACTCGTGGTCGCCGACCAGCTCGTACGCGTTCTTGCCGCCGACCTCACAATGGAACAGGTCGGGATACTGCGTGGTGGAGTGGTTGCCCCAGATCGTCATCTTCGTGATGTCGTTGACCGACGCGTCGAGACGCTGCGCGAGCTGCGACTTGGCCCGGTTGTGGTCGAGGCGGGTCATCGCCGTGAACCGGCCGGGGTCGAGATCGGCGGCGTGGCGCTGGGCGATCAGCGCGTTGGTGTTGGCGGGGTTGCCGACGACCAGGATCTTGACGTCCTTCCTCGCCGACCGCGACAGCGCCTCGCCCTGCGGCTTGAAGATCCCGCCGTTCGCCGACAGCAGGTCGGCACGCTCCATTCCCGCCTTGCGCGGCATCGCGCCGACGAGCAACGCGACATCGGCGTCACCGAACGCCAGGTCGGCGTCGTCGGTGCACACGATCTCCGACACCAGCGGGAACGCTCCGTCGTCGAGCTCCATCCGGACCCCCTCGAGCGCCCCCAGCGCCGGGGTGATCTCCAGCAGGTGCAACGCGAGCGGCGTGTCGGGCCCCAGCATCGAGCCCGAGGCGATGCGGAACAGGAGGCTGTAGCCGATGTGGCCAGCCGCTCCGGTGACGGCGACGCGTACAGGTGTGGTCATGAGCCGAGCGTAAGGCGGGGCCGCGCCGGCCGCCAAGTGGCCAACGGCCCGAATCAAGCCAGCCCGAGCACCGCGGCGATCAGCGACGCGCCGGCCGCCAAGTGGCCAACGGCCCGAATCAGGCCAGCCCGAGCACCGCGGCGATCAGCGAGGTGTAGTAGTTCTGGCCGCTCTGGGTCAGGTGGATGCCGTCCTCGTAGAAGCAGCGCCCCTCGCAACCCGCCGACAGCACCTGCCAATCGATCACGGTCACGTTCGGGTGCGTGGCCGGCAGCGCCCGCACCTTGTCGTTGTTCCCGCCGACCCACGCGCGGTCGGCCTTGCCGGTCAACGCGATCACCGTCGGCACGTCGGCGAGCAGCGCCATCATCGAATCGACGGTGCTCTGGGTGAACGGGCCGTTCGTGCCGAGGTGGAACACGACGACCGAGCCCAGCGTCCCCGCGTCGCGAACCGCCTGGAGGTCGGGCAGGAAGGTGATCATCTGCCGCGACACGACCGCGTCGACGACAAACCCCTTTGCCCCGAGCTCCTCCGAGGCGCCGAGCATCACCGAGTCACCGATCGCGATCAGTGGGATGCCGCCCTCGGTCGGCGTGATCAGTAGCGGCGTCACCGTCGAGATGTCGGTGACGACGCCGAGCTGGGTCGGCGGCGGCGCCGTGACCGGCGGGGCCGTCGTCGTCGGGGGCGCGGTCGTCGGGGGCACCGTCGTCGGGGGCACCGTCGTCGGCACGGCCGTCGAGGCCGGCACCACCGGCGCCCCGACCGTGGTCGGCGTCCCGTCGGGAACCAGTGCGGCCGGCGGCGCGGCCGGTGCCGCGGTCGGCGGCGGCACGGTCGGCGGCGGCACGGTCGGCGGCGGCGCGGTGACCGGCGCCGTCGTCGGCGCGACCGTCGGCGGCGCCAGGCTCGGCGGGACCGTCGCGATGGCCGGCGGCAACGTGAGCGGCACGGCGACCGCGTCGGCGTCGCCGGCGGCGAAGCTGGCGAGATCGGTCGTGAACTCCTCCGCCTCGCCGAGGTCGGCCGCCACCTCGTTCGGCTTCAGTTCGGCGGTGGCCAGCGTGACCACCGCGAACAGCGACAGCGCCAGCGCGACGGCGGTACCCCCGGCGAGCATCGTCTGCGGCCGTGGGTTGGGGTTCATGCGCGCCCGGCGCACCATCGCCGTGAACTGGCCCTTGCGGATCGGAAGCTCGACGAAGCGGTACGACAGCTCCGTGATCACGCCGGTGAGCGCCATCGCGATCACGAACTGGCCGACGTCGAGCTTGTTCCCGGCGACGTCGCGCATCATCTGGTAGACCGGCCAGTGGTAGAGGTACAGCCCGTACGAGCGGGTGCCCACCCACAGCAGCACCCGGTTGCCGAGCAGGCGCCCCGCGATCGCGTGCTGGTGGCTGACCGCGGCGATGACCACCAACGTCGCCAGCGACGCGAGGAGGAAGCCGCCGCGGAAGAGGAACGGGTCGGCGCCGCCCTCCGGCGTGACCAGATACACGTTCCAGCACATCAGGCCGAGCACGATCAGCCCGGCGAGCGCCGCGAGGTCGAACAACGGGCCGCGCTCGCGGAGCGGCCCGCGGGCGACGGCGAACGGGCGCCAGACCATGGCGAAGCCGGCGCCGAGGAGGAGGCCCGCGGCGCGCGCGAACGTCGACAGGTAGAGCGTGTCGAGTTTGGAGATCGGACGATCGCCGAGCCACCAGTACGCCTCCGGGCTCTTCTCCGGCGACTCGATCGTGCCCGGGTGGTAGGCCAGCGCGACGACGACCGTGATCACGATCGCGCTGACGAACAGCCACCGGCTGACGTTGGCGATCCGGCGCGTCCCCGAGCGGCCGAGCAACAGCACCATCACCAGCGGCCACAACAGGTAGAACTGCTCCTCGACGGCGAGGCTCCACAGATGCCGGAGCGGGGCGAAGTCGGCGGCCGCCGTGTAGCCGAGCCCGACCCAGACCTGGTACCAGTTCGAGATGTAGAACGTGCCGCCGAGCACATCGCCGCGCAGTTGGCCGAGGGCGTCGGGCTTGAACAACGCCGTCCAGATCGCGACCAGCCCCATCATCAGGAACACCGCCGGGAGCAGCCGCCGCGCCCGCCGCATCCAGAACTGGCGCAGCGACACGCGGTAGGTGCGCTCCCGCTCGGCGATCAGCAGCAGGGTGATCAGGTAGCCGGAGATCACGAAGAACATCTCGACGCCGAGGAACCCGCCCGGAAGCCAACTGCTGTTGGCGTGGTAGACCATCACCGCGATCACGGCGAGGGCGCGCATGCCGTCGAGCCCCGGGAGGTACGGGACGCGGCTGATGTGGGCGCGCTCGTCGAGAACTGGGGTCGCCCGCGGAGGGGCCGCGATCGCCATGCAGCGACCAGTATCACCGACGACCGGTCCAGCCCGGCGTCACCGCTTGGTCAAGATCCTGCCAAACCGCGGCTCAGGCGATGCCGAGCGCGCCGGCGACGAGCGCCGCGTAATACCGCTGGCCGTCCGGTCGGAGGTGCAGCTGATCGTCGTACAGACATTCCCCGGGACAGGCCGGCGCGTTGCCCTGCCAGTCGAGCAGCGACACGTTGGGCCGCGCGTTCACCGCGTTGTAGATCAGCGCGTTGTTGCCCGCGGTGTACTCCCGATCGACGTCGTTGGTGACGAGCAGCACCTGGGGAACGGCGGCCAGCGTGTCGAGCATCTTCTGCATCGAGCTCTCGCTGATCGCGCCGTTGGTCCCCAGATGGACGACGACGATCTCGCCCAGCCGGTTCGCCTCCGCGAGCCGGGCGACGTACTCGGCGCCGTCGGTGAATCCGCGGCTCTCCTCGGCGTCGACGACGAACCCGAACTCGGCGAGTTCGGCGGCCGCCCCCAACATCACCGAGTCGCCGATCGCCAGCCGGGCGATCGGTTGGGGCGCCTCGGTCGTCGTGGTCGTGTCCGGCGCGGCGGGATCGGCTGCGGCGGGAACGCCGGGATCCCCCGCCGTCGCGTCGGTCGGCGCGGCGGTGGCGCCGGCGGTGTCACCGGCGCCAGCGCACGTGGGGTTGGCGAGCACGTCGCACGCCGCCCGCCGGCCCTCGTCGAGCGACTGCTCGACCGCGTTCTGCTGGAGGTCGGCCGTCGCCAGGCTTCCCGCGGCGAAGATCGTCAACGCCGTCCCGGCGAACGCGCCGCCGAGCACGGCGTTGCGCCGACCTGGGTCGCGGGAGCTTCGCAGCCGCGTCCGAATCGTGCCGAGGGCGCCACGGCGGATCGGGGTCTCGATGAAGCGATACGAGAGCTCGGCGACGATCAGCGTGATGACCATCGCGACCGCGAACTCCGACAGCGTGAGCTTCTTGCCGGCGATCCCCCTGATCATCTGGTAGATCGGCCAGCTGTAGAGGTAGAGGCCGTACGACCGGACGCCGATCCAGACGAGCGGCGGCGCGGCCAAGATGCGCGACGTCGCGGTCCGCGGGTGGGTCACCGCGGCGATCACGCCCAGCGTCGCGATCGAGGCGAAGAAGAAGCCGCCGCGGAAGAGCCACCCGTCGGCGCCGACGGCGGGGTCGTCGATGAACCCGATGCGGACCGACATCAGCACGAGGACGACCAGGCCGACGACGGCGACGAGGTCGAGCACCCGGCCCTGGTCGCGGAGCGGCCCGCGCATGATGGCGACCGGTCGCCAGATCATCGCGAACGCCGCGCCGAGCAGCAGCCCGGCCGACCGGCTGATCGTGCCGAGGTACAACGTGTCGGCCTTGGAGATCGACCGGTCGCCGATCTGCCAGTACGCCTCCGGGGTGATCTCGGGCGTTCCGATCGGGCCCGGGTGGTAGAGCACCGCGACGATCACCGTGACGCCGAGCGCGGCGAGGAACAACCAGCGGCTGAGGTCGGCGACGCGGCGGCTGCCGTTGCGCAGCAGCACGGCCATGACGAGCGGCCAGACCAGGTAGAACTGCTCCTCGACGGCGAGGCTCCAGAGGTGGCGGAGCGGTGCGAAGTCGTTCGCCGCGGCGTAGCCGGCGCCGACCCAGACCTGGTACCAGTTCGACACGTAGAACAGGCCGCCGAGGACGTCGCCACGCAGCTTGCCGAGCTCGGAGCTCTTGAACAGCGCCGTCCAGACCGTGAGCATGAGCAGCATCGTGAACAGCGCCGGGAGCAGGCGGCGGGCGCGGCGAATCCAGAACTGCTTCATGTCGACGCGGCCCGAGCGTTCCCGCTCGGCGATCAACAGCAGCGTGATCAGGTAGCCGGAGATCACGAAGAAGACCTCGACGCCGAAGAACCCGCCCCGCAGCCAGGTGCTGTTGGCGTGGTACACCATCACCGCGATCACCGCGAGGGCGCGCATGCCGTCGAGCCCCGGCAGGTACGGCACGCGGCTGATGCGCCCGCCGGCCGGCTGGCGCGGGGCTCGCGACGACACGCGGGAGGTGGCGATGCTGGCGGACATCGCCGACCAGTATCGCCTAGACGGACGCCAATTCGACGTTCCGGCAGATCTGCCGGGCGGCCTCGGATCGGTTCAGCGTGTAGAGATGGAGGCCGGGCGCGCCCGCGTCGAGCAGGTCGGCGGCGAGCCTCGACGCGACGTCGATGCCGATGCACCGCACGCCGGCTGGTTCGTGCGCACGCTCGAGCTTCTCGGTCAGCCACCGCGGGATGTCCGCGCCGCTCATCGCCGCCATCCGCTGGATCTGGCCGACGTTGGTGATCGGCATGATCCCCGGGATCACCGGCTTGTCGACGCCGAGATCGGCGAGCTCGTTCACGAGGCGCGTCCAGTGCTCGACCTCGAAGAAGAACTGGGTGATCGCGAAATCGGCCAGCCTGAGCTTGGCCGCGAGGTGGCGCCGGTCGGTTGCCCGATCGGGCGACCGGGGATGCACCTCCGGGTGGGCGGCGACGCCGACGGAGAAGCAGCCGGTCGTCGCCACGTCGTGCAGGAGGTCGAGCGCGTACCGGTAGTCGCCGGCGGGCGCGCTCCCGTCGGCGGGCGGGTCACCGCCGAGGGCGAGGATGTTCTCGACGCCGATCCGCCGGTACTCGACGAGCAGGGATGCGACGTCGGTGCGGGTGTGGCCCATGCAGGTGAGGTGGGCCATCGGCTCGATCTCGGTCTCGTGGCGCAGCCAGTTGACGACGTCGCCGGTGCGGTGCCGGTCGGACCCGCCGGCGCCGTAGGTGACGCTCACGAAGCTCGGCTCGAGATGGGCCAACTCGCCGACGGTGCGGCCCAGCGTGAGCTGCGCGGCGACGGATTTCGGCGGGAAGAACTCAAACGACAGCGTCCGCCCGGTGGCGAGGCGGTGGGCGATCCGGGCCATCGGGAAACCCTACCGATCTCCTCCGGATTGTTCCACGATGCGGAACACAATGGAACAGATCCACGATGCGGAACGAACTCAGACCGGTCCACCGTGGCATCCATCCGCCGCCGGCGCGACCGCCAGGGAGCCCGGCTGGCCAGGCGCCATCTGCGCCGACCACTGGATCAGTGCTTGAAGTGGCGTTGGCCGGTGAAGACCATGGCGATGCCGTGCTCGTCGGCGGCGGCGACCACCTCGTCGTCGCGCATCGAGCCGCCGGGCTGGATGACCGCGGCTACCCCGGCCGCGGCGGCCGCGTCGAGCCCGTCGCGGAACGGGAAGAAGGCGTCGCTGGCGCACGCCCCGCCGGACGCCCGGCCCGCGGCCCGCTCGGCGGCGATCCGCGCCGAGTCGAGGCGGTTCTGCTGGCCGGCGCCGATCCCGACCGCCTGACGATCCTTGGCGAACACGATCGCGTTGCTGTTCACCGCGGCACAGACCTGCCAGGCGAACTCCAGGTCGGCCCACTGCTCGTCGGTCGGCTCGGCGGCCGTGGCCACCCTCCACTCCGCGGAGCGGCCGGCGACAGGGTCGGGCTGCTGAACGAGCAGGCCGCCGTCGATCGGCCGAACGTCGTACGGCAGCGGCGACGGCGGGTTGGCGGCGAGCACGCGCAGGTTCTTCTTCGCCGTCAGCGCGGCGAGCGCGTCGTCGTCGAAGTCGGGGGCGACGACCACTTCGGTGAACACCTCGGCGAGCGCCGTCGCCATCGCCAGGGTCACGGTGCGGTTGGCGGCCACGATGCCGCCGAACGCGCTCACGGGGTCGCACGCGTTGGCCCTGACGTAGGCGTCGGCGATGTCCTGGTCGACGGCGACCCCGCACGGATTGGCGTGCTTCACGACGACACACGCCGGCGACTCGAACCGATGGACGAGCCGCCAGGCCGCCTCGGTGTCGAACAGGTTGAGGTAGCTCAACGCCTTTCCGCCGTGCTGCGTCATCGTCTCCCACCAGCTGGTCGCCCCCTCCTGCTGGTAGCGGGCGCCCTCCTGGTGCGGGTTCTCGCCGTAACGCAGCGGCTGCGCCCGGTCGAGGGCGAGATGGATCGACGCCGGCAGCACCGAGGTGTCGGGGTCGTCGACCGGCGCGGGCTCGGAGTCGTCGAACCACGTCACGATCGCCGCGTCGTACGCCGCGGTGTGGGCGAACGCCCGCCGCGCCAGCCGCCGGCGCGTCGGCGCCGACAGCTCACCGGACGATTGCAGTTCGGTGACGACGCCGTCGTAGTCGGCCGGGTCGACGACGACCCCGACGTGGGCGTGGTTCTTGGCGGCGGCGCGGACCATCGCCGGGCCGCCGATGTCGATCAACTCGATGCCCGGGTCGGCGGCGAACGGGTAGAGGTTGCCGACGACCAGCGCGATCGGCGTGATGCCGTGCTCGTCCATGTCGGCGCGATGGGACTCGTCGGACGGGTCGGCGAGGATGCCGCCGTGGACCTTGGGATGGAGGGTGACGACGCGGTGGCCGAGGATCGCCGGCACGCCGGTCAACTCGGCCACGTCGGTGACCTCGAGCCCGGCGTCGGAGATCGCCCGCGCCGTCCCCCCGCTGGAGACGAGCGACCATCCGAGGTCGCGCAACGACCGGGCCAGGTCGACCACGCCGGACTTGTCGAAGACGGAGAGCAGAGCGGTGGGCACGTGCCGACCGTAGCGAAACGGCCGTCACCAATCCGCAACATGCGTCGGAATAGCCATCCGCCGCCGCCGATGAGGACTACGGTTCGGGCGAGAAACGAAAGACCTCGTCGACACGAGGACGACCCTGGGAGGGCACCTTGGACTTCAGCAAACTCAAGACACCGGACTGGCTCATGGTGGGAGGCGGGGCGGCGATGCTGATCCTCGGATTCGTGCTGCCCTGGTCCAGCTTCGCGGGCAACACCGGCGACAGCCCGTTCGACTACTTCTTCACCGGCGGCATCGCCTGGCTGCTGATCGTCGCCGTCGGCGTCCTCGCTCTCCTCCGGGCGCTCGGCAACCTGCCGCCGTCACAGCCGTGGCCGCTGATCTTCCTGGCCGCCTCCGGGCTGGCCACCCTGCTGATGCTGCTCAGGATCATCCTCGGCGGCCGCGACGTCGGGTTCGGGATCGAGGTCGACCGCGGCATCGGCATGTACGGCGCACTCGTCTGGTCGGCGGTCACCCTGGCCGGCGCGTTCATGACGTTCCAGGCGTCGGGCGGCGAGCTGTCCGACCTCACCGACGTCGACAAGCTGAAGCAGAGCTTCTCGGGCGACGACGACGCCGCCCCGCCGCCGCCTCCGCCCCCGCCGGCCTGAGCACCCTCGCCGTCGGCGACGATCGACGGGAACCATGACGACGGCCCGCCCGGCCGCTCGACCTCGCATCTGGGGTCGACCCCCCGGCGGGCCGCTGTTGTTCGCCCCGGCGGGCGGGTCAGAGCGCGGCGACGAGGTCGGCCATCAGCTCGCCCGCCTCGGTCGGGTTCAGCCCGACCTTGACCCCGGCGGCGGCCAGCGCGTCCATCTTGCCCTGCGCGGTGCCCTTGCCGCCCGAGACGATGGCCCCGGCGTGGCCCATCTTCTTGCCCGCCGGCGCCGTCACACCGGCGATGTAGGCGCTCATCGGCTTGGAGACGTTGGCGCGGACGAACTCGGCCGCCTCCTCCTCGGCCGACCCGCCGATCTCGCCGATCAGCATGATCGCGTGCGTCTCGGGATCGGCCTCGAACTCGCGCAAGCAGTCGATGAAGTTGGTGCCCGGGACCGGGTCGCCGCCGATGCCGACGCACGTCGTCACGCCGATGCCATTCTGCTTCAACTCGTACAGCGCCTGGTAGGTCAGCGTGCCCGACCGGCTGACGATGCCGACGTTCGGTCCGGCGGCGGTCGGCTCCTGGGCGATCTCGCCGGCGGTGATCCCGATGTTGCACTTGCCGGGGCTGATGATCCCGGGGCAGTTCGGTCCGAGCAGCCTGGTGTTCGGGAAGTCGCGGACGAGCGTGTTGTACACCTTGGCCTCGTCCTGGGCCGGGATGCCCTCGGTGATGCACACGATGAACCCGATGCCGGCCGCTGCGGCGTCGACGATCGCTCCCGGCGCGAACTTCGGCGGCACGACGGCGAACGACGCGGTCGCCCCGGTCGCAGCGATCGCGTCCTCGACCGAATCGAAGATCGGTACGCCGTCGACGTCCTGGCCACCCTTGCCGGGGGTGACGCCACCGACGATCTGGGTGCCGTAGTCGCGGTTGCGCAAGCCGTGATAGCGGCCCTGGCCACCGGTCAGACCCTGCACGATCACCTTGGTGTTCTCATCGACGAAGATCGCCATCACGAGCCTCCGTTCGCGATCGACACGGCCGTTCGAGCGGCCTCCAACATGGTCGGCCGGGAGATCAGCGGATCGTGTGGGATGCCGGCGTCGGCCAGGATCCGGCGGCCCTCCTCGGCGTTGGTGCCGT
>JBFGCT010000153.1:0-9998 GCA_041581055.1 Ilumatobacteraceae bacterium | reverse complement strand
GGTCATGTCGTGGCTGATCTCGCGGATGGCACGGATCGGGTTCTCCAACGTCATGTCGCGCAGCACGACGTTGTCGTCTTCGAGCATGCGCAACATGCAGGCCGCCGAGCCGACCTTGACGAACGCCGTGTACTCGCTCATGTTCGAGTCGCCGACGATCACGTGCAGTCGCCGATAGCGCTCGGCGTCGGCGTGGGGCTCGTCGCGGGTGTTGATGATCGGCCGGCTCCGCGTCGTCGCCGACGAGACGCCCTCCCAGATGTGCTCGGCGCGCTGCGCGATCGAGAACGTCGCGCCGCGGGCGGTTTGCAGCACCTTGCCGGCCCCGGTGTAGATCTGCCGGCTGACCAGGAACGGGATGAGCACTTCGGCGTAGTGCCCGAGGTCGTCGTCGCGGTTGGTCAGGTAGTTCTCGTGGCACCCGTAGGAGTTGCCAGCGGAGTCGGTGTTGTTCTTGAAGAGGTAGATCGTTCCCCGGATCGACTCCTCGGCGAGGCGTTGCTCGGCGGACTCGACGAGCTGCTCGAGGATCCGCTCCCCCGCCTTGTCGTGGACGACCAGGTCGTACAGCGAGTCGCACTCCGGCGTGGCGTACTCCGGGTGGGAACCGACGTCGAGGTACAGCCGAGCGCCGTTCTGGAGGAACACGTTCGAGCTGCGCCCCCACGACACGACCCGCCGGAACAGGTAGCGGGCGACCTCGTCGGGGCTGAGGCGGCGCTGACCCCGAAGTGTGCACGTGACGCCGTACTCGTTCTCGAGCCCGTAGATGCGCCGGTCCATCACCGCTCAACCTAACGCACATCGGAGCACAACGGTTGGGACTCGATCGGTCGGCCCCGCGGCCCCCGTCAGCGCGGCGACCCCACCGAGTTACCATGATGACCACGGTGGGATGGCAGTTCTGGATCGACCGAGGCGGCACGTTCACCGACGTGATCGCCCGCCGTCCGGACGGCCGCATCGCGACGCACAAGCTCCTGTCGGAAAACCTACGGCGCTACGACGACGCGGCGATCGAAGGCATCCGCAATCTGTTGGAGCTCGCCCCGGGCCAGCCGATCCCGCCGGGGCTCGTCGACGAGGTCAAGATGGGCACGACGGTGGCGACCAACGCGCTGCTCGAGCGGCGGGGCGAGCCGACGGTGTACGTCACGACGCGAGGATTCGGCGACGCGCTGAGAATCGGCTACCAGGCCCGACCCGACATCTTCGCGCTCGACATCGTGCTGCCCGACATGCTGTACCGCCGAGTGATCGAGGTCGACGAGCGCGTCGCGGCGGACGGCACGGTGCTCGAACCGCTGAACGAGACCAGCGTGCGCGACGCGCTCCGACGGTGTCGAGACGACGGGGTCGACGCCGTCGCGATCGCGCTGATGCACGGGTACCGTCACACCGAGCACGAGGAGAGGATCGCTGCGATCGCCCGCGACCTCGGATTCGGCCAGGTGTCGGCGAGTCACGAGGTCAGCCCGTTGATGAAGCTCGTGGCGCGCGGTGACACGACGGTCGTCGACGCGTATCTCTCGCCGATCCTTCGCCGCTACGTGCGCCGGGTGGACGAACGACTACGACCCGACGCCCGCGGTCCGCGGCTGATGTTCATGCAGTCGAACGGCGGGCTGGCGGGCGCACACCGATTCCGGGGCAAGGACGCGCTGCTGTCGGGACCCGCCGGTGGCGTGGTCGGAATGGTCCGCACGGGCACCGCGGCGGGTTTCGACCAGCTGATCGGGTTCGACATGGGCGGCACCTCGACCGACGTGTCGCACTACGCCGGGGAGCTCGAGCGGACATACGACACGGCGGTCGCCGGAGTGCGTGTCCGCGCCCCGATGATCCACATCCACACGGTCGCCGCCGGCGGTGGATCGGTTCTGCGGTTCGACGGCTCGCGGATGCGAGTCGGCCCGAATTCGGCCGGCGCCGACCCCGGGCCGGCCTGCTACGGCAACGGTGGTCCGCTCTCGATCACCGACTGCAACGTGGTTCTGGGCAAGCTGCGGCCGGAGTACTTCCCGCGGGCATTCGGAGTCAGCGGCGACGAGCCGCTCGCCGCACGCGCCTCGTTCGAGGGCTTCGAGCGCCTCGCCGCGGAGATCTCCGACGCGACCGGTCTCGAACACGACGTGGCGTCGGTGGCGACCGGCTTCCTGGACATCGCCGTCGAGAACATGGCCAACGCCATCAAGAAGATCTCTGTGCAACGGGGACACGACGTCAGCGAGTACACGCTCGCCTGCTTCGGCGGGGCCGGTGGCCAGCACGCGTGCCTGGTCGCCGATCGCCTCGGGATCACCCGAGTGCACGTCCATCCCCATGCCGGCGTGCTGTCGGCGGTGGGGATCGGCCTGGCCGACGTGCGCGAGGTCGTCGACCAGGCGGTCGAGCAGGCGCTGAGCGCCGCCTGCCTCGATGGTCTCGACCCGCTGT
The DNA here is from genome assembly GCA_041581055.1 of Ilumatobacteraceae bacterium. Classification (GTDB taxonomy): domain Bacteria; phylum Actinomycetota; class Acidimicrobiia; order Acidimicrobiales; family Ilumatobacteraceae; genus JBFGCT01. The sequence continues at coordinate 7,562 of JBFGCT010000153.1, read as the reverse complement.
GGCGGACGCTGCAAGACCGCGCGCGGGCGGCGTTGGTGGAACAGGCCGTCGAGGAGGGGGCGATCGAGCTGGTGCGGCGAGTCTCGCTCCGGTACGCCGGCGCCGACTCGGCGCTCCACGTGGGCGATGGCAGCCTCGCCGAGCTGATCGCGCGCTTCGAGACCGCCCATCGCGCCCGGTTCGGCTTCGTGTCCCGTGATCGTGGGCTGATCGTCGAGTCGATCCAGGTCGAAGCAGTCGGTTCGGCGCCGGGGTTGGATCTCACCGTCGACACCCCGGGCGGCGGTGATCCGCTGCTGGGGGTGCATCCGACGATGATGGCGGGCGAGCGCCGAGACACACCCTTCATCGACCGCACGGCGCTGCCGAGCGCGACGGTCATCGACGGCCCGGCGGTGTTGATCGAGCCGAGCGCCACCACGGCGATCGAGCCCGGCTGGCGAGGTCGGGTGACCGCCGGCGGTGATCTCGTCATCGAGCGGGTTCGGCCACGAGCGGCCGACGCCGCCGTCACCGCGGCCGTCGACCCTGTCCAATTGGAGATCTTCAACAACCTGTTCATGAACATCGCCGAACAGATGGGCGTCGTGCTCGAGAACACGGCGTCCTCGGTGAACATCAAGGAGCGGCTCGATTTCTCGTGCGCGCTGTTCGACCCGGCCGGCGAGCTGATCGCCAACGCGCCGCACATTCCGGTGCATCTCGGCTCGATGAGCGAATCGATCAAGTCGATCATCGCCGAGAACCCCGGCATGGAGCGCGGGCAGGTGTTCGTGATGAACGCGCCGTACAAGGGCGGCACGCACCTGCCCGACATCACCGTGGTCAAGCCGGTCTTCGGGCAAGGCGGGGAGACACCGATCTTCTACGTCGCCTCCCGCGGCCACCATGCCGACATCGGCGGGATGACGCCCGGCTCTGCGCCCGCCAACAGCACGAGTGTCGAGCAGGAGGGAGTGCTGATCGACAACGTCCTCCTGGTCGCCGACGACCGATTCCGCGAGGACGAGCTGCGCCGGCTGTTGGCGTCGGGCCCCTATCCGGCCCGCAATCCCGACCAGAACGTCGCCGACCTCAAGGCGCAGGTGGCCGCTTGTGAGAAGGGCACCACCGAGCTGTTCCGGGTGATCGACCACTATGGCCTCGACGTCGTTCACGCCTACATGGGCCACGTCAAGGACAACGCCGAGGAGTCGGTGCGGCGGGTCATCGGCGCGTTGACCGACTGCGCGTTCGCCTGCGAGACCGACGACGGCCACCGGATCAGTGTTGCGATCAGCGTCGACCGCGAGCGTCGGACGGCGCGGATCGACTTCACCGGCTCCAGCGCAACGCACCCCGGCAACTACAACGCGCCGTCGGCGATCGCCCGGGCCGCCGTGCTGTACGTGTTCCGCTGCCTGGTCGACGACGACATACCGCTGAACGCCGGCTGCATGAAGCCGATCGAGGTCGCGCTGCCCGAGTCCAGCATCGTCAATCCGCAGTACCCGGCGGCGGTGATCGCCGGAAACGTGGAGACGTCGCAGTTGATCGTCGACACCCTGTTCGGCGCGCTGGGCGTGATGGCCGCGTCACAGGGCACGATGAACAACCTCATCTGGGGCAACGGGCACCACCAATACTACGAGACGATCTGTGGCGGCGCCGGCGCCACCGGCCGCCGGGACGGCTGCGACGCCGTGCACACCCACATGACCAACTCGCGGTTGACCGACCCGGAGGTGCTCGAGTGGCGGTACCCCGTGTTGCTCGAGACGTTCCACGTTCGGCGCGGGTCGGGCGGCGCCGGAGCTCACCGCGGCGGCGACGGCGCCGTTCGGCGCGTCCGCTTCGGCGAGGCCATGGAGGTCAACGTGCTGTCGTCCCGACGCGCCGTGCGGCCCTTCGGCGCGTCCGGTGGCGGTCCGGGCGCGGTCGGACACAACAGGCTGGTGCGGGCGGACGGGACGGTGGTCGAGTTGCCCGGCAACGCCCGGGTCGACGTCGAGCCGGGCGACCGGTTCGAAGTCGAGACGCCCGGTGGCGGCGGGTTCGGCAGCGCCCGGTGACGCGCGACGCGACCCGGCGGTCGGTCTCGCGCCGGTCAGCCCAGCGCGGCGACGACGCCGTCGTGGTCGACGCGCCGGAAGCAGCGACGGCCGTTGGCGCGCGAGAGCGCGGCGACCTCGAGGTCGTCGGCCGGGATCGTGCGCTCGGGCCCGGCGAGCGCGGCGACGCCGGTGGCGATCGCCGCGTCGCGCTCGAGCCCCTCGGCCCAGGAGGCGGCCAGCCGGTCGCGGATGCTCTCCGCGTCGCCGCCGATCGCCGCGTAGTCCCGCTCGTCGACGACGGTCCCGTCGTAGAGGATGTGGAACATCTGATCGCCGCCCGCGTCGTGGCCGACCTCGGCGACGAGGATCTCGACCTCCATCGGCTTCATCTCATGGGTGAAGATCGTTCCGAGCATCTGGGCGTAGCTGTTGGCGAGGCTGCGGGCGTCGACGTCGTCACGGGAGTACTGGAAGCCCTTGAGGTCGGCGGCGCGCACGCCCGCCACGCGGAGTTGGTCGAACTCGTTGTACTTGCCGACGCCGGCGAACGCGATCCGGTCGTAGATCTCGCTCACCTTGCGCAACGTCTCCGACGCGTTCTCGGCGACGATGACGATGCCGTCGATGTCGCGCAACGCGACAAGCGCCCGGCCCCGGGCGATCCCCTTCCGCGCGTAGTCGGCGCGGTCCTTCATCATCTGCTCGGGGGCGACGTAGAAGGGCATGGTCATCGCGCGCTCACCTCCGCCACGATCGCCTCATAGCGGCGGGCCAGGTCGTCGTCGGCGATGCGGACCCACCCGGCGGCGTCGATCGCCGCGATCACGGGGTAGATGCCGCGCAGCGCGTCGGGCCCGCCGGTCGCCGAGTCGGCGTCGGCCGCCTCCCACAGCGACGTCGCCGCCAAATCGATCGCGTCGTCGCGCGTCATGTCCGGGCGGAAGCGGACCTTGATCACCGTCTCGGCGTGCAGGCTGCCCGAGCCGGTGGCGACGTGGTCGCGCTCCTCGTACCGGCCGCCGGTCGCGTCGTAGGCCCAGAGGCGGCCGATCTCGCGGCGCAGGTCGTAGCCGGCGAAGATCGGCACGACGACCATCCCCTGCAGCGCCGCCGGCAGATTGCCCCTGACCATCATCGAGAGCTGGTTGGCCTTGCCCTCCAGGCTCAGCGGCGTGCCCTCGACCTTTTCGTAGTGCTCCAGTTGGAGTTGGAAGAGCCTGATCATCTCCATCGCCGGACCGGCGGTCCCGGCGATCGCCACGCCGCTGTGGCTGTCGGCCTCGACCACCTTCTCCATGGCGCGGTGCGAGATGAGATTGCCCGCCGTCGCCCGGCGGTCGCCGGCCATGACCACGCCCCCGTCGTACCGCACGGCGACACAGGTGGTGGCGTGCGGGACCGCGAGCTGGCGCAGGGCATGGGATGTGTCGGCCCCGACCGGGATCGACGGCCCTGCCACGAGACCGAGTCGCCGAAGCAGTTCGGGAAAGTTCGCCCCGGGATCGTCACCCGGCGCGAAGAATGGCATCGCCACTGACTACTGACCACCTTTTTGCACGTACGACTTCACGAAGTCCTCGGCGTTGGTCTCGAGCACCTCGTCGATCTCGTCGAGCAGGTCGTCGAGTTCGGCCTTGAGCTTGTCGCCGGCCTCGGTCACCGCCGGCGCGGCCTCCTCGACCTGCTCTGGCGCACGCTCGGGTGTCTGCTTCGGTTTCTGTGTCCGCTCTGCCATGGGGGTGAGGCTCCGATCGTTCGGGTTCTACTGTCCCAGACGGTCGAGGAGTTCCCCGGCCGTCTCGCTCTCGTCGATCAAGGTAGCAACGTGGTCGGCGGTCCCGCGCAGCGGTTCCATCATCGGGACCCGCCGGAGCGGATCCCGGCCGATGTCGAACACCAGCGAGTCCCAGTTCGCCGCCACGATCTCGCCGGGGTACTTCTCGAGGCACCGACCGCGGAAATAGGCGCGGGTGGTGGTGGGCGGTTGGTTGACCGCGGCGGCGACCTCGTCGGCGGTGACGACCGTGTCGAGCCCCGCCCGTTTGGCAAGGGACCGGCCGGGCCGGAGGTCGTGGTACTGCAGATCGATCGCCTTCAGCCGGGCGGCGCCGGGCGCCACGTCGTGGCGGGTGGCGTACCCGTCGACGAGCCGCCGCTTGGCGACCCAGTCGACCCAGTGCGCCATCGAGTTGGAGTCGGCCTCGAGCCCGGTGAGCACCTGCTCCCAACGGTGGAGCACATCGGGACCGACCGCCTCGCCGACGCACTCGAGGCCGAACGTCCGCTCGTACTTGCGGGCCCGCTCGAGGAGGCCCCACTGCACTTCGAGTGCGGTCGCATTGCTGCCGTCTTGCAGCGTGACGGTCTGGCGCAGCGTCGGGTCGTGGCTGACCTGGCGGATCGCGGCGACCGGGTTGTCGAGCGCCCACTCGTCGCCGAGCTCGTCGTCTTCGATCATCGCCAGCACGATCGCCGTCGTGCCGACCTTGAGGTACGTGGCGACCTCGCTCATGTTCGCGTCGCCGACGATGACGTGCAGTCGGCGGTACTTCTGGGGATCGGCGTGCGGCTCGTCGCGGGTGTTGACGATCGGCCGCTTGAGCGTCGTCTCGAGGCCGATCTCCTCCTCGAAGAAGTCCGCCCGCTGGCTGAGCTGGTACGGGATCTCGTCGTTCGGGCGGCCGGGCAGCTCGCACCCGACCTTGCCCGCCCCGCAGAAGACCTGCCTGGTGACGAAGTGCGGCGTGATCTGCGTCGTCAGCCGGCCGAACGGCAGCTCGCGGGCGAGCAGGTAGTTCTCGTGACAGCCGTAGCTGTTGCCCTTGCCGTCGGAGTTGTTCTTGTGGACGATGATCTCGGCGTCGCCGTCGAGCAGCGGGCGGGCGTGTTCCATCGAGGCGATCACGATCTCCTCGGCGGCCCGATCCCAGATCACCGCCTCGCGCGCGGTCGTCACCTCGGGGGTCGAGATCTCCGGGTGGGCGTGGTCGACGTAGTACCGCGCCCCGTTGGTCAGGACGGCGTTGACGAGCGTGGTCTCGATCTCGGGGGCCAGCGAGTCGTCGAGGGAGAATCCTCGGGCGTCGTTGGCGGGGTGTTCGTCCTCGAAGTCCCAGCCCACCCGGGCCCGCGTCCGCGCCGTCGCCGCGACGTACGCGTTGATCAACATCGATGAGGCGGAGACCGGGTTGTTCTCGGCGCCGCGCACGACGATGCCGTACTCGGTCTCGATTCCGCAGACCTTTGGCAACGCCATGCCCGAAACCTATCGGAGCCCCGACCCCTCCGGGCGTTCAAGCGACGTGCCGCCCGCCGGCCGCCTCAGAGCACCTCGAAGGTCAGGCCGGCGCGGTCGCCGAGCCGCTCGACCAGCGCGTCGCCCATCGCCGTCGCCGGCGTCCAGAAGCCGCCGCCGACCTCGCCCCGGTCGCGCCCGAGCAGGCAGACCGCCGACTCGCCGAGGATCTTCGCCGTCGAGCCGTAGCCGGGATCCTGGTCGCCGGTGACCTTCACCGCGATCTCGTCCCCGCCGGCCGTCCGCCCGTGGAACCGCAGATCGTAGAACCCGGCACGCTGTTTCTCCGGGCTTGGCCCCTCGCCCGGCCCGGGGAGCAGCTTGCGCGCCAGGGAGCGGACGGGACCGAGCGCGGCCGCGCCCATCGCGCCGCCCATCGCGCCGGCCAGGGCGGCCGCCTTGGCCCGACCGGATGGGCCGTCGCCCGTGAGCATCGATTCGCCGTACGTGAAGTCGTCGCCCCATGGGTGACCGAGCAGGGCGTGCGTGCGGAACACCACGCGCGTGTTGGTGGCGGCCATCACGAACGGCGCCTGCCAGCTCGCGAGGCCGTCGTCGTACTCGGGCCAGGTGACCGACGGCTGGTCGACGCCCGCACGGTCCCCCGCCGGCGCCAACGCGTACGGGTTGGCGAGCGTCGCCCGCACCTCGGCGTCGGTCGACGCCTCGTCCATCAGGTTCATCATGCTGGCGACCGTGCCGCCGCTCGCCCCGCCCCGTGCCGCCTTGACCCCCATCCGGACCGAGGCACACGGCGCCCCGAACCGCCGCTCTGCCTCGCGCTGCAGGAACCACACCCCGAGATCGGACGGCACCGAGTCGAAGCCGCAGGCGTGCACGACGCGCGCCCCGGTCCCGACGGCCCGGTCGTGGTGGCGATCGATCATCCGCTGCATCCAGTGCGGCTCACCGGTCAGGTCGCAATAGTCGGCGCCGGCTTCGACCACGGCGTCGACCAACTCCGAGCCGTACAGCGCGTACGGCCCGACGGTGGAGACGACGAGCCGGGTCGAGGCGGCGAGCTCGGCGAGCGCGTCGGCGTCGGACGCGTCGGCGACGATCCGGTCGACGTCGGCCCCGGTCTCCTCGGCGACCGTGGCCAGCTTGTCCGGGTTGCGGCCGGCGATCGCCCAGTCGAGGTCGCCGCCGGCGCCATGCTCCGCCACGATGTGCCGGCACAGGATCTGGCCGACGAAGCTGGTGGCGCCGAAGACGACGAGGTCATGGGCGGGCTCAGACATGCGGCGACGCTACCGGCCGACGCGCGCGACGCCCCATCGACCGGGCTCGTCGCGAGGCGGCGTCACAGGTACTGGCCGGTCTGCACCCGTTCGATCGCCCGGCCGCCGGTGACGTCGTCCTTCTCCGCCTCCGAGACCAGCGTGCGGATGAAGACGATCCGCTCGCCCTTCTTGCCCGAGATCTTCGCCCAGTCGTCGGGGTTGGTCGTGTTCGGCAGATCCTCGTGCTCCTTGTACTCCTGCTTGATCGAGTCGAGCAGGTCTCGTGTGCACACGCCGCGCTCTCCCCCGCCGATCACCCGCTTGATCGCCAGCTTCTTGGCCCGGCGCACGATGTTCTCGATCATCGCCCCCGACGCGAAGTCCTTGTAGTAGAGGATCTCCTTGTCGCCGTTCTGGTAGGTGACCTCGAGGAAGCGGTTCGACTCGTCGTCGCGGTACATCTCGGCGACGGTCTTCTCGATCATCTCGGGCACGGACTCGGCCGCGGAGATCGGGATCTCGTCGTTGAGGTACTGGCTGAACACCGACGTCGCGGCGGCCTCGTTGGGCCGTTCGATCTTGATCTTGACGTCGAGCCGGCCCGGCCGGAGAATCGCCGGGTCGATCAGGTCTTCTCGGTTGGTCGCGCCGATCACGATGACGTTGCGCAGCCCCTCGACACCGTCGATCTCGGCGAGCAGCTGCGGCACGATGGTCGACTCCATGTCGGAGCTGATGCCCGAACCCCGGATGCGGAACATCGAGTCCATCTCGTCGAAGAACACGATGACCGGCCAGCCTTCCTCGCTTTTTTCGCGCGCCCGCTGGAACACGAGGCGGATCTGGCGCTCGGTCTCACCGACGTACTTGTTGAGCAGCTCCGGGCCCTTGATCTTGATGAAGTAGCTGCGCCCCTTGCCCTCCCCCACCGTCTCGGCGACCTTCTTGGCCAGGCTGTTGGCGACGGCCTTGGCGATGAGCGTCTTGCCGCAGCCCGGCGGCCCGTAGAGG
>JBFGCT010000152.1:0-10017 GCA_041581055.1 Ilumatobacteraceae bacterium | reverse complement strand
GGCAAGCTCGACTGCCGGTGTGCTCATCCGACTGACCCCTCCATCTCCAACTCTATGAGTCGGTTGAGCTCTACGGCGTATTCCAGGGGCAGGAGCTTGGCGATCGGCTCGATGAAGCCGTTGACGATCATGCCCATCGCCTGCTCCTCGGAGAGCCCGCGGCTCATGAGGTAGAAGAGCTGCTCGTCGGCGATCTTCGACACGGTGGCCTCGTGGCCGATCTGCGCGTCGCGCTCGCCGATCTCCATGTACGGGAACGTCTTGCTCGTCGAGTCCTCGTCGAGGATCAGCGCGTCGCACTCGACGTGGCTCTTGCACCCGCGGGCACCCTCGTCGACCCGCACCAGGCCGCGGTACGTCGTGATGCCGCCGTCCTTGCTGATCGACTTGGAGATGATCTTCGACGTCGTGTTCGGCGCGGCGTGGACCATCTTCGCCCCGGCGTCCTGGTGCTGGCCCTCGCCGGCGTAGGCCACCGAGAGCACCTCGCCCGTCGCCCCCTCGCCGACCAGGTACACCGACGGGTACTTCATCGTCAGCTTCGAGCCGATGTTGCCGTCGATCCACTCCATGTGCCCGTGGGCCTCGACCCGCGCCCGCTTGGTGACCAAGTTGTAGACGTTCGGCGACCAGTTCTGGATCGTGGTGTAGGTGACCCGGGCGTGGGGCTTGACGACGATCTCGACGACGGCGGAGTGCAGCGAGTCGCTGGTGTAGACCGGCGCCGAGCAGCCCTCGATGTAGTGCACCTGCGAGCCCTCGTCGGCGATGATCAGCGTGCGCTCGAACTGGCCGGCGTTCTCGGCGTTGATGCGGAAGTACGCCTGGAGCGGCATCTCGACCTCGACGCCGGGCGGGACGTAGATGAACGAGCCGCCGGACCAGACCGACGTGTTGAGCGCGGCGAACTTGTTGTCGCCGGGCGGGATGATCGTGCCGAAGTACTGCTTGACCAGGTCGGGGTACTCGCGCAGGGCCGTGTCCATGTCGCAGAACAGGATCCCCTGCTCGGCGAGGTCCTCGCGGTTCTTGTGGTAGACGACCTCGGACTCGTACTGCGCGGTGACGCCCGAGAGGTACTGCCGCTCGGCCTCGGGGATGCCGAGCTTCTCGTACGTGCGCATCATCTCCTCGGGCAGCTCGTCCCACTCGTCGACCTGCTCGCCGGCGGGGCGCAGGTAGTAGTAGATGTCCTGGAAGTCGATGTCGGGCATGTTGACGGCGAACCACTCGGCCATCGGCTTCTTCTCGAACAGCCGCAGCGAGCGCTGGCGCATCTGCGTCATCCAGCGCGGCTCACCCTTCCACCACGAGATCTGCTCGACGACGCCGGGGTTGATGCCCTTCTCCGGCGTGAAGGCGTATTCGACCTGGTCGCTCCATCCGAGGTCGTACTTGGTGAGGTCGAGATCGAAGCTGGTCATCGCGGTCCTTGGTTCAGCCGGACGTGCCGTCGGGCGGGGGGAATTTGCACTACCACCATAGTAACAATTCGCCGGGCGGATTGCCCGGGGCGGCGGCCGAATCGCCACCCGAATCGCCACCCCTGCCGGACGGCCGGCGCCTAGGCTCTCGGCCATGCTCCGGCGGCTCGCCCCCATCGCGATCGGGCTGGCGGCGGCGGTGCTGGCGGTGGCGGCGCCGGGGGCGGCCCGCGCGCAGAGCGACGGCAACGGCCTCGAGGAGATCAGCGTCAACACGTTCCGGATCGACCCCGAGGCGGGCTTCGTCCGCGTCGACGTGACGATCTCCCTGCGCAACGTGACCACCGACCGGCGCGACGGCGACGTGATCCGCCAGCGGTACTTCGACGGGTACGGCGTGGTCGTCCCGGCGGGCGCGGAGAACATCGAGGCCCGCTCGTCGGGCGGGCGGGTGCTCGACGGCGAATGGGTCAGCGACCCGACGACCGAGGCGTTCGCCCTGTTCCAGTTCGACCTCGCGGACGACCTGTACTCGGGTGAGTCGACGACCGTGACGGTCAGCTACGACCACCGCGGGCTGCCGCCGCGCAGCGCGATCCCCTGGCGGTCGAACGCGGCGTACATCTCGCTGGTCGCGTTCGGCGGAGGCGACACCGGCGACGTCTCGATCGAGCTCGTCCTCCCCGCCGGCTACGCCCTCGACGACTTCTCCGACGTCGAGGAATTCGTCCGCCAACCGCCCGACGAGTTCGGGACCGTGACGTACCGCGCCGAGGGATTGGACGAGGACTTCGGGGCGTTGATCTCGGTCAGCAACGACGACCGCCTCGTGTCGACGCCCGTCGACGTCGACGGCGCGTCGTTCGTCATCGAGTCGTGGCCGGGCGACGAGGAGTGGATCACGTTCACCCGCGACCACCTGACCGTGGGCGTGCCCGGCCTCGCCGCGTTGATCGGGTCCGACTGGCCGGTCGACGAGCAACTGGCGATACGCGAGACGGTCGAGCCCGCCTTCGCCGGATACGCCGGTTGGTTCGACGCCAGGGCCTCCGAGATCGCCGTCGGCGAGGAGCTCGACGCCGAGACGGTATTCCACGAGCTCTCCCACGCGTGGTTCAACGACGATCGCTTCCCCCAACGGTGGTTGACCGAGGGGTTCGCGCAGACCTACGCCTCCGAGATGGTGCGCGCCGACGGCGACGAGGCGCGCGAGCCGCCGGCGATCGACAAGAGCGACCCGAACCGCCAGCCGCTGTCGACCTGGACCGTCTCCGACGCCGAGGAGTACGAGGACTACGGCTACGCGGCGTCGTGGTTCGTGGTCGACGCGATCGTCGACGAGATCGGCTTCGACGCGGCCCGCGACGTCCTCGCGGCCGGTGAGGATCCGACGAGCCTGGTGTACGGCGATCCGGGCCGGCGGGGCCCCGACTCCACCAGGCGCGGGTGGGAGCGGTGGTACGACCTGTTCGAGCTGGTCGGCGGCTCGACCGTCGTCGACGAGCTCTTTCGCGCGCACGTGCTCGACGACGCCGGGCAGGAGCGGCTCGACGAGCGGTCCGCCGCCCGCGTGGCGTACTCCGAGCTCGAGCGGGCGGCCGCGCCGTGGTCGATGCCGGTCGGCGTCCGCGAGGCGATGAACGACTGGGTCTTCCACCGGGCCGAACAACGGATGGACGCCGCCGCCGAGGTGGTCGAGCGGCGGGGGCAGGTCGAGGCCCTGGAACGCGAGACCGGCGTGCGAACCGCCGACCTGGCGGCGGCGCCGTTCGCCGACGCCGTCGCGGACTTCGAGGCGCCGCTCCAGATCCTCGAGCGGCAGCTGGCGGCGGGGAACGCGCTCGTCGAGCTGCAGAGCGAGATCGCCGCGCTGGCCAAACGGGTCGAGGTCGTGATGCCGGCGCTCGGCGGTGCGCGCTACGAGGACGAGGTCGATGACTTCGGCGACGCGGTCGGGCTCGGCCGCGACCAACTCGACGCGCTCGCGCGGGTCGCCGCGGCGATCGACGCCGAAGCGGGCGCCGACGACCTCCTCAGCCGGATCGGGCTCGTCAACACCGACATCCCCGGCGCCCTCGACGAGGCGCGCGCCGCCCTCGAGGCGGGCGACGCCGAGACGGCCCGGGCCCGCGCCGCCGAGGTCCAGGCCGTGCTGGCGAGCGCCGACGACACCGGCCGCGGCCGAGCGCTCGTGGCCGCCGTCGCCGTCGCGCTGCTGCTGCTCGTCACCGTGGGCCTGATGGTCGACCGGCGCCGGCGGCGAATGCGGAGGCGGCGCTCAGGCGGCGGCGCCGTCGACGCCGAGGCCGCTGCCGGCCAACTCGGCGGCCGACCGCTCGATCTCGATGAAGATGCACTCGCCGGGGCACGCCTCGGCGGCGTGGATCACCGAGTCGACGTGGCGGCCGGCGACCCGGGCCAGGCTGCCCGAGCTGCCCGGGTCGTTGAGCGGGCGCCCGCCCTCGGCCACGTACGCGATCCCGTCCTCGAGCTGGACGAAGACATCGGGGCAGTGGTCGACGCACAGCCCGTCGCCGGTGCAGAGGTCCTGATCGATCCAGACGCGCATGACGAAGCCGAACGGTAGCGCCGCGTGCGAACATTGTCGCCACTGTGACCAACCTGACTCGAACGACACCGACCGACGTGCCCGCTCCCCCGCCCATCGCCCCTCGGCGCGAGCACACATGGGTTCGACCTACCGGCGAGGTCGACGACCCGTTCGCCTGGATGCGCGACACGACCGACCCGGCGCTCCACGAGTACCTCGCCGCCGAGAACGACTACTCGCACGCGTGGTTCGCCGCCCGCGACACGACGGTCGAGGCGATCTTCCAGGAGATCCGCTCCCGGGTCCAGGAGACCGACATGTCGACGCCGGTCGCCTTCGGTGGATGGTGGTACGTGACGCGGACCGAGGAGGGGATGAGCTACCCGACGCACCACCGGGGGCCGACGCGCGAGTCGGCGTCGAGCCAGACCGTCCTCGACGAGAACGTCGAGGCCGCCGGCCACGAGTACTTCGACCTCGGCGCGTTCGAGCTGTCCCACGACCACACGGCGGTCGCCTGGTCGTACGACGTCGACGGCGACGAGCGGTACACGCTGCGGGTGCGCGACCTCGAGACCGGGCTCGACCTCGGCGACGAGATCACGGGCACGTCCAACGCCGGCGTCGCGTGGTCGGCCGACGGGGCGTGGCTCTTCTACGTCCGCCCCGACGCGCAGGAGCGGCCGGCGGAGGTCTGGCGCCATCGGATCGGCGCCCCGCCGGACGGCGACGTCCACGTCTACACCGAGACCGACGAGCGCTTCTTCGCCGGCGTCGGCACGACCAGGTCCGGCGTCTGGACCGTGATCCACGCCGGCAGCAAGACCAGCGCCGAGGTCCGGCTCCTCCCGGCCGACGACCCGACCGGACAGCCGCAGACCGTGTTCCGCCGGCGGGAGGACGTCGAGTACCTCATCGACCACTGGGGCGACCGCTTCGTGATGCTGACCAACGAGGACGCGGTCGACTTCCGGGTCCTCGTCGCGCCGGTCGACGGCGACCTGGCCGACCCGGCGGCCTGGACCGAGTTGGTGGCCCACGAGCCCGGCCGGCGGGTCACCGGCGTCGAGCCGTTCGAGCACCACCTCGTCGTCCACGAGTGGGCGGCCGCCCAGCCGCGGCTGCGGATCCTGTACCGCGACGGCGGCCAGCGCGTCGTCGACCTCGGCGACCAGCCGCACGACGTCGACCTCTCGTCGAACCCGGAGTGGACGACCGACCTCGTCCGCTTCGGCACGCAGTCGATGAACGTCCCGCCGACCTTGTTCGACGAGCACGTCACCTCGGGCGACCGGACGCTGCTCCGCCGCGTCCCGACCCCGAACGTCGACCTCGACCAGTACACCTCCCAGCGGGTCTGGGCGACCGCGTCGGACGGCACGCGCGTCCCGATCGACCTGGTGCACCACCGCGACACCGCGCTCGACGGCGCCGCTCCCGGGGTGCTGTACGGGTACGGCGCGTACGAGGCGGCGCTGGCGCCGTGGTTCTCGGTGGCGCGGCTGTCGCTGCTCGACCGCGGGTTCGTGTGGGCGCTCGCCCACCCCCGCGGCGGGGGCGAGCTCGGGCGCCAGTGGTATCTCGACGGCAAGCTGCTCGCCAAGCCGAACTCGATCTCCGACATGCTCGCCTGCGCCGAGCACCTCGTGTCGGCGGCCATCGTCGCCCCGAATCGGCTGGCGATGCGCGGCGGCTCGGCCGGCGGGCTGCTGGTCGGGGCGTGCCTCACCAAACGCCCGGAGATGTTCGCCGCCGTGGTCGCCGAGGTTCCCTTCGTCGACATCGTGTCGACGATGAGCGACCCGTCGCTGCCGCTCACCGTCACCGAGTGGGAGGAGTGGGGCGACCCGCGCGCCGAGCCGTTCGCCAGTTGCATCGAGTCCTACTCGCCCTACGACAACACCGCGCCGGCGGCGTACCCGGCGGTGTACGTCACCGCCGGGTTGACCGACCCGCGCGTCAGCGTGCACGAGCCGGCGAAGTGGGTGGCCCGGCTGCGCACGATGCAGACCGGCGAGGCGCCGGTCCTGCTGCGGACCGAGATGGACGCCGGGCACGGCGGGCCGACCGGCCGCTACGACGCCTGGCGCGACGAGGCCCGCACGCTCGCCTTCCTGCTGGCGACCGTCTGATGCCGGCGCCGCCGGCGGGTCGCGCGGCGACGCCCCGACCACGATCTCTGCCCACGGCAGCAGCGGCGTCGCCCACCGTGGGGCGCCGAGCCCCGTGGCGTGTTCACGACTCGACGGCGACGCAGAGGCCCTCTCGGGCCGCGATCACGTCGACGCCGAGCTTGCGGCCGCACTCGACGGCGTCGCGCACCAGGATGTCCATCACATCGTCGTGATGCGAGGGGTCGTGGTGGAACAGGGCGAGGGTGCCGACGCCGGCCTCGGCGGCCAGCCACACGGCGTACTCGATGGTGCAGTGCCCCCAGTCGCGCTTGCGGGCGAACTCGGCGGTCGTGTACTGCGCGTCGTGGATCAGCAGGTCGACCCCGGCGCACAGCTCACGGGCCCCGGCCCCGACGCGGAACGAGCCGTCGGCGGGCATCTGATGGTCGCTGAGGTAGGCGACCGACGACTCCCGGTAGGTCAGCCGGTACCCGACCGTGGGACCGATGTGCGGGATCGGACGGGCGACCACCCGGGCGTCGCCGATCGTGAACTCGGAGCGGTCGACCTCGTGGAACCGGACCGTTCCCGGCAGGTGGGCGTAGTGGATCGGGAACAGCGGCGGCTTGATCGTCGCGCCGAACAGCTGCTCGACCGAGATGCCGTCGTCCTGGACCGGCGCGTACACGTCGACCTCGGCGCCGTCCTGGAGCAGCGGGGTGAAGAACGGCAGGCCCTGGATGTGATCCCAGTGGACGTGGCTCAGGAGGCAGGTGCCGCGGAACGGCTCGCGCCCCGAATGGCAGTCGCCGAAGTAGCGCAGCCCGGTCCCGAGGTCGAACAGGATCGGGTCGTGGTGGGGAATGGCGACCGACACGCAGGACGTGTTGCCCCCGTAGCGCACGATGTCGGCGCCATGGCACGGCGTCGACCCGCGGACACCGTGAAACGTGACCGTGAAGCCGCGGGCGGCGGCGGACGAACCCCTCGAATCCCCGATTCGACAACGTTAGGTCGTGGCCGAAGCAACGGCGCAAACCCGGTGTGGTGACGTCCGTCGCAGCTCGGGCGGCGGGCCCGGCTACGTTCCAGTCGTGCCCCGATCGCGCCGGACACTGATCTTGGAGTTCCTCCCATGAGCACAGCCACGACCGCCACGCCCGCCACGCGGCCCGATCTTCCCGACGGACTCGTCGTGGTCGTCAAGCGCGAGTGCGAGACATGTCAGACGGTGGTGCCGGTCCTGCGCCAACTCGACGCGCTCGGCCCGCTCACCGTCTACAGCCAGGACGACGCCGGGTTCCCGGGGGATCCGGAGACGCTCCACGACGAGGATCTCGCGGTGAGCTGGCGCCACGAGATCGAGACGGTTCCGACGCTGATCAGGGTCGAGCGCGGGCGCGAGGTCGAGCGGACGGTCGGCTGGCTGCGGTCCGAGTGGGAGCGGGTCACCGGCCACGACGGTCTCGGGCCCGATCTGCCCGAGATGCGGCCCGGCTGCGGCTCGATGTCGGTCGACCCCGATCTCGTCGACGAGCTCCGCGTCCGCTTCGGCGGGTCGACGCTCGCGTCGCGCCGGATCGACGTCGCCGACGCCGAGGACGACATCGAGATGATGTTCGCCCGCGGCTGGAGCGATGGCCTGCCGGTCGTGCCGCCGACCGAGGAGCGGGTGATGCGGATG
This sequence comes from Ilumatobacteraceae bacterium, assembly GCA_041581055.1. Lineage (GTDB taxonomy): Bacteria > Actinomycetota > Acidimicrobiia > Acidimicrobiales > Ilumatobacteraceae > JBFGCT01. The sequence continues at coordinate 2,244 of JBFGCT010000152.1, read as the reverse complement.
CTCGAAGGCACCACCCGGGCGCCCTCCGACATCGTGGCCACCGTGCCGCCGGACCTCGTCGAGGCGACGGTCGAGAAGGTGGCGATCGCGGCGGTGATGGCGGGTTGCCTCCCCGAGTACCTGCCGTGGGTGCTGACGGCGGTCGAGGCGGCGTGCAACGACGAGTTCAACATGCACGGCCTCTTGGCGACGACGATGCCGGTCGGCCCGGTCGTGGTCTGCAGCGGGCCGGGCACGCGGGCGATCGGGATGAACTCGGGGAGCAACGCGCTCGGCCAGGGCAACCGCGCCAACTCGACGATCGGGCGAGCCCTCCAGCTCGTCGTCCGCAACATCGGCGGCGGGCGGCCCGGCGAGGTCGACCGGGCGACCCACGGGAGCCCCGGCAAGCTCGGGTTCTGCTTCGCGGAGAACGACGCCGCGTCGCCGTTCGGCACGCTGGCCGGCGAGCACGGCGTCGAGCCAGGTGTCGACGCCCTGACCGTCTTCGCCGGCGAGGGCACGCGCTGCGTCGTCGACCAGCTCTCCCGCGTGCCGGACTCGCTCGCGCGGTCGCTCGCCGCCGGCCTGCAGGCGATGCACCACCCCAAGCTGATCATGGCGTTCGACGCGATCGTCGTCATCGGCCCCGAGCACGCCAGGGTCTTCGCCGACGCCGGCTGGGATCGGGCGCAGGTCGTCGCCGGGATCGTCGAGCATCTCAACCGGCCGGGCGCCGAGCTCGTCCGCGGCGCGGGCGGGATGGCCGAAGGGGTGCCGGAGGCGTTCGGCGAGGCGCCGGCGCTGCCGAAGTTCCGCCCCGGCGGCCTGATGTTGGCCTACGCCGGAGGTGGCGCGGGACTCTTCTCCGAGATCATCGGCGGCTGGGTCAACGGCGAGGTCGGGTCACAACCGGTGACCCGCGCGGTGACGTACTGAGCGGTGCCCCGCGCCGCGTCACACCGCGTCGATCCTGGCCACGATCTCCGCCGGGAGTGACCGCCCGGACACCGCCACGTTCGCCGACAGGTGGGCCCCGCTCGTCGTGCCGAACACGGCGGTCGACACGTCGGGGTTCTCGAGCACGTACGCCAGGGCGATCTCGGGGCCCGTCCAGCCGTCGTACCGATCGAGGAACCGGAACGACCGCCCGCGGCGGATCGCGTCCCGATTGTTGGTCACCGCCCGACCGAGATACCAGAGGTCGGCGCGGCGTCGGGGCAGCGACGCCATCGTGCGGAAGTGGCGCTGACCCAATGGTGTCCCGGCGATGACCGCCCGGCCGGTGCGGACCACGCGGTCGATCTCGCGCGCGCGGCCGGCGGCGAGATAGTTGTAGTCGAACATCATGGTCTCGAACAGGTCGATCGAGAGCACCTTGTCCAACAGGTCGGCGCCCCAGCCGTTGACGCCGACGAATCGCACGGTTCCGGACGTCTGCAGGTCGGTCAGGCAATCGAGCAGGTCGTCGGTGATGTCCGCGGCCTGCGGCCCATGGAGTTGGAGCAGCGTGATCTCGTTCACACCCAGCCGTCGCAGGCTGCCCTCGACGTTCTGCCGGACCGTCGCCGGGGTGAAGTCCAGATAGGGCCGGCCGAACCTGCCGATCAACGTGCCACCCTTGGTGGCGACCACGAGGTCATCACGCCGCCGCGTTCGGAGGACCCGGCCCAGGCGCCGCTCGCCCTCCCCGGCCCCGTAGCTCGGACCGGTGTCCAGGAAGGTGATCCCCGCATCGATGGCACGCTCGAGGAGCGTGACCGCCTCGGTCGCGGGAAAGCTCGGCCGCGCCCAGAATCCTGAGCACCCGAAACCCAGCTCGGACACCTCGAGACCGGTGCTGCCGAGACGGCGTCGCCGCACCCCGTTGCTCTCCATCGCCCCAGTCTGATGGCTCGCACGTCCGCTGCCTCAATCGTTCGGGCGATCGCCGGGAGGTGGCCACGGCCGGAGATCGGGCGCCGGTCCGGGCGAGCGCGTCGGATCGCAACGGACGGCGGCGCGATGCCATACTGACGTCGAGCGCAAGGAGCCTCCGATGACCCGCACGATTCTCGATCCGACCGGCGAGCGAACCGTGGCCGAGCGACAGCCGCTGCCCCGCCCCGAGTCGCTGAGCGGTCTGACCGTCGGCCTGCTCGACATCTCCAAGCCGCGCGGCGACGTCTTCCTCGACCGCATCGAGCAGCGGCTGGCCGATATCGGCGCCAACGTCAGGCGCTACCGCAAGCCGACGTTCGCCAAGCCGGCGCCGGTCGATCTGCG
>JBFGCT010000151.1:0-10110 GCA_041581055.1 Ilumatobacteraceae bacterium | reverse complement strand
GCTGCCGTCCTTCATCCAGATCTGGAACACGCCCTTGATGTTCATCTTCAGCATGTCCTGCTTCTTGAGGCCGTACTTGGCCTCGAACAGCTCGGCGAAGATCGCGTCGTCGAACGTCTTGGAGCAGAGCAGCCCGATGTTGAACAGGAACGGCTTGGAGACCTTGCCCGCCTTGCGGTCCCACATCACCGGCGGCGACGAGGTCTGGCAGCCCATGCCGACCAGCGCCAGGCGATCCATGCCGCGCGCCTTCGCCTCGGGGAGGGCGAGCGGGTTGGCGCAGTACGTGTAGCGGCTGCCGGCGGTGGCCAGGATCTCCTCCTTCGACTCGACGACCACCGGCTTGGCCTTCCACGCGTCGTCCTCCTCGACGCCGCTGACGAGCGCGCCGTCGATGTAGTCGTGCTCGCGCAGCCAGATCAGCATCGCCGAGACGAGGCCGCCGTCCTGGCCCATCTTGTGGACCATCTCGTCGCTCGCCCGCGTGAGGTAGAGCTGGCGCCAGATGCCGGCCATCTCGTCGGGCTCGCGGACCCGGCCGAACAGGTGCAGGTCGGCCGCCGGCTCCCACGCCCGGAAGCGGGGGCAGGCGCGGGTGCAGGTCGTGCAGCCCTTGACGCCGTGGACGCAGTCGTCGAGGCCGAGCTCCTCCTCGAGGTGGAACGGGATGTACTTGCCCTCCTCGTGCTCGTAGCCGATCACGTCGTGCGGGCAGGTGACGACGCATCCGGCGCAGCCGGTGCACAGCCCGGTCGTGATCACCTCGGCGTAGAGCTCTTTCCACTGCGCGGTCCAGCGGCCGGCCTTGGCTGGGGTCTCGGCTTCGAGCGTCGTCATCGGCCCGACTGTACGCGCGGCGGGCCCCGGGGGCCGCATGGCCGGCGGTTGCCCGGTTCCGTAGGATCGGGTCGTGGCGACGACGACCGAACGGGGACTTCGCTCCAACGATCTCGGCACCAAGCGCGAGATCGCGCGGGTGTTCTTCGGCCGGCCGTCGCCGCGGGTGATCACGGCCGTGGTGATCGTCGTCGCCGTCGCCCGGTTGTCCGTCGGCCGATGGTCGTGGGCCGATCTGCTCGTGATCGCGGTGACCGCGGTGCTCGTCGGCCCGGTCGAATGGTTTCTCCACCTGGTCCTGCTGCACGCCCCGGAGGACGCGTGGACGAGCCGCCGGCTGGGGACGGGCTCCGGCCACCGGGAGCACCACCTCGACCCGCCCGCGGTCGAGTGGCTCCTGCTGCGGGGGATCGACGCGGCGGTCTTCTCGGCGCTGATCGCGATCGGCACGGCGGCGTGGTCGGTCCCGGCGGCCGCGTTGTTCGGCATCGTCGTCGGCGGCCAAGGTCTGCTCGCCCCCTACCTGACGGCGCTGCTCGTCGCCGTGCTCGCGCTCGGGCACTACGAGTGGACGCACCTGTTCGTCCACACCCGCTACCGCCCGCGCACGCGCTACTACCGCCGGCTCGCCCGCAACCACCGCCGGCACCACTATCGCAACGAGAACTACTGGCTCGGTGTGACGTCGAATCTCGGCGACCGTCTCTTGCGGACCTACCCGGCCGACACCTCCGACGTGCCGGCGAGCGAGACCGCACGGACACTCGCACGGTGAGTCGACGGAGCGTTAGAGTTCGCTGACTGGTCACTCGGATGGCGTGGGGGAGCGGCGTGGTAGCACAGCGCGAGCAGCAGGTTGCCCCGGTCGATCGGCCGATCACGCCCGACTTCGCCGACCACCCGTGGGTCCCGGTCGGCGAGGTGTCCTTCACCGCGCCGACCGTCACGGTGCGCTGGCCCGACGGGGCGTCGATCGAGTGCCACGCGCTGTGGCTGTACGAGAGCACCCGGTCGATCGACCCGCTGACGCGGGAGGGCACCACCGACCCAGGTGCGCTGCCCCGACCTGACGTGCTCGCGGGCGCCGAGGTCGACGAGCGCGGCGGCCTCCGGCTGACCTGGGCCGACGGCCAGACGTCGGGCGTCCATCCCGGCTGGCTGCGGGAGATCGCCACCGGCGGGCATCTCCCGGCGGCGTCGATCGGCGAGCCTCGGGTCTGGACCGCGGCCGACATCCAGGAGCCGCCGTCGTTCGATGGCGCGGCGGTGCTCGACGACCCGGCTGTGCTCGAGGGCTGGCTCACCGCGATGTGCACGTGGGGGCTGGCCCGCCTGCGATCGACGCCGGCGGCGGACGACTTCCTCGCCCAACTCGCCCGCCGCATCGGCCCGGTGCGGGGGAGCAACTTCGGCGATGTCTTCACGGTCGAGGCGATCATCGAGCCGGACTCGACGGCGAACACCGGCGCGGGGCTCGGGCAGCACGCCGACCTCCCGACGAGGGAGACGCCGCCGGGCTTTCAGATCCTGCACTGCGTCACGAACACCGTCGACGGCGGCGCGTCGCGGATGACCGACGGGCTGGCAGTCGTCGACGTGCTCCGGCGCGAGCACCCGGCGGCGTACGCCGCGCTGACGACGTTGGAGTGGGTGTTCGCCAACCGCGCCCGCGACGGCGATCATCGGTGGATCGGGCCGATCATCGACCACGGCGCGGCCCGCTCGCCGTTGACGCTGCGGGCGTTCTACCCCGTCCGGCTCGCGCCCCACATGGACCCGGCCGACGTGCCGCGGGCGTACGAGGCGATGCGCACGTTCTCGCGCGTGGCGCACGATCCGCGGTTGATGATGCGCTACCCGTTCGCGCCTGGCGACGTCGTCGGGTTCGACAACCGCCGAGTGCTGCACGGGCGCGACGCGTTCGACCCCGGTGGCGGGTCGCGCCGGCTGCGCGGCTGCTACATCGACCACGACGATGTCTTCTCGCGGTTGCGGGTCCTGCGGCGGCCGACATCGAACTCGACGGAGGTTCCCTCATGACATCGGTCTTCATCACGTGCGCGGTCACCGGCAGCGGCGACACGGTCGGCAAGTCCGACAAGGTCCCGTTCACGCCCGAGCAGATCGCCAACGACTGCGTCGCGGCGGCGAAGGCGGGTGCGGCGATCACTCACATCCACGTCCGCGACCCGATCTCCGGCGCGCCGGCGCGGGCGTTCGACTACTACGCCGAGGTGGTCGACCGGGTGCGGTCGTCCGACACCGACGTCGTGCTCAACCTGACGACCGGGATGGGCGGCGACATCACGCTCGGGTCGGTCGAGCGTCCGCTCCCGCTCGACGAGGTGGGGACCGACCTGGCGGGCGCGAGCGAGCGCCTGGAGCACGTGACCAAGCTGCGGCCCGAGATCTGCACGCTCGACTGCGGGACGATGAACTTCGGCGAGGGCGACTACGTGATGACCAACACGACGAACACCCTGCACGAGATGGCGCGGCAGATCACGGCGCTCGGCGTGCGGCCCGAGGTCGAGGTGTTCGACACCGGCCATCTGGCGCAGGCCAAGGCGCTCGTCGAGGCGGGCGCGCTCGCCGATCCGGTGATGGTCCAGCTCTGCATGGGGATCCCGTGGGGCGCCCCGGCCGACCTCAACACGTTCATGGCGATGGTCAACAACATCCCCGACCACTGGACGTTCAGCGCGTTCTCGATCGGCCGCGAGCAGCTCCCGTACGTGGCGCTGGCGGCGATCGCCGGCGGCAACGTGCGCGTCGGGCTGGAGGACAACCTGTACCTGTCGCGCGGGGAGCTGGCGTCGAACGCCGAACTGGTCGAGCGGGCGGTGCGGATCCTCGACGGGATGAACATCGGCGTGCTCGGCCCCGACGAGGTGCGCGCCCAGCTCGAGCTGACGAAGCACGCGTGAACGACTCGACCGACCCGCCGACGAGCGGCGTCGGGCGCCGCGCGTCAGCGGCGGCCGAGGACGGTTCGGTGGCCGACCCGATCGGGTCGCCGCCCGGGCCCGCGGCGGTCGTCGGCTGCGGCGTGATCGGGGCGGCGTGGGCGGCGCGGTTCCGGTTGCGCGGCGTGGCCGTCCGGGTGTTCGATCCGGCCCCGAACGCCGAGGAGGTGTTGACGACGGTGATGGCGAGCGCGGTCGCCGCGTGGAACGGGCTCGGCCTGTCGACCGATCGGATCGGCGCGCTGACGATGTGCGGCTCGATCGAGGCGGCGGTCGACGGGGTCGCCATCGCCCAGGAGAGCGTGCCCGAGCGCCTCGACCTGAAGCACCAGGCGCTGTCGGCGATCGACGCCGCGGCGCCGCCCGACGCGCTGATCGCCTCGTCGACGTCGGGGTTCAAGCCGTCGGCGCTCGCCGAGCCGCTCGAAAATCCGGAACGGCTGGTGGTCGGCCACCCGTTCAACCCGGTGTACTTGCTCCCGCTCGTCGAGGTCGTCGGCGGCGTGCGGACGACCGATGAGTCGATCGAGCGGGCGATGGCGGTCTACCGCTCGCTCGGGATGCACCCGGTCCACGTCCGCGTCGAGATCGACGCGTTCGTCGCCGACCGGCTGCTCGAAGCGGTGTGGCGCGAGGCGCTGTGGCTGGTTGCCGACGGCGTCGCCACGACCGCCGAGATCGACGACGTCATCCGCTTCGGCTTCGGGCTGCGCTGGGCCCAGATGGGCATGTTCGAGTCGTACCGGATCGCCGGTGGCGACGGGGGCATGCGCCACTTCATGGCCCAGTTCGGGCCCGCGCTGCAGTGGCCGTGGAGCAAGCTGACCGACGTGCCGGAGCTGACCGGCGAGCTGATCGACCGCATCGCCGAGCAGTCCGACGCGCAGGCCGGCGGCAGGTCGATCGCCGACCTCGCCGCCGAACGCGACCGCAATCTGGTGGCCATCCTGCGGGCGCTGGAGTCGGAGGGCGCCGCCGCCGGCCGCACCCTCGCCGCCCTCCGCGCCACCGCCCCCTGACGTTTGCGTCGCGATTGTGAGGGGCGTCGCGACCGAAATCGCGACGCAAGCGAGAAGAGGCGGGGGCGAGCCGGGGTCAGACGGCGTCGGCGCCCTCTTCGCCGGTGCGGATGCGGACGACCCGTTCGACGTCGGTGACCCAGATCTTTCCGTCGCCGATCTTGTCGGTCTTGGCCGCGGCGGCGATCGTGTCGACCACCTCGTCCACGCGATCGTCGTCGATCACGATCTCGAGGCTCGACTTGGGCACGAAGTCGATCTTGTACTCGGCGCCGCGATAGGTCTCGGTGTGGCCGCCCTGACGGCCGAAGCCGCGGACCTCGGCGACCGTGATGCCGGTGACGCCGGCCGCCTTGAGCGCGTTCTTGACCTCGTCGAGCTTGAACGGCTTGATGATCGCGGTGATCAGTTTCATGTGCGGGCTCCTCGGGTTCGTCAGTCTGTCAGGCGGTGGGGATCGGTCAGGCGGAGTACGCGGCCTCGGCGTGCTGGGTCTGGTCCAGACCGACCAGCTCGTCCTCGTCGTCGACGCGCAGCCCGATCGTGCGATGGATCCCGATGGCGATCGCCAGCGTCACCACGAACGAGAACACCGCGACCGAGATCGCGGCGACGAACTGGTCGCCGAGCAGACCGAGCCCGCCGCCGTAGAACAGGCCGTCGGCCCCGCCGGCGTTGACCGCGGTGTCGGCGAACAGCCCGACCAGCAGCGTCCCGATCAGCCCGCCGACGCCGTGCACCGCGATCACGTCGAGGCTGTCGTCCCAGTTCATCTTCTCCTTGACGCCGAGCGCGAGATAGCACCCCGCGCCGGCGACGAATCCGAAGATCAGCGGCGACGCGTCGCCGACGAAGCCGGCGGCCGGAGTGATCGCCACCAGGCCGGCGACCGCGCCCGACGCCGCCCCGAGCGTCGTCGCCTTGCCCGACTTGATCTTCTCCACGATCAGCCAGCCGAGCATGCCGGTCGCCGCGCCGAGGTGGGTGTTGACGACGGCCTGCGCGGCGACGCCGTCGGCGGCGAGCGCCGACCCGGCGTTGAATCCGAACCAGCCGAGCCAGAGGATCCCGGTGCCGAGCATCGTGTACGGGAGGTTGTGCGGCGGCATTGGCTCCGAGCCGTGGCCCTTGCGCACGCCGATGACCATCACGACGGCGATCGCCGCGACCCCGGCGTTGATGTGGATCGCCGCGCCGCCGGCGAAGTCGAGCGCGCCGAGGTCGAGCAGCCAGCCGTTGAACACCCACTTGGCGACGGGGACGTAGACGAGCAGCGACCAGAGCCCGATGAAGAGGGCGTACGGCCCGAACTTGAGGCGGTCGGCGGTGGCGCCGGTGATCAGCGCCGGCGTGATCACGGCGAACATCATCTGAAACGCGACGAAGGCCATCCCGGGGATGTCGCCGTCGAGGTCGGTGACGTTGTAGAGGAACACGAAGTCGAAGTTCCCGATCCAGAGGTTGTCCGTCTGGCCGAACACGAGCGAGAAGCCGACGATCGCCCACAGCGTCGAGATCAGCCCCATCGCGAAAACGTTCTGCATCAACATGCCGAGCACGTTCTTGGAGCGGACCATGCCGCCGTAGAAGAACGCGAGGCCAGGGGTCATGAAGGCGACGAGGGCGGCCGAGACGAGCACCCACGCGGTGTTACCGGAGTCCATGGTCCGGGGAACCTACGTCGCTCCGGTGCCCTGGAAAAGGCCGAAACACGATGTTCACACGGAGGAAACGCCGGCCACCCGCCGAGGGGAAGCGGATGACCGGCGATTCCACCGACCGGCTAGATCGCGTCGGATCCTTCCTCGCCGGTGCGGATCCGGACGATCCGGTCGACATCGGTGACCCAGATCTTGCCGTCGCCGATCTTGCCGGTCGCCGCCGACTTGGTGATCGCATCGACCGCGCCGTCGACCGCGCCGTTCTCGACGACGACTTCGACACTCACCTTGGGGACGAAGTCGATCTTGTACTCCGCGCCCCGGTAGGTCTCGGTGTGGCCGCCCTGGCGGCCGAAGCCGCGGACCTCCGTCACCGTGATGCCGGTGACACCGGCGGCTTTCAGTGCGTCTTTGACGTCATCGAGCTTGAACGGCTTGATGACCGCAGTCACGAGTTTCATGTTGATTCGTTCTCCTTTGAGAATTCTTGATCGGTCGTTCGTTTGGACTCAGACCGACACGGCAGTCGTTGCTGGCGCTTCGGTCGTCGGCGCCGCGGGCCTTCCCGGCCCCGAGGAATTGGCCATGTCGGCGGCGTAGCCGGAGAGCCCGTGCTCGATGACGTCGAGGCCTTCGATCTCCTCCTCGGCGCTCACGCGGAGGCCGATGGTGGCCTTCATCGCGGCGAACAGCGAGCCGGCGGTCACGGTCACCCAGGCCGCGATGATCAGCACCATGAGGACCTGCACGACGAGCTGGTTGACGCCGCCGCCATAGAAGAGGCCCGAAGGGGTGTAGTTCTCGACGCCGACCTTGCCCTCGACGAAGGCGTCGGGATACTGGGCGAACAGCCCGACCGAGATGACGCCCCAGGCGCCGACGACGCCGTGCACGCTGATCGCACCGACCGGGTCGTCGATCCGGATCCGGTCGAAGAACAGCACGGAGAAGACGACGATCGTGCCGCCGACCGCTCCGATGAGCACGGCCATGCCGTAGTTGACCGTGCCGACGGGAGCGGTGATCGCTACCAGTCCGGCGAGCGCGCCGTTCCCGATGAATGCGAGGTCCGGCTTGCCGGTCCTGGTCCAGATGACGATCGTCGTGGCGAGCGCGCCGGACACTGCGGCGAGCATCGTGTTGAGCGCGATGCGCGGCACCTCGAAGTCGGCCAGCAGCTCCGAGCCGGGGTTGAAGCCGAACCAGCCGATCCACAGGATGAACACGCCGAGCATGGCGAAGGGGATCGAGTGGCCGGGGATCGCCCGCGGCTTGCCGTTCTCGTCGTACTTGCCGATGCGTGGACCGAGGAAGTAGGCGCCCATCAGCGCGGCGATCCCGCCGGTCATGTGGACGATGCCGGATCCGGCGAAGTCGGAGTAGACCGCATCGCCGATCTCGATCTTGGCGATCAGGCCGCCGCCCCACGTCCAGTGCACGACGACGGGGTAGATGAAGGCGCACATCACCAGGCTGAAGATCAGATACGTCGTGAACTTCGTCCGCTCGGCCATCGCGCCGGAGGCGATCGTGACCGCCGTCGCGGCGAACACCGACTGGAAGAAGAAGTCGGTCGACAGCGTGAGGGCTCCCTCCTCGGCGATGCCGAACGCGTCGCCTCCGGAGAGGAAGAACATCGAGTCGCCGATCCACGTGCCGTCACCTCCGTAGGCGAAGGCGAAGCCGACGGCGAAGAAGGCGAGGACGCCGACGACCGCGTCGGCGATGTTCTTGGCGAAGATGTTCACGACGTTCTTCGCCCGGGTGAGCCCGGCCTCGACCAGGGCGAAGCCGGCCTGCATGAAGAAGACCAGGATGCCGGCCATGAACACCCAGAGATTGTTCAGGATGTCCTGGGTGGTCGGCTCGTAGACGTCCTGGCCGAAGACCGTCGACGGGGTGATGGCAAGGACTGCCACCACGCCCCCGAGGCCGGAGATGATTCGAAGCGCACGTTTGCGCATGGGTCCTCCAAGGAATGGGGTAGGGGATGAGACGGAGTCATCCGGAGTGCGCCGTTGCCGCCCGGATCGCAGGGCAAGCTAAGGGGCTGCGGTTTCTTGGAGGTCGCCACCGTGTTTCGTGTTCGTGAACGATCCGGAGACCTGGACGGCCGCCCCCATCCGTTCGTCCGCCCGCTCGGCGAATGCGCTCGGGGGAGGCGGATGCAGGGGCGACCGCAACGATCACGGTAGAACACGCGTGTTACCGGTGTGCGCGAGTGGTGTGAACGTTCGGTGACAGTCGTTCGACTGACCGGCGAGTCAAGCGGGCGGGCAGAATACGGGCATGGATCTGACGTATCCCGCCGAGGCCGAGGAGTTCCGCACCGAGATCAGGGCCTGGCTCGAGGAGAACCTGCCGGACGGGTGGTTCGACGACGGCTTCGAGATGAGCGACGACGAGCGCGCCCGCTTCAACGCCGAGTGGCCGAAGCGGCTCTTCGGCGGTGGCTGGATCTGCGCCACCTGGCCGGAGGAGTACGGCGGCAAGGGGCTGACCACGATGCAGGGCGTCGTGCTCGCCGAGGAGTTCGCCAACGCGAAGGCGCCGATGCGCGGGGACTTCTTCGGCGACACGCTGGTCGGCCCGACGCTGCTCCAGTGGGGAAGCGAGGAGCAGAAGCAGGAGTTCCTCCCGGGCATCCTGGGGGGAACGACCCGGTGGTGTCAGGGTTTCTCCGAACCCAACTCGGGGTCCGATCTCGCGTCGCTGAAGACGTCGGCCGTGCTCGACGGCGACGAGTGGGTGATCAACGGGCAGAAGGTCTGGACGACGCAGGGCCACCACGCCGACTACTGCTTCCTGCTCACCCGCACCGACCCCGCCGCGCCGAAGCACCGCGGCATCTCGTACATCCTCGTGCCGATGAAGCAGGACGGCGTCGAGGTGCGGGGCATCACGCAGCCCGACGGCACCGCGGAGTTCTGCGAGGTCTTCTTCACCGACGCGCGGGCGCCGAGGGACAACGTGGTCGGCGGGGTGAACAACGGCTGGAAGGTCGCCAACTCGACGCTCGCCTTCGAGCGCGGCCAGTCGGCGACGACCGGGTACCGGCGGTTCGCCGAGGAGTTCCGCTTGCTGCGCGCGACGGCCGAGGCGAACGGCCGGATCGCCGACCCAACGGTTCGCCAACGGCTGATGGCGTTCTACTCCAAGATCGAGATCCTGCGGATCAACGGCCTGCGCAACCTCACGTCGACGCTGAACGACTCCAAGGACCTGGGCGTGATCGCCCTCGGCGCGACCAACAAGATGTTCTGGAGCGAGATGCACCAGTCGGCGATGGAGCTGGCGCTCGACGTCTTCGGCGCCGAATCGATGCTGATCGACGCCGGCCCCGAGCTGGACAGCTGGCCGGGTGCGACCCGCGACAAGCGGCGGGAGGGCTACCCGGTCAGCCAGATGATGTCGTCGTTCTTCTTCTCCCGGTCCGAGACGATCTGGGGCGGCACCAGCCAGATCCAGCGCAACATCGTCGGCGAGCGGGTCCTCGGCCTCCCCCGCGAGCCCAAACCCCCGACCTGACGCCCTCGCCCGGCCCCGCCGCCCCGCCCCGAGCCCAAACCCCCGACCTCGTGAACAGTTTGCGCCCGTCAGCACGCAAACTGTTCACGAGATGGCGGG
>JBFGCT010000150.1:0-10142 GCA_041581055.1 Ilumatobacteraceae bacterium | reverse complement strand
CGCCGACGCGGAGCGCGCCGACGCGGAGCGCGCCGACGCGGGGAGTGCCGACGCGGAGCGCGCCGACGCGGGGAGTGCCGACGCTGACCGTGCCGCGGCGGATGGCGATCCCGCACCCGTCGTCCCCGGGCCGCGCTTCCATTCGGCGGCACCCCGGCGGGTCGAATCGAGCCCCGATGGCGAGCCCGGTGAAGGCCCGCCCGATCGCGCCGCCGGCGCCGCGGCAGACGACGGTCGACGATCGGTCGAGAGCACCGACGAGACGGCCACGGCATGAGCGATCAGGACGTCGCCGAGGAGGCCGGCGTCGAGGACACGATGACGCTCACCGAGCATCTCGGTGAGCTGCGGGCCCGGATCATCCGGTCGGCGCTCGCCGTGTCGATCGGGATGGTCCTGATCATCGCGTTCTACGACCCGGTGCTCGACTTCCTGCTCGAGCCGTACCGGTCGCTGTGCGAGGCGAAGTCGGAGGGGTTCTGCGACGCCGACCTGTACATCAACAGCCCGACGCAAGGCCTGTCGACGCGCATCCGCGTCGGCATGTACGGCGGCATCATCCTGGCGCTTCCCGTCATCCTCTGGCAGGTCTGGCGGTTCGTCGTCCCGGCGCTGAACAAGAGAGAGCGCAAGTACGCGATCCCGTTCGTCCTGTCGTCGGTGATCCTGTTCTCCGCCGGCGGCGCCCTCGCCTACGTCACCGTCGGCCGTGCTCTCGAGTTCTTGATCTCGTGGGCCGGCGAGGACGTCAGGGAGATCTTCACCGTCAGCAGCTACATCGAGCTCATCGGCTTGATGATCTTCGCCTTCGGCATCGGCTTCCTGCTCCCGGTCCTGTTCGTGTTCCTCCAGTTGGCGAACGTCGTCAAACCCAGGCGGCTGCTGTCGAGCTGGCGCTACGCCACGATCGGCGTCTTCGTCCTCGCCGCGTTGATCACCCCGTCCGGCGACCCGGTGACGCTGATGATGCTCGCGGTCCCGATGCTCGTGCTGTACTTCTTCGCCATCCTCGTCGGCTGGCTGATCGTCCGCAAGCGTCCTGCCGAGACCTGACCCGGCCTGCCACACTGGGCTCGTGCGCGCTGATCGGTCCGAGCTGACGGCTCGCTACGACTTCACGCTCGATCAGTACCAGATCGACGCGTTCGACGCCCTCGACGCCGGTCGTCACGTCGTCGTCGCCGCGCCGACCGGAAGCGGGAAGACCGTGGTCGCCGAGTACGGAGTGGCGGGCGCGCTGGTCGACGGCCGGCGGGCGTTCTACACGGCGCCGATCAAGGCCCTCTCGAATCAGAAGTTCCGCGACCTCTCCGAGATCCACGGCGCCGACGCGATCGGGCTGTTGACCGGCGACAACACGGTCAACCCGTCCGCGCCGGTGATCGTGATGACCACCGAGGTGCTGCGAAACATGATCTACGCGTCCTCGGCGGCACTGCACGATCTCGGGCTCGTCGTGCTCGACGAGGTGCACTTCCTGCAGGACGCGTACCGCGGCCCGGTCTGGGAGGAGGTGATCATCCACCTGCCGCAAACGGTCCGGTTGGTCTGCCTCTCGGCGACGGTCAGCAACGTCGGCGACCTGGCCGACTGGATCTCGACCGCCCGCGGCCCGACCGAGGCGATCGTCGAGCAGCGCCGGCCGGTGCCGCTCGAGAACCGGTACCTCGCCGCCGACCGCACGAACGATCGCCTGCGCCTGCTGCCGGTCTTCGTCGACGGCGGCGTCAACCGAGACGCCCTCCGGTTGGACGAGTCGGCCATCCGCTACGGGCCGGGCCGGCGGCGCGGGGCGAACGGCGCGAGCTCCAAGAGCGCGGGGGACAACCGCCGAAGGCTGGCGACGCCGGGGCGTGTCGAGGTCGTGCGGCTGCTCGAGACGCACGCGCTGTTGCCGGCGATCTTCTTCATCTTCAGCCGAGCGCAGTGCGAGGAGGCGGCGCGGGTCTGCGTCGACGCCGGGATGAGGTTGACGTCGGCGCAGGAGCGGCGGGCGATCGCCCGGATCATCGACGAACGCCTGGGGGGCCTCGAGACCGCCGATCTGGAGGTGCTCGGGTTCCGGCAGTTCGCGGCCCAGCTCGACAACGGCATCGCCGCCCATCACGCCGGCATGGTCCCCCCGATGAAGGAGGTCGTCGAGGCCTGCTTCATCGAGGGGCTGGTCAAGGTGGTGTTCGCCACCGAGACGCTGGCGGTGGGGATCAACATGCCTGCCCGGTCGGTGGTGATCGAGAAGCTGACCAAGTTCACCGGCGACCATCACGAGCGGCTGACACCCGGCGAGTACACCCAGCTGACCGGGCGCGCCGGCCGGAGGGGGATCGACGACCGCGGCGACGCGGTCGTGTTGTGGTCGCCGTGGGTGCGATTCGACGAGGTGGCCCAGCTCGCGGGCAGCTCGTCGTTCCACTTGCGGTCGGCGTTTCGCCCGACGTACAACATGACCGCCAACCTGATCCGCACCTACTCGCGCGAGCAGGCCCATCACCTGCTCAACCTCTCGTTCGCGCAGTACCAGGCCGACCGGGACGTCGTCCGGCTCGAGGCTCGCCTGGAACGGCGGCGTATCGCCCGCGACGAGTGCCGGGCACAGGCCGAGAGCCCGTTCGGCGACATCGCCGAGTACCGGGCCCTGCGCGAGGCGGAGCGCGGCGAGCGCGCCGCTCGTCGGACGTCGAACTCGAGGGACGTGGTGACGGCGATGGAGCGGCTCCGGCCCGGCGCGGTCATCAGCGTCGTCAAGGGCGGTCACCGGGGGAGTGCGGCCGTCATCGCCAGCGCCCATCGCAAGGGCGGGATCCGGCTGACGTTGATCGACAAGAGCGCCGAGCGGTTCACCGTCGTCGCCGACGACTTCGACGTGCCGCCGTTCGTGCTCGGCACGATCGACGTGCCCCCGAACTTCTCGCCGAACCGCCGCGACTACCGCGAGGAGGTCGCCCGGCGCGTCCGCAAGGCGCGGGTCAAGCCCGGTCCGGGCACGCGCGGCGCGCCGGCGCGTGATCGCTCGTTGTCGAGTCAGCACCCGGTCGCCCGCGACCCGAACCTCACCGCCCGGCTGCGGGCGGCCGGCGACGCCGAGCGCCTCACGCGCGAGGTGGCCGAACTCGAGCGCCGGGTCGGTGGCAAGAACCAGTCGCTCGCCCGCGATTTCGACCGGGTGCTCGACCTGCTCGAGTTGTTCGGCTACGTCGACGTGGGGAGCTGGTCGCTGACCGCGGCCGGGGAGATGCTGGCCAAGACGTTCCACGAATCCGATCTGCTCGTCACCGAGGTCGTCGGCGCCGGGTTGCTCGACGACCTCGGCCCGGCCGACGTGGCCGCGCTGGTCTCGACCGTCGTGTACGAGCATCGCAGTCCGGAGGCTCCGCCCGCCCCGTGGTTCTCGTCGAAGGACATCCGCCAGCGATGGCGGCGGATCGAGGCGATCAGCGAGGATCTCGCCGCGCAGGAGCGGGCGGCCGGCCTCGGCGAGCATCGGCCACCCGACCCGACGTTCGCCGCGGTCGCCTACGCCTGGGTCGCCGGCGAGGGGTTCGCCGACCTGGTGAGCGACGAGGAGCTGACCGGCGGCGATTTCGTCCGCAACATCCGCCAGCTGATCGATCTCCTCCGGCAGCTCGCGCTGACGGCGCCGGCGGCCGGCACCCGGCGGGCCGCGGGCCGAGCGGCGGAGGCCGCCTTCCGCGGCGTGGTCGCCGACAGCACGATCCCCGCGGCGGCGGTCTCGAACCCGCCCATGAGCGGCGGCGCGCCGTGACGATCGAGAAGGGCCGGCCGTGGGGTCTCGAGGTTGCCCGCCCGCCCGACCTCGACGTCGTCGGGAGCGACCACGCGCTCGCCGCCGCACTCTGCGACCCGCGTGGCCGGCCGACCGCCACGCGGGCGGGTGACATGCACAAGACGCTCGGCGCGCCCGAGCTGGGCGACCGGGACACGCTGCTCGCCCTACCCGTCGACCTGCTGGAGGTGACGCTCGACGACGGCGCCCCCCGCCGTGCCGTCGCCCACGTCGTGGCCCGCTCGCCGTGGTGGGGTGGCTCGTGGTGGCGGGGGCCGGTGCTCGCCGTGATGAACGCCGAGTTCATCGGCGATTGGGACGTGGCCCCGCGCGGGCATCCGAACGACGGCCGGGCCGAGGCCCAGCTGGCCGACGCCGGCCTCCGGCTGCGCGATCGGTGGGGCGCCCGCGCGCGGCTGCCGCTCGGCGCCCACGTCCCGCATCCGGGGATCACGACCCGCTCGGTCCGCGCCGCCTCGTGGTCGTTCCCGCGGCCGCTGGCCGTGTTCGTCGACGGGCGATCGGTCGGGCGTTCCCGCTCGGTGGCGATCGAGGTGCACGCGGACGCGGCGACGATCTACGCCTGACGCGCCCGGCGCGCCGTCCAGCGGGCCCGCGGCAGGTGGTCGGGGTCGAGGTCGCTCATCACCATCTCGGCCCGCTCGTGCTCGGCCATGTCAGCCCGCGCCGCCCACTCGCCGTACCGCCGAGCCAGGGGAGCCGCGCTGAACCCGTGGGCGATGACCGACGCCGTGACGGTCAGGGTGATCACGCCGACGATCTTGTCGGTTTCGGGCCCCATGTCGGCGGCCTCTTCGAGGAGCAGGATGGCGAACACGATCGACGCCAGCCCGCGCGGACCGAACCAGCCGACGAACAGGCGGGTCGGCCACTTCAGTCCGGTCCGGGAGTAGGCGATCCAGACCGGGACCATGCGGATCAGCGTCAGGCTGAGGACCATCGCGAGGATCTCGGGGGCGCCGTATTGCCCCAACGTCTCGCCGAGGAACACGTTGCCGAACACGAAGAACGCCATCACGCCCAGGAGCTGTGCGGCGTCCTCGGTGAACTCGCCGAGGTGTTCGGACTCCGCCGCCGCCGCGTGTTCGGTGACGCCCCGCCGGTGAACGGCGCCAAACGTCAAGCCGGCGACGAACGAGGCGATGAAGCCGTTGCCCCCGATCGCCTCGGCGCCGCTATAGACGATGATCGGCACGGCGAACGTCGCGATCTGCTCGTAGCGGCCGTCGGACCAGCCGTTGGCCCGCGTCCAGCGCAGCAGGAGCACGATGCCCGACCCGCACGCCGCGCCCACCAGCACGCCGTAGCCCACCTGTTCGAGCGCGAAGCCGGCCCAGTAGCCGCCGGAACGCCCCTCCTCGACGGCCAGGCTCATCAGGACGGCCACGATCGGCGCGGCGAGCCCGTCGTTGAGCCCCGACTCGACGTTCAGCGTCAGCCGCTCGCGGGCGGGCACGGAGTGGTCGTCGATGACCGCGCTGCCCAGGGCGGCGTCGGTCGGGGCGAGGATCGCCGCCAGCAGCGCGAGTTCGACCACCGCGACCCCCGACAGCAGGACGGCGTTGACCGCCGTGCCGAGCACGATCGTCAGCGGGAGCCCGATGACCAGGAGCCGGGCGGGCATCGTCAGGAATCGGCGCAGGCGGCGGATGTCGATCCGCACGGCGTCGCTGAAGAGGATCACGGCGAGCGTTCCCTCCGCGAGCAGCCCGACGCCGCCGAGCTCGGCGACGACGTCGACCGCGCCGGTCGCCGACGTCAGCGCGCCGAACCCGACGAAGACGATCGGCATCGTGACCGGCCACCCCTCGATCCGGCGGGAGATCGCGGCGTACGCGACGAGCACCAGGCCGACGACCGCGATCTCGATCGGTTCCACCCGGAGCACAGTACCGCGCGTGGTTCGACGGCCGCCTTCCATCGTGCCAGGTCAGCGGTTCGCTGCATCACGGGTCGAACGGTCGCCTCCTCGTAGAGTTGACCGCCGTGGCCGTGTACGTCCCCGAGAACTTCGAACCGCACGAAGCCGACATCCTCCGGCGGTACTTCACCAACCTCGACGGCCCGGTGTTCGCGCTCGTCAACCTCCCCGAGGTCGTGAAAGGGGCGCTGTTCGCGCGGTACAGCCGGAGCCCGAAGTCACTCCGCCGCCTGTTCCTCGACGAGTTCGTCGGCGATCTCGACGTCCGCGGCGACCAGAGCATCGACGCGACCGTCGGCCTCGACCGCGCCGAAGAGCTGTACGAACGGGTCTTCTTCGACTACGGCGACGACTCGGTCGCCCAGCTCGGCGGGGTCCACCTGGCGTGCGAGCAGGCCTCGAACCTGTTGACCAAGGTCCTCGAGTGGGGCCGGCTGATGAGCTACCTCGAGCAGAGCACCCGCTACATCACCTACGACAGCCGCCTCGGCGGCCGATACCGGTATTTCCGCGACCCCGACGTGCTCGCCGGGCCGCTCGGCACCCGCTACATCGGCGATCTCGATCGGATCTTCGACGCGTACAGCCAATGCGTCGAGCTGGTCACCGAGCACGTGCGCGCCACCGTCCCGCGCAACCCCGACGACAGCGAGTTCATCTACCGGATGGCGACCCGGGCGAAGTCGCTCGACGCCGTCCGCGGGGTGCTCCCCGCGGCGGCCACGTCCAACGTCGGGATCTACGGCACCGGCCAGGCGTTCGAGGCGTTACTCCTGCGGATGCGGGCCCACCCGCTCCCCGAATCCCGCGAGTACGCCGATCTGATGCTGCACGAGCTGCGCAAGGTGATCCCGAGCTTCCTGCGCCGCGTCGACCTCGCCGATCGTGGCGTGCGCTGGTCGGACTATCTGGCCGGCACCCGCGACGACACCGCCACGCTCGTCGATCAACTGTTCGGCGAGACACCGGTCGATCCGACCGCGGAGGTCGAACTGGTCGACTTCGACCCCGAGGCCGAGGACAAACTGCTGGCCGCGATCTGCTACTCGCACTCCACGCTGCCCGAACGCCAATTGTTGGCCAAGGTGCGCGAGCTCGGCGTCGACGAGCGCGTCGCGCTGATGCGGGCCTACGTCGGCGAGCGGGAGAACCGCCGCCACAAGCCGGGCCGGGCGTTCGAGCGCAGCTTCTACCGGTTCGACGTGCTCAGCGACTACGGGGCGTTTCGCGACATGCAGCGTCATCGCATGCTGACGATCGAGTGGCAGCGGCTCACGCCGAACCACGGCTACACGCGACCGGAGCTGATCGAGGAGGCCGGTGTGGGCCACCTGTTCGACCAGACGATGCGGCGGTCGGCCGCGCTGTACGACGCGCTCAACCCGGACTACCCGGAGCAGGCCTCCTACGCCGTCTCGATGGCGTACCGGTTGCGATATGTCATGCAGTTCAACGCCCGCGAGGCCATCCACATGCTCGAATTGCGCTCGTCGCCACAGGGTCATCCGTCGTATCGCCGGGTGGCGTTGGAGATGCACCGGCTGATCGCAGAGCGCGCCGGGCATCACGCGGTGGCCGCCGCGATGAGCCATATGACGACCGAGGCCCCCGAGCTGGAGCGGCTCGAGTCCGAGCGGCGCGCCGAGGCACGCCGCGACTCGTCGTGATGGTTCGGATCGCCCGTCAGCCCGTTCTGTGACTGGTGTCACATGACGGTCATCCCATCGCACCGTCGCCCCAGGCCTATGCTCCCGCCGCAAGTGCGCTCATCGACAGACATGCTGTGCATCACCCTGGAACCAAAGCGACGAGATGGCTGACGACGACATCATCGAGGACGACACCGAGAGCGACGAGGAAGAGGACGGCGAGGAAGAGGTCGTCGACCCCGACATCGACGAGCTCGTCGACGACGACGATCTTCCCACCGAGGATGATGACGACGACGACGTCGACGCGGACGACGACGCCGACGAAGACGACGACGCCGAGGTCGTCGCCAAGCCGCGGACCAAGCGCACCAAGCGCGACGACGATGACGACGACGACGAGGACCTGATCGCCGACGACGACGTCGAAGCCGATCTCGACCGGATCCTCAAAGACCGGATGGTCACGGTCGAGGAGGAGGAGGACGAGGACGAGGCCGAACCCGACGACCGGACCGAGGGCGGCGAGCGGCTGCAGCCCAAACAGCAGAACGAGCAGCTGTGCCCGACGTGTTTTCTCCTGGTCCGGCCGAGCGCGCCCAATTGTCCGGTCGGCGACGACGACTGCCCGATCTTTTCCTGATCGACGGGCGACCACTCGATCCCGGTCCGTCGTGACGTTCGGAGCAGTTGATCGCCGTGACGTGGAGCGTGTCGTCGCGCACGCGCTGTTCGGACCGCTCGACCTGACGATCCGCGCGGCCCAGGAGCTCCCGGCCGCGGTCGACAAGGCGCGCCAGCAGCTCGTGCTGGCCCGCTTCGTCGGAAAGCTCGCCGTCGCGCAGGGGGTCGTCGAGATCCGCCGCCTGCTGGACGACCAGGGTCGGCCGAACGGCGGCCCCGCCACCCGGCGCACCCCGGCGGCCGCCGACACGTCTGACGCCGCAGGCGGTGGCGCGTCCGGCGAGGCCCCGTCGGGGGATGCCGTGGCGGGCGTTGCCCTCGATCCCGACGCCGCGGAGATTCCCGACGCGGCCGAGCTGGCGCTGCCGGACTACGCCCAGCTCCCCGCCGCGCACATCGTGGCCAAACTCGCGGGGCTGCGACAGTCCGAGCGCGACGCCATCGAGGCGTTCGAGGCATCCCACCGGCATCGCCGAACAGTGCTCGGCAAACTCGAACAGTTGCGCGAGTCCTGATGGTCGACCCAACGGTTCGCGCCGCCGACGTCGAGCACGATCTCGGGACGCTGGCGATGCTCGAGGCCGAGGCCCGCAGCTCGATCGTCGGCCAGCGCGGCGGCGATCGCTGGCTCGCCGAGCACCCGGCGGTCGGCGCCGGCTGGGCCGAACTGCTCGCCGAGGCCGACGTCCTCGTGGCCCACATCGACCAGGTCGTCGTCGGCTACCTGGTCGCGGTGCTCGGCGCCGACGACATCGTGCGCATCGACCAGGTGTGGGTCACCACGGAGGCGCGCGAGCTCGGGTTCGGGGACGCGCTGCTCGCGGCGGCGATCGACCGCGCCCGTCGCGCCGGCGCGGTCGCCGTCGAGGGCTGGTCGCTTCCCGGCGACCGCCACACCAAGAACCTCTACGAGCGGGCGGGGATCGTGGCCCGGCTGATCACCACCTACAAGGCCTTCTGACCCCGTTGGCCGAGCTCGGCCGCCACACGCGGGCGCGGCGCGGGTGCGGCGCGGCGCTCCCGAGCGGCGCTACCGAGCGGCGCTACCGAGCGGTCCAGTTCGGCGGCCGCTTCTCGATGAAGGCATCGAGCCCCTCCCGGGTGTCGGCCGACCGCAGCACGTCTCCGAAGACCTCGTCGGTCATGCGCTTGAGCGTGTCGTCGTCCTCGTACTGCGCCGCCAGCACCACCTTGCGGCTGGCGCGCACGGCGAGCGGGGCGGCCGCGGTGATCTGTGTCGCGAGCCGCAACGCCTCCTCGGTGGCCTCGCCCGGCTCGACAAGGCGGGAGACGAGCCCGAGGTCGTACGCCCGCGGAGCGGGGATCGGCTCGCCGGTCAGGATCGCCTCCATCGCCGCCGCCTGACCGATCGCCCGCGGGAGGCGGAACAACCCGCCGGCCCCGGCGATCAGGTTGCGCTTGACCTCGGCCAGCCCGAACGCCGAGCGGGTGGTCGCGACGACGAGGTCGGCGGCGAGCACGATCTCGCAGCCGCCCGCCGTCGCCAGCCCGTCGACGGCGACGATGACCGGCTTGTCGCGTTCGCGGTACACGAACCCGGCGAATCCGCCGCGGGACGTGTTGAGCAGCGCCGCGTCACCGGAGCTGATCGCCTTCAGGTCCGCCCCGGCGCTGAACACAGGACGATCCTGCCCCTGAGTGTTTGCCTGGATGACGCCGACCCAGATCGCCTCGTCGCCTTCCATCCGGTCGATGGCGGACTCCATCGCCTCGGCGACGTCCCCGTTGACCGCGTTGCGCGCCTCGGGTCGGTTCAAGGTGATGAGGGCCACACGCCCGCGCGGTTCGTAGGTGACGCTGTCGGCCATGGACGGCGATGGTACGACCGCCGCGCCGACGCGGCGAAACCCGCTCGATCAGCTGGCGTCGCCGGCCGTCTCGCCGCCGCTGACCCCGGTCCGATCCGCCGGGGGAGTGGCGCGCGGCGCGCCCGGTGGGGCGGTCCCTGCCGGCTCGGTCGCCGTCGGCGCGCCGTCGGCGGGGGCGGTGTCGCCGGGCGTGGTGTCGCCGGGCGAGGCGTCGGGCGCGGTGTCGGCGGGCGAGGACTCGGCCGGCGCGGACT
>JBFGCT010000149.1:0-10162 GCA_041581055.1 Ilumatobacteraceae bacterium | reverse complement strand
GGGGCGCCGGACCCCGCCCCGCCGTCGCCGTGGCGCTGGCTGAAGTGGGCGGCGATCGGGATCGTCGTCGTCGTGGCGCTGGGCTACGGGGCGATCTTCTTCTACGCCAACGTCATCAACGACGCCCCCGACAAGCTCGACTCCGCCGACCTGAGCCAGGCCCTCACCGAGACCACCGTCCCCGCGGACGCTGCCGAGGCCGCCGATCCGGCCGATCCCGCCGATCCCGCCGATCCGGCCGACCCGGCCGAGGCCGTTGATCCCGCCGATCCGGCCGATCCCGCGGAGGCGGCAGATCCGGCCGCGGTGACCACCGTGCCGGCGGAGGTGCCGGCGACGCCGCTCGCCGATTTCGACGGGGTGTGGGCGCCGACCGACGCGTCCGAGTTCGGCTACCGCGTCGAAGAGGTGCTGGCCGGGGTGAACACCACCGCGGTCGGGCGCGGCAACCAGATCACCGGCGCGTTGGTCATCGAGGGCACGACGGCGACCGCCCTCGACGTCGACATCGACGTGGCGTCGATCACCAGCGACGACAGCCGCCGCGACGGGCAGTTCCGGGGCCGCATCATGGAGACCGACCGGTTCCCGACGGCGACGTTCCGGCTGACGTCACCGATCGACTTCGGCGAGATCCCGGCGGAGGGCGAGCAGATCACCGTGACGGCCACCGGCGACCTGATCCTCCACGGCGTCACCCGCGAGGTCACTTTCGAGCTGACCGCCGAGGCCACGGCCGACCGGATCGGCGTGCTCGGCAACATCCCGGTGCTGTTCGCGGACTACGACATCGACAACCCGTCGTTCAGCGCCGTCAAGACCGAGGACCACGGCCTGCTCGAGTTCGTCCTCGTCTTCGATCGCCCCTGACAACCCCTTCCGGTGAGAGGTGAGACCACCTGTACGTCTCACCTCTCACCGGAGACGGTCGGCGGGGGGTCAGACGGCGGGTTGGGAGCGGGACCAGGCGTCGGTGAGGGCGGCGTACCGGCCGCCGGCGGCGACGAGCTCGTCGTGCGTGCCGAGCTCGACCAGCTCGCCGTGATCGACGACCGCGACGCGGTCGGCGCGGCGGACCGTCGAGAGCCGGTGGGCGACCACGATCGACGTGCGGCCGCCCAGCAACTGCTCCAGGGCGCGTTCGACGACCAGCTCGGTGCCGGGGTCGAGGCTGCTGGTCGCCTCGTCCAGCACGAGCACCGCGGGGTCGACGAGCGCCGCCCGGGCCAGCGACACGAGCTGGCGCTCGCCCGCCGACAGCCGGGAGCCCCGTTCGCGGACCTCGGTGTGGATGCCGTGCTCGAACGCGTCGAACCGCTCGCCCGCCCCGAGCCGGGCGAGCGCGACGCGGACGTCGTGGTCGGTCGCGCCGGCCCGGGCGATGCGGATGTTGTCGGCGATCGTGCCGCCGAACAGGAACCCCTCCTGAGGCACGACGACGATGCGCTCGCGCAGGGAGGCCTGGGTGACGTCGCGCAGATCGATCCCGCCGAACGTCACGGTCCCGGTCGTCGGGTCGTACAGCCGGGCCATCAGCTTGGCCAGCGTCGACTTGCCAGCGCCGGTCGGCCCGACCACGGCCAGCCGCTCCCCGCCGGCCACCGTGACCGAGACGTCGCGCAGCACGAGCTCGTCGGTCGCGGGATAGCGGAACCGGACGCGGTCGACGACCAGATCGCCGCCGGGCGGCAGGACCCCGGGCCCGTCGACGATGTCGGGCTCGGTGTCGAGGATCGTGAACAGCTTGTTGAGCGCGGCGGCCGACGATTGCACCGAGTTGTAGAGCTGGGACAGCTGCTGCACCGGCTCGAACAGCTGGGTCAGCAGCAGCACGACGGCGATGACGGTCCCGATCGTGACGTCGCCGCGGGTCACCAGCCAGCCCCCGACGCCGACGACCAGCGCGGTCGCCAGCACGCCGCTCGCCTCGACCAGCCCGAAATACCACGTCGACACCCGCACGCTGTGCACGTGCGAGCGGTACAGCGAGCGGTTCGACTCGACGAAACGACGGGTCTGCTCGGGCTCGCGGGCGTAGGCCTGGATGACCCGGACGCCCGAGATGCCCTCCTGCAGCGCCGACAGGTTCTGGCCGACCCGCTCGCGGACCTCGAGATAGGCGGCGTTCGAGTCGCGCTGGAACTTGCGGGAGGCGACCAGGATGATCGGCATCACCAGCAGCCCGACGATCGTGAGCTGCCACGAGAGCACGAGCAGGAGTGCGAGCGCTAGCACGACGAGGAGGACGGCGGACACGAACTGGAGCAACCCCCACTGCACCAGCTCCGACATCGACTCGATGTCGGCGGTCATCCGGGCGACGAGCACGCCGGACTTGTTGCGATCGAAGAACGCCAGCGACTGGCGCTCGATATGGCCGAAGACCCGGAGCCGAAGGGCGCGCAGGAAGCCCTCGCCCGCCCGGTTGACGAACACGTACTGCTGGCGCGACGACAGGTAGGCGACCAGGACCACCAGCGCGTAGGCGATCACCGCGTTGCGCAGCACGCTCGTGTCCGACGCCGAGATGCCCCGGTCGATGCCGTACCGCACGATCACCGGCCCGAGGAGCAACCCGAGCGTCGTGATCGTGGTGAACCCGAGGGCCGCGGCGATCGTCGCCTTGAACGGGACCGCCATGCGCGCCGCGCGGCGCAGCACCCGCCGCGTCGCCTCGGTGTCGAGGCGGTCCTCGTCGGTGACCGCGCTCATCCGCTGCACTCAGTCACCCCCGACGGGGGTTCGGGCCGGCGCCGCGTCGCCGTCCTCGACCGACATCGCGGCGAGCACCTCGCGGTAGCGCGGCACGGTGGCGAGCAGCTCGTCGTGCGGCCCGTGCGCCGCCACCCGGCCGCCGTCGAGCAGCACGACCGTGTCGGCCAGCGCGATCGTGCCGGGGCGGTGGGCGATGACGATCGTCGTGCGGCCCTCCATCACCGTCGACATCGCCGAGCGGATCTCGTGCTCCTTGGAGGGATCGACCGCCGAGGTCGCGTCGTCGAGGACCAGGACTCGCGGGTCGGCCAGGATCGCCCGGGCGATCGCGACGCGCTGGCGCTGGCCGCCCGAGAGCGAGTACCCGCGCTCGCCGAGCAGCGTGTCGTACGCGTCGGGCAGGCCCATGATGAAGTCGTGGGCGCCGGCGAGGCGGGCGGCGCGCTCGATCGCGGCGTCGTCGGCGTCGGGGTGGGCGAACGCGATGTTGGCGCTGACCGTGTCGTGGAACAGCAGGGTGTCCTCGAACACGAGGCCGACCGCCCGCCGCAGGTCGTGCAGCGTGAGGTCGCGGACGTCGATCCCGTCGATTCGCACCGTGCCGGCGTCGGCGTCGTAGAAGCGGATGAGCAACTGGGCGACGGTCGACTTGCCCGACCCCGTCTCCCCCACGATCGCCACCGACTGCCCGGCGCGCAGTTCGAGGTCGAACCCGCGGAGCACCGGGTCGTTCGGGTCGTACCCGAATCGCACGCCGTCGAAGCGCACCGCGCCGACCGGCGCGGCGTCGGGCAGCCGCCGCGGGTGATCCGGGTCGGCGACGTCGGCCGCCGTGTCGAGCACCTCGTTGACGCGTTCGAGCGCGGCCGCCGCGCGCTGGGCGAACGCGATCGTCATCCCGATCATCCGCAGTGGCCAGACGAGCAGCGCGACATAGAAGTTGAACTGGACGAGCTGCCCGAGCGTCAGGTCGCCGTCGATCACCCGCAGGCCGCCGACGCCGAGCACGGCGATCAGGCCGAGCTGTGGCAGGAGCTCGATCGCCGGGAGGAACCGCGCCCGGATCCGCGCCGCCCCGATCGACTCGCGGCGGATGTCGTCGGCCTCGACGCGCAGCCGCTCCGCCTGAACCTGCTCGGCGCCGAACCCCTTGATCACCCGGATGCCGCCGACCGTCTCCTCGACGACGGTCGCCAGCTCGGCCTGCTCGGCCTGGACGGCGAGCACCGCGGGATGGATCGCCTCGGAGAACTTCCTGCCGGCGACGTTGACCAGCGGGAGCGCGGCGAGGGCGAGCACCGCCAGCAGCGGGTCGGTCATGAGCAGGATGACCGCCACGGTGACGATCATCGCCAGGTTCGACAACGTGATCGGGATCATCACGACGAACATCTGGATCTGGTTGAGGTCGCTCGACGAGCGGCTGAGGAGCTGGCCGGTCTGGGAGCGGTCGTGATAGCCGATGTGCAGCGACATGATGTGGCCGAACATCCGCTCCCGCAGCCGCGTCTCGGTCCAGCGCGCCTCGCGGAACGCGTAGTACCGGCGGACCGCCGTCAGCGATCCGGCGACGACGCCGGCGAACGCGATCAGCGACGCCCACAACCAGAGCAGCTCGCCCTCGCCGATGCCACGGTCGATTCCGAACCGGACCAGGATCGGCACCGAGACCTTGCCGACCATCCACACGAGGCCGATGACGGTGCCGATCACCAGGTTGCGACGCTGGGCCCGCAACATCCCGCGCAGCAGCGCCCACCGCGGCGCGGCGCCGGTCCGCCGCCCATCGGCCACCGGCGCGGTCATCGGGTCACGACAGGAGCTCGGACACCCGCTGCTTGGGTCGGCCGATGATCGCGGTGTCGGCGGTGACGATCAGCGGTCGCTGCAAGAGCTGCTTGTGCGCCACGAGCACGTCGACGATCTGATCGACCGTCTCGACGTCGGCCTCGGTCAACCCCAGCTTCTTCCACATGCTGTCGCGGCGCACCAGATCGGTCGGCGGGTCCTCCAGCTTGTCGATGATCGCCCGCAGCGTGTCGGCGTCGGGCGGGTCGTTGATGTAGTTGACGGTGTCGAACTCGACGCCCAGCTCCTCGGCAATGCGCACGGCATTGACCGAGGAGTTTCAATGCTTGTTGTGGAAGATCGTCACGTCGGCCATGGCGCCGAGGATACGGTCCGGCCCGCCCCGAGGCGCCATCGGTTCCGGCCGGCGGCGTCTTGGCCGACGTCTCGGCCGACGTCTCGGCCGGCCCTGTCGGTCCGGCCCTGTCGGTCCGACCCGGTCGGTCCGACCCGGTCACCTCGATCAGCCGCCCGGTCGGATGTCTGTCGGCGTCCCGCGCAGACCGTCACACCGGCTCGCTACGGTTGCGATCACCGACTCTCCCCTTCACCGAACCCGACGTGAGGGGAAGCCATGCCCAACTTCTGCGACGCCCACCGATTGCCGCGCGCCGGCGTCGACCCGATCGACTCCGAGCTCGTCGGCTTCTCGATGATCGCCCAGGTGCTCGCCCGGCCGCTCCGCGCCGAGACGATCGCCCTGCTGCTCGACGACCGGCGGCGCGGCATCTCGGTGCTGGTCGTCAACGGCACCGATCGTCCCGAGGCGCTGTTCGACGTGGTCGACCTCGTCGCCCCGGCCGACCGTCACCAGGCCGAACTCGGCGCCGTCGTGCTCGCGACGGTGCGGCCCGGCGGCGGCGTCGACGACGCCGACGTCGACCGCTGGCTCGAGGCGAGCGACGTGCTCGGCGACCGTGGCGTCGAACTCGTCGAGTGGTTCGTCATCGGCGCCGGCGTCGCCTGTCCCCGCGACCTGCTCGGCGAGCCCCCGCGATGGCGACGGTGACCGCGCTCAGTCAGCGGCCACGCGGGCCGCCCGCCGCCGCTCCGGCGAGAGCCGCAGGCCGGCGGCGCGCAGCCGCCGGAGCAGCTCACGACTCTCGACGTCGACCGCGCCGGCGTCGATCAACCCCTGGCGGTACTGCTCGGGAATGTCGTAGTGGTCGCCCTGAAACCCCGCGCGCGGGATGCCGGCCCGATCGGCGAACTCGTGCAGCTCGGCGTACGACTCGTCGCTCACGAGGTGGCACCACTTGCGGTCCCGCCACCACCATCGCGCCTCGTCGATCAAGATCGTCACAACCGACAGCGTGGCACAATGTCACCGTGACCGATGGGTGCGCCGATGAGTGAGCACGCCGTCGAGCTGCGCGCCGCGTGGCTCCGGCACGTCGCCCCGGACACGACGCTGCTCGATCGGCTCCTGGCGCGGCACCGTGAGCGACACCGCAGGTACCACGGGGTCGACCACGTCGCCTGGGTGATCCGCCACGTCGACGAGTTGGCCGGTGACGAGGCGGTCGCCGACCTCGGGGCGGTGGCCGCGGCGGCGTTCTACCACGACGCGGTGTACGAGCCGGCGAACCCGGCCAACGAACGGGCGAGCGCCCGGTTGGCGCGGCGCGACCTGACCGGCCTGGGCTGGGCGGCCGAGCGCGTCGAGCGGGTCGCCACGATGATCGAGGCCACGGCGACGCACACCGACCCCGCCGCGGAGATCGCCGCGCCGACCGACATCGACGGCGCCGTGCTGCTCGACGCCGACCTCGCCGTACTCGCCGCCGACCCGGCCGCGTACCGCGAGTACTCGGCAGGGATCCGCGCCGAGTACGGCCACCTCGACGACGCCGAGTGGCGCGCTGGGCGCGCTTCGGTCGTCCGGGGCTTCATCGACCGCCAGTGGATCTACACGACCGGTTCGGGGCGGCGGCGCTGGGAGCACCGGGCGCGGGCCAACCTCGCGGCGGAGCTGGCCGAGCTGACCGAACGGGCCGGTTGAGCCACGCGCCGGCGGGAACGGTGTGGATGTGTCGAACCCGGGCGCGGACGGGCCGGCGGGAACGGTGTGGAACTCGGCGCTTCAGGAACGCCGACGACGCCGCGACCGGACGCGGGCGGGAATCAGGGCCGGCTGCGGACGCGCCGCGACGACCGCTCCGAGGGCACCGAGCCCGACGGCCGTGGCCGCCGTGACGATCGCGATGATGATCACCTCGGCACCGTATCGCGCCGGACGCGTGATGACGTGTCAAGATTGGGTCATGTCGGACCTGACCACGGCGCCGAGCATCGACGTCGACCTCGACACCGACGAGGAAACCCAGACCGGTGAGCCGACGGCCGCCCACATCGTCAAGGTCAAGCGGGGGGAGAACGCGGCGACCGTCGTCCTCGAGGCGCGCGTCAACGGGACGCCCGTCGAGGCGCTGTGCGGATTCGTCTGGGTGCCGTCCCGCGATCCGCGCAAGCTCCCGGTGTGCGAGAAGTGCAAGAGCGTCTACGAGCTGTACAGGACGTTCAACGACGGCCTGAACGAAACTCCCGGCGACTGACCGCGTGGGCGCGTTGCGCATCCGCCAAGCGGTTCGCGCCCTGCTCATCACCCCCCAGGCCGACG
The DNA here is from genome assembly GCA_041581055.1 of Ilumatobacteraceae bacterium. Taxonomy (GTDB): domain Bacteria; phylum Actinomycetota; class Acidimicrobiia; order Acidimicrobiales; family Ilumatobacteraceae; genus JBFGCT01. The sequence goes on along the minus strand of JBFGCT010000149.1, from coordinate 2,979 downwards.
TGTTGATGGTGCGCCTGGAGTTCCCGACGCGCACGGTGTGGGCGCTGCCCGGAGGCGGGCTCGATCCGGACGAGGACCATCTGCGGGCCCTGCGCCGCGAGCTCGACGAGGAACTCGGTCTCACCGGCGCGGCGATCGGGCCGCACATCTGGAACCGCGAGCACATCATCCCCCACGAGGACGGCCTGTGGGACGGCCAGCGCGACCGGATCTACCTCGTCCCCGTCGCCGAGCGGTTCGAGCCGCGCCCGACGCTGACCTGGGAGCAGCTGCGGGCCGAGCGGCTGCACGAGATCCGGTGGTGGACCCTGGCCGAGATCGAGGCGGCCGCGGCGTACTTCGCGCCGCAACGCGTCGCCGAGCTGCTCCGGTCGTTGCTCGCCGAGGGCCCTCCCCCGTCACCGCTCGACACCGGCATCTGACCGATCCCCCGTTTGCGTCGCGATTGTGACCGGACGGCCTGCCGAAATCGCGACGCAAACGTGGGAAAGTGGGGGGAATGCGGATCGCCGGCTGCACCACGTTCGTGATCGGGAACCCGCCGCCCCACTTCGGCGGGCGGTACTTCATCGTCGTCAAGCTGACGACCGACACGGGCGTCGTCGGGTACGGCGAGATCTACGTGGCGACGGTCGGGCCGCACACGGTGTCGGCGATGGTCGACGACGTCGCCGGCCGGTGGGTGATCGACCACGATCCGAATCGGATCGAGCTGTTGTGGCGGCGGATCTACTCCAGCGGGTACGCCCTGCGGCCGGACCCGACGCTGGTCGGCGTGATGAGCGGGATCGAGATGGCCTGCTGGGACATCGTCGGCAAAGACGCCGGCAAGCCGATCGCCGACCTGCTCGGCGGGCGGGTCCACGACCGGCTTCGGACCTACACGTATCTGTACCCAACCGACGGCCGACCCGACGTCTACACCGACCCCCGCCAGGCGGCGGCGCAGGCGCTGTTCGAGGTCGAGCGGGGGTTCACGGCGGTGAAGTTCGACCCGGCCGGGCCGTACACCGCGTTCGACGGGCACCAGCCGAGCCTCGACGACATCCGGCGGTCGGTGGCGATGACCGCCGCGGTGCGCGAGGCGGTCGGCACCCGGGCGGACATCCTCTTCGGCGCCCACGGCCAGTTCACCGCCGCCGGCGCGATCCGGCTGGCCCAGCACCTCGAGCCGTACGGTCCGCTGTGGTTCGAGGAGCCGACGCAGCCCGATCAACCCGAGGAGATGGCCCGCGTCGCCCGCCAGACCACGATCCCGATCGCCACCGGCGAGCGGTTGACGACGATCTCGGAGTTCGCCGCCCTCGCCCGGCACCAGGCGGCGGCGATCTGGCAGCCGAACCTCGGGAGGTGTGGCGGCATCCTCGCGGCGAAGAAGATCGCCGCCATCGCCGAGGCGTCCGGGTGCCAGATCGCACCCCACCTGTACTCCGGCCCGATCCTCGGCGCGGCCAACATCCAGCTCGCCGCCACGCTGCCCAACCTGCTGGTCGTCGAGGGCATCCAGGACTGGTCCGGCTTCCACGCCGACCTGCTGGCGACGCCGGTGCGGTGGGAGGACGGCGACGTGATCCCGTCGCGTGAACCGGGCCTGGGCGTCGAGTTGGACGAAGCGGTCGCGCTCGCCCACCCCTACGACGGCCCCGACCTCCACCTCTCGATGCACCCCGACCCGACCTGGTGAACCCACCGGCACGACAACGACAGCCCTGAGAAAGCGAGACGAGCGGAGCGAGCTTCGAGCGACGCAAGCGTCAACGGAAGTCGCGGGACTTGGGGTTGCCGGGGACGGGGAGCGGGGCGAGGTGCTCGGCGACGACGTTGATCACCCCCTCGCTGCGCTCGAGGCGGCCGCGGATCAGCATCGCCGCCGCCTCGCGGGCGACCCGCCGGAAGCGGGCCCAGCAGCCCTTCGACACGACGACGTTGATCAGCCCGGTCTCGTCCTCCAGGCTGAGGAACGTGGTGCCCCCGGCGGTCATCGGCCGCTGACGGTGGGTCACGACCCCCGCCACGTGGATGATCGAACCCGGTTCGGGGTCCCAGAGCTGGAGGGCCGTCAGCACGCCGAGCTCGGTGAGCCGGTCGCGGATGAAGATCGTCGGGTGTCCCTCGGGTGACACGCCGGTCGCCCACAGGTCGGCGACCGCCTCCTCGACCGGGGTCATCCCGGGCAGGCGGGGCGCGTCGGCCCCGGTGACCACGCCGGCGAGGCGGCCGGGGCGGGACTGGGCGGTGGCGCCGACGGTCCACAGCGCCATCCGCCGGTCGAGCCCGAAGCACTCGCCGAACAGGCCGGCGGTGGCCATCGCCTCGAGGTGGGCCAGCGTCAGCGACGGCACCCGCCGCACCAGGTCCTCGGTGTCGGCGTACAGGCCGCCGGACTTCCGCTCGGCCTCGATCTCCTCGGCCAGCTCGGCGCCGACGCCGCGCACCGAGCCGAGTCCGAGCCGGACCGCCACCCCGTTGGCCGACTCGGCGCACGGCTCCAACGTCGCCCCGGCCAGCGAGGCGTTGAGATCGGGGGTCTCGACGACCACGCCGTGGCGGCGGGCGTCTTGGACCAGTGTGTGCGGCGACCAGAACCCCATCGGCTGGGCGTTGATCAGCGCCGCGCAGAACGCCGCCGGCTCGTAGTGCTTGATCCACGACGACGCGTACACCAGATAGGCGAACGAGACCGAGTGCGACTCGGGGAAGCCGTAGTTGGCGAACGCCTTCATCTTCGTGTACAGCTCGTCGGCGACCGCGCCCTCGATCCCCCGCTCGGCCATCCCCGCGTACAGCCGCGCGCGCAGGCTCTCCATCCGCCGCGCCGAGCGCTTCGACCCCATCGCCTGGCGCAGCTCGTCGGACTCGGCGGGGCTGAACCCGGCAACGTCGATCGCCATCTGCATCAGCTGCTCTTGGAACAGCGGGACGCCGAGCGTCTTGGCCAGCGAGTTCTCGAGCAGGGGGTGGAGGTAGGTGACCGGCTCG
>JBFGCT010000148.1:0-10184 GCA_041581055.1 Ilumatobacteraceae bacterium | reverse complement strand
TGTGCTCGACCATGTGCACCGGTATCCGGATCGTGCGGGCCTGGTCGGCGATCGAGCGGGTGATCGCCTGGCGGATCCGCTCGCGGGTCACGCCGAACTCGCGGCCGACCTCCTCGAGCGTCTTCGCCTGCCCCCCGTCGAGACCGAACCGCAGCCGGACGATCTCCTGCTCGCGCTCGGACAACTCCCCGAGCACCTGCCCGACGGCGTCGGACAGCATCGCCTTGGTCGCCGCGTCGGCGGGCCCGTCGACCGAGCTGTCCTCGATGAAGTCGCCGAGATTCGACTCGTCCTCCTCGCCGACGGGCGAGTCGAGCGACAACGGGTCTTGCGAGATGCGGAGCAGCTCGCGGACGCGGTCGGGCTCGAGCTGCACGCGCTGCGCCAGCTCGTCGATCGTCGGCTCGCGCTCGAGCTCCTGGTGCATCTGCCGCTTGGCCCGCGTGACCCGGTTCATGTGCTCGACCATGTGCACCGGTATCCGGATCGTGCGGGCCTGGTCGGCGATCGAGCGGGTGATCGCCTGGCGGATCCACCACGTGGCGTACGTCGAGAACTTGAAGCCCTTGGTGTAGTCGAACTTGTCGACGGCCCGCATCAGGCCGAGGTTGCCCTCCTGGATCAGGTCGAGCAGCTGCATCCCGCGGCCCGAGTAGCGCTTGGCGATGCTGACCACCAGCCGCAGGTTGGCCTGGGTCAACTCGCTCTTGGCCCGCTCGCCGCGGCTGACGGCGCGCATCAACATGCGGCTCTCGACGGTTTCGAGGGCGTTGCCGTCGCCGTCGGCCTCGTCGATCTTCGCCGCGGCGATCTTGCCCTCTTCGATCAGCTGGGCCAGGCGGCGCTCGTCGTCGATGGTCAGCAGGTCGACCTGGCCGATCTCGCGCAGGTACATCCGCACCGCGTCAGACGTGCCGCCCTCGCCCTTGGGCGCGGACCGCTTCGTCCGCCGCTTCCGCCGGCGCGACAGCAACCGTTCGTCGGAGTCATCGAGAACCGGCTCCTCCTCGAGGACCACGTGGCGCCCGACGCCGCTCGGCGTGTCGTCGTCGACCGCCTCGACTGCATCGTCGATCGTGATCCCGTGGCCGGCCATCGCCACCTGCACCTCGGTCAGCACGTCGCCGGTCAGCTCGACGTGGCGGAGGACGTGAGTCACATCTTCGGCGTGGACCTCGCCCGACGCGCGGCCGTGGGCGACCAGATCGCCCCACTCGTCGGTGTCGACGCCCGCGAAGGGAGGATCGTGCACCGGGGCGCCAGTCTCCTCAGGCATCCCCTCCGGCTCGCTCGTCTGTTCGTCGATGAAGCCAACCTAGCAACGACTCGGCGGCCAGGAGGGCGCGTTCGGAGTCGATATCGCTCATCGCCTCGATGTCGAGGCGGGCCTGGCGGTCGCGTTCGATCTCGTCTGGGTCGACCACGGCGGAGCGCTGGCGCAGCTCACGGCGCACCGCTGCCCCGATCAGCATCTTCGCCTCGACCTCGGCGTCCAACACCAGGTCGGCGACGGCGGCCCGCTCGAGGACCTCGCGGGCGTCCGGCGCGACCGACTCGAGCGCCCGCTGAAGGTCGCCGCCGGCGTCGGCGAGGGCGATGAACGCCATCCGGTTGGCGTCGTCGTCGAACAGCGCCTCGACCAGCCACGAGGCGATCGAGTCCCACTCGTGGACGAGCAGGACGAGCGCCGCGAACTCGGCGTTCTGCCGCGGCCCACCCCTCGGTCGCTTCGGCTCGACCCGGATCGCCGGGCTGCGGGCCCCCCGCTCGGCGACCTTGACCAGGTCGCCGACCGGCAGTCCGACGCGGGTCGCGACCTCGCCGGCGTACAGCTTGCGGACGTTCGCGTTCGGGTGTTCGTTGACGACGGCCATCGCCTCCTCGGCGAGCCGGGCCCGGTGTTCGGGCGAGTCGGTGGGCCGGGAGTTCAGCGTCCGCTGGAGCCGGAAGCCTAGGAACGGCATCGCGTCGTCGACCGCCGCCTGCAACGCGCCCGGATCGGATTGGGCGAGGTCGCCGGGATCCTTGCCCACCGGCAGGCGGGCGACCGACACCTCGACCTTGTGCTTCTGCTCCCACTCGTAGAAGCGTTCCGCGGCGCCCTGCCCGGCGGCGTCGGCGTCGAAGGCGAGCACCACCCGGCTGGCGTAGCGCTTGAGCAGCCGCACGTGTTCCTCGGTGAGCGCGGTCCCGCACGTCGCGACGGCCCGGGGCACGCCGGCCCGGTGGAAGCCGATCACGTCGGTGTAGCCCTCGCACACGATGACCTGGTCCTGCTTGGCGATGTCGGCCTTCGCCCAGTTCAGCCCATAGAGCGTCTTGGACTTCGTGTAGATCGGCGTCTCCGAGGAGTTCTTGTACTTCGCCGGATCGTCCGACCCGGGCAGGATCCGCCCGCCGAACGCCAGCGCCTCGCCGGACTCGGAGAAGATCGGGAACATCACCCGCGCCCGGAACGAGTCCTGCATCTTGTTGCGCCGGTTGCGGAACGCCAGCCCGACGTCCTGCAGCACGTCGGCCGGCGCGCCGAGACCACGGGCGAGCTGGTCCCAGTCGTCGGGCGCCCAGCCGAGTTTGAATTGGCGGGCGACGTCGCCGGCCAGCCCCCGCCGGCGGAGATAGTCGCGGGCGGCCCGGGCGCCGGGGTCGCTCAGCAGGCGTTGGTGATACCACTCGACGGCGTCGGCCATCGCGGCCGTCAGCCGCTTGCGCCTGGCGCGCTCCTTGGACTGACCGGTCGAGGTGTAGTTGAGCTGGACCCCGGCCTTGGCGGCGAGGTGCTCGACCGCGCCGGGGAAGTCGAGGTGCTCGATCTCCTGGATGAACGTGAAGACGTCGCCGCCCTTGTCGCACCCGAAACACTTGTAGTAGCCGGTCTCCTCGCGGACGTTGAACGACGGCGTGTTCTCGGCGTGGAAGGGGCACAACCCGGTCCAATTCCGCCCGACGCGCTTCAGCGCGACGTACTGCTGCACGGTGTCGACGATCGAGACCGTCGAGCGCAACCGCTCGAGATCCTCGTCGACGATCGCCATCAGGCCGAGGCTAGACCTCCGACGAGGTCGACTCCTCGGACACCTCCACGAGCCGGGTGGCCTTGAGCGAGAACCCGATCGAGGCGGTGAGGACGATGGCGATGAACAGCAGCGAGAGCCCGGTCGGGATGTGGTACCACTCGGCGATGATCATCTTGACCCCGACGAAGGCGAGGATGATCGCCAGCCCCTCCTGGAGATAGCTGAAGCGGGCGTGCATGTCGGCGAGCAAGAAGTACAGGGCGCGCAGACCGAGGATCGCGAACGCGTTCGACGCGAACACGATGAACTGCTCGTGCGAGACGGCCAGCACGGCCGGCACCGAGTCGACGGCGAAGAGCACGTCGGTCGCCTCGATCAACATCAGCACGGCGAACAGCGGCGTCGCCAACCGGACGCCGTTGCGCATCGTGAACATCTTCTGGCCGTCGTACTCGTCGGTCGACGGCACGAAACGGCGGACGACCTTCAAGAACCGCGAGTCACCCGGGTCGATGTGGTCGTTGTCGCTGAAGATCAGCTTGCCCGCGGTGTAGAGCAGGAACGCGCCGAACACGTACAGCACCCACTCGAAGCGCTCGATCAGCGCGACGCCGGCGAAGATGAAGATCGCCCGGAGGACGAGGGCCCCGAAGATGCCCCAGAACAGCACCCGGTGCTGGTACCTCGGCGGGACGACGAAGTACGCCATGATCAGCGCCCAGACGAACACGTTGTCGACGCTCAGGCTCTTCTCGATGAGGTACCCGGTGATGTACTCACCGCTCGCCGCGCCGCCGAACCACCACGCGACGACGCCGGTGAACGCGAGGCCGCAGCCGATCCAGGCGGCCGATTCGATCGCCGCCTCCTTGGTCGACACCTCGTGCGCCTCGCGGTGGAACACGAGGAGGTCGACGAGCAGCAGCGCGACGATGATGCCGAGCAGCGCGCCCCACTGCCACAGGGCCACGTCGAGGTCGACGAAGTTGTCCCGGGCAGACCCCTCGGTCAGCAACGACGTGATCACGGACGACAGTCTGCCCCCCAGCATCGGTTTTCAATCCAGTCGGGAGCGATTGGTTCGCTCGCCGGGCGCACGGTGGGCAAGCCGCCTCAGGGCGGCGACGAACCTGCGCGACGCCGCGAGCGGATCAACCGGCCCGGCCGGAGATGATCGATTGGGCGGCGGAGAGCCGGGCGATCGGGACGCGGAAGGGCGAGCAGCTGACGTAGTCGAGGCCGGCCCTGTAGAACAGGTCGATCGAGGCCGGGTCGCCACCGTGCTCGCCGCAGACGCCGAGCTTCAGCTTGGGCTTGGTCTGGCGGCCCCGCTCGGCGCCCATCCGGACCAGGTCGCCGACGCCGGATTGGTCGATCGTGTCGAACGGGTTGGCCGAGAGCAGACCCCGCTCGAGATACGCCGGCATCATCCGGCTCTCGACGTCGTCGCGGCTGAAGCCGAACGTGAGCTGCGTCAGGTCGTTGGTGCCGAAGCTGAAGAAGTCCGACACCTCGGCGATCTCGTCGGCGCGGATCGCGGCCCGCGGCGTCTCGATCATCGTCCCGATCGTGATGTCGGGCTTGTTCTTCATCCCCTTGATCGCCGCCTCGACCTCGGCCTCGACCCACGAGCGGGCGAGCGCCATCTCGTCGCGGGTGACCGTGAGCGGGATCATGATCTCGACGATCGGGTTGAGGCCGCGCTTGCGCAGCACCGCGGCGGCGTCGAGCAGCGCCCGCACCTGCATCGCGTACAGGCCGGGCTTGAGCACGCCGAGCCGGACGCCGCGCGTGCCGATCATCGGGTTGTGCTCCGCCCAGCTCTCCGCGGCGGCCAGCTCGGCCTGCTCCTGCTTGGAGAGCTTGGTGGTCGCCTCCTTGATCCTCAGCTCCTCGACCGACGGCAGGAACTCGTGCAGCGGCGGGTCGAGCAGGCGGATCGTCACCGGCAGGCCGTCCATCGCCTCGAGGATCTCCTCGAAGTCGGCCTGCTGCACCTTGCGCAGCTCTTCGAGGGCGGCGGTCTCCTCGTCGGCGGTGCGGGCGAGGATCATCTTGCGCACGACCGGCAGACGGTCGGGGGCGAGGAACATGTGCTCGGTGCGGCAGAGGCCGATGCCCTCGGCGCCGAGCTCGCGGGCGTTCGTCGCGTCCTCGCCGGTGTCGGCGTTGGCCCGGACGGCGAGCTTGTTCTTGCGCACCTTGTCGGCCCACCCGAGGATCACCTCGAACTCGGCGGGCGGCTTGGCGTTCTCGAGCTCCATCGCCCCGAGCACGACCTCGCCGGTCGTGCCGTCGATCGAGAGCAGGTCGCCCTGCTCGACCGTGACGTCGCCGACGGTGAACTGGCCCTTGCCGATCTTGATCTCCTCGGCGCCGACGACGGCCGGCGTGCCCCAGCCGCGGGCGACGACGGCGGCGTGGCTCACCAGGCCGCCGCGGGCGGTGAGGATGCCCTGGCTGACCATCATCCCGTGGACGTCCTCGGGGCTCGTCTCGCTGCGCACGAGCAGGACGGGCTCGCCGCGATCGTCGGCGTCGACGGCGTCGTCGGCGGTGAAGTAGACGCGCCCGACGGCGGCGCCGGGCGACGCGCCGAGGCCCTTGGCCAGCACCGTCCCCTTGCTGACGAACTGCGGGTGGAGCACCGAGTCGAGGTGCTCGGCGCTGACCCGCGTCAACGCCTCGTCACGGCTGATCTTCCACCGCCGGTCGCCCTTGCCCGTGCCCTTGGTCATGTCGACGGCCATCTTCAGCGCCGCCACGCCGGTCCGCTTGCCGATGCGGGTCTGGAGCATCCAGAGCTTGCCCTGCTCGATCGTGAACTCGGTGTCGCACATGTCGGTGTAGTGCCGCTCGAGACGCTCGAAGATCTCGAGCAGCTCGTCGTGGATCTCCGGGAAGTGGTGGACCATCTGGTCGAGATCCTCGGTCTTGCGGATGCCGGCCACCACGTCCTCGCCCTGCGCGTTGACCAGGAAGTCGCCGTACGGCACGTTCTCGCCGGTCGCCGCGTCGCGCGTGAAGCCGACGCCGGTGCCCGACTTCTCGTCGCGGTTGCCGAACACCATCGCCTGGACGTTGACCGCCGTGCCGAGGTAGTGGTCGATCCCCTCGCGCACGCGGTAGGCGATGGCGCGGGCCCCGTTCCACGACGCGAACACGGCCTCGACCGCGCCGCGCAGCTGCTTCAGCGGCGGCTGCGGGAAGGCCTTGCCGGTCTGCTCCTTGACGAGCTTCTTGTACGCCGCGCACAGCTGCTTCAACGCGTCGGCGGGGATGTCGGCGTCGGTCTTGCCGTTGCACGCCTCGCGCGCCTCGTCGAGCAGCTCCTCGAACGGCTCGCCGTCGGCGCCCATCACGATGCGGGCGTACATGGCGATGAACCGGCGGTAACTGTCGTAGGCGAAGCGCTCGTCGTCGGTGACCTTGGCCAGCCCTTTGACGCTCTTGTCGTTGAGCCCCAGGTTGAGGACGGTGTCCATCATCCCCGGCATCGAGAACTTGGCGCCGGAGCGGACCGAGACGAGCAGCGGGTCGGACGGATCGCCGAGCGCGCGGCCCATCTCCTTCTCCAACTTGGCGACCTGCTTGTCGATCTCGGCGTCGAGGCCGTCGGGCCACCCGCCGTCCATGTACGCCCGGCAGGCGTCGGTCGAGATCGTGAACCCCGGCGGCACCGGCAGCTTCAGCACCGAGGTCATCTCGGCGAGGTTGGCGCCCTTGCCGCCGAGCAGGTCCTTGTACTCCATCGGAGGGCGGCGGTGCTTGTGGTCGAAGCTGTAGACGTAAGACATACGGGCGCAGAGTCTACGGGCGCCGGTGTGAATCGGGTTCCCGCTGACCCGCCCTCCGCCGGTCGTGCCCCGTAGCCTGGGCGACGATGTTCCGGCTCTTCGGTTTCCCCGTCCACGTCCGGCCGGGGTTCATCATGTTCATGCTGTTGATCGTCGTGATCTACGGCAACGAGTTCGGCCTCTGGCTCGCCGGATCGCTCGCCGCGCTGACGATGATCCACGAATTCGGCCACGCGACCGCTGCGCGCCGGGCGGGCGCGCGGGCGGAGATCTCGCTCGACTTCCTCGCCGGCTACGCGTCATATGTGCCGTCGCGTCCGATCTCGCGGCTGGAGCACGCGTGGATCTCGTTCTCCGGCCCGGCGATCCAGATCGCGCTCAGCGTCGCACTGCTGCTGGCGATGGGGGCCAACCCGCTCGACCGCACGTCGGTCGACGACTCGGCGGCGACGCTGGCGATCTGGTGGGCCGGTCCGATCATCGGCCTGCTGAACCTGATCCCGATCCTCCCGCTCGACGGCGGCAACATCGTGCTCAACGGTCTCGATCGGCTGGTCCCCGGTCGCTCGCGGCGGCCGATGCTCTACTTCTCGATCGCGGTGACCGCGGTCGGGGCCGTGCTGTGCTTCACGTCGGACCGGTTCCGCGGGTTCGGGATCTTCGTCGGGTTCCTGCTGATCACCCAGTTCCAGATGCTCGGATCGACCAAGGCGCCGTCCTCGCCGTGGATGGACGCGCACCAGGCGATCGGCGCCGGCAAGCGGGCCAAGGCGCGCCGCATCCTCGTCAACGCGTTGAGCCAACCGCGCCCCGATCGCCCGCCGCCGGTCGTCGAGCTCGTCAACGACGACATCGCCGCGCTGGTCGGCGTGCTCCCGGAGCCGCTGCCGAGCGGCGACCCGTGGAACGAGTACGTGCTCGCCAACCTGCTGATCAGGCTCGGACGGTACGAGGACGCGGCCCACTACGCCGCCGCGGGCTACGAGCGGCACCCGCACACGCTCGGCGCGGCGACGGTGGCGCGGGCGGCCGGCGCACTCGGCGATCAAGCGACGGCGATCGGCTGGTTGCGCGCCGCCGCCGACGCCAACACGTCGCCGCAGGCCCTGGCCGCCGTCATCGACAGCTCGCCGGAGCTGATCGGCCTGCGCGCGCACCCCGACGTCGTCGCCATCCGCCGCTCCCTCGCCGCGGCCCCCGCCTGATCCCCCGATCCAGGGCCGAACCCCACACCGAAATTCTCGGGCGGCGTTGCGCTCAGCGCAACAATCCGCGAACAGAACGGGGCGGGGTCGGTGGTGGGCCGAACCCCACACCGAAATTCTCGGGCGGCGTTGCGCTCAGCGCAACAATCCGCGAACAGAACGGGGTGGGGTCGGGGTCGTGTCGTGTCAGGTCGCGTGGGCCGGGGGGTCGCCGAGCTCGACGCTGCGCTTCACGTAGCCGAGGGCCTTGCCGCCGGCGCCGACGCTGGTGTAGACGCCGACCTCGTTGCCCTCGGCGTCGAGGATCGGGTCACCTGCCGCGACTCCGTCCGGCGCGTCGAGGACCCGCAGGGAGCGGGGCGCCTCGGCCCCGCGGCTGTCCATCCGCTCGACCAGCTCCTGGCCCGGATAACAGCCCTTCGTCACGCTCGCCGCGACCGAGACCAGGCCGGTCATTGCCGGGATCGTCTGGCCGCGCACGATCTCGGCGCCCATCCGCGGCCAGCCGGCGGCGATCCGCGCCGCCTCGATCGCGGCCGGCGGCTCGTCGGCCTCGGCGGCCTCGACGGCGTCGAGCTCGATCGTCGCGTCGACGCGGATCTTGAAACGGTTGAGGCGTGCCGCCAGCCCCTCGCCGTACCCCGCCTCGGTGTCGAGCACGAACGTCTCGGGTGCGACGCGCGCGATCCGGGCGAGCGTGTCGATCTTGCCCGACGGATCGAGCACGAGCGTCCAACGGGCGACCCCGACGTCGAGATCGTCGACGTCCTGGGCGATCTGCGACTGCAGGTAACGCTGCGCGTCGGGACCGGCGACGGTGACGCGGTCACGCCGTTCGTCGTCGAGGAAGGCTGTGGTGATCGTGTCGGCGGTGTTCACATCACCAGTCTGGCGTGGCACACTGCGAACCGCATGAGCGATCAACCCGGCTTCGGCCTCGACGATCTCGACCGGCTGGCCGAGCGCGCGGTCGACACCGTGCTCAGCCTCGTCCGCCGGGGGCTCGCGCTCGGCGGCGGCGTGCTGATCATCGCCACGTTCTGTTGCGGCGGCGGGTTCCTGCTCGGGCTCGCCGCGCTCTCCGGCGGGGTCCGCACGGTCTGGGTCGTCCTCGGCGGCTTCTTCCTCGTCGTCGGCGTCGGGTCGGTGATCGTCGCGATGTGGAGGCTGCGGTCGGTCGGCAAGGGCACGCGGGCGCTGGTCGACGAGGTCCGCGCCCTGATCGCCGGCGACCGGCGGACCGAGAAGGTCGTGATCGAGACGATCGAGACGAGCGAGGAGTCCAAGGACGAGGGCGTCGTCGCACTCTCCCGACAGTTCTTCGAGCTGCGCGACACGATCGGCGACCGGCACGACCAGTTCCGCGCGGTCGCGTCGGCGCTGCACGCCGTCACCACGTTCCCCGCGCTGGTCGCGCTGTCGACGGTCGTCTCGTTCGCGTTCGCCGGGATCGGACTCCTCTTCCTGATCGCCCTCGCGCTGTAACCGCCGGCTCAGGCCGGGGTGTTGTGGGCGCGGCGGGCCGCGGTCATCCGGCGGGCGGCGGGGATCGCGGCGAGCAGCGCGGCGGCCTTGTTGCGGCACTCGAGATCCTCGTCGTCGGGGACCGAGTCGGCGACGATCCCGGCCCCGGCCTGGAGGCTCGCCCGGTGGCCGTCACCGGTGACGAACATCGTGCGGATGGCGATCGCCGTGTCGAGGTTGCCCGACCAGTCGATGTAGCCGACCACACCCGCGTACGGGCCGCGCTTGACCGGCTCGAGCTCGTCGATGATCTCCATCGCCCGCACCTTCGGCGCCCCGCTGACCGTGCCGGCGGGCATCGTCGCCCGGAGCACGTCGATCGCGCCGAGCCCCTCGCGCAGGTCGCCGGACACCTGCGACGTGAGGTGCATCACGTGGCTGTAGCGCTCGAGCGTCATCAGCTCGTCGACGTGCACCGACCCGAAGCGGGCCACCCGCCCGACGTCGTTGCGGGCGAGGTCGACCAGCATCACGTGCTCGGCTCGCTCCTTGGGGTGCTCCGCCAGCTCGGCGGCCATCCGCCGGTCGTGCTCGTCGTTCCTCCCCCGCCGGCGGGTCCCGGCGATCGGCCGGGAGACCACCTTCCGGCCGAGCAGCTGCACCATCGGTTCGGGCGATGACCCGACGATGGTCATCTCCGG
>JBFGCT010000147.1:0-10226 GCA_041581055.1 Ilumatobacteraceae bacterium | reverse complement strand
TGACGACACCAACGACCTGGCCCGCGCCTACCTGGTCCGATGCCACGCCCTGAACGGGCTTGAACGGTTCGACGACCTCGACGAGGACGCCACGGCAGTCATCGATCTCGATCCCGACGACACGAACCTTCTCGCCGACGCGTACGTTGGACGAAGCGTCGCCCACTCACGGCTCGGCCGGTTCGATGAGTCCATCGCGGACGCCACCACCGTCATCGAACTCGAACCGGACGACAGCAGCTGGCTCGTTGAGGCATACATCGGACGCGGCACCGTCTTGTCCAAGCTCGGCCGTTTCGAGGAAGCGATCGCCGATACGACCGCCGCCATCGAGCTCGAACCCGACAATGCCAACCAGCTCGCCGAGGCCTACCGGGAACGCGGATTCGCGCTGGCAGGGCTGGGTCGGTTCGACGAAGCCGTTGCCGACACGACCGCGGCGATCGAACTCGAACCCGACGACGACGACGATCTCTTCACCGCGTACGTGAACCGCAGCTCCGCCCTGCTGTCACTGGGCCGGTTCGACGAAGCCGTCGCCGACGCCACCGCCGCCATCGAACTCCAACCCGCCGACACCAACGACCTTGCCAACGCCTACATGTACCGCTGCGGCGCCCAGCTCGGCGCGGGCCGGTTCGACGAAGCCGTCGCCGACGCCACCGCCGCCATCGAACTCCAACCCGACGACGGCCTTCTCGTCTACGCCCACATGGACCGTGCCACCGCACAATATGAGCTCGACCGCTCCGTCGAGGCAGTCGCTGATTGGACCGTGGTGATCGAACTCGAGCCCGACGACACCAACCTTCTCGCCCGCGCCTATCTGAATCGCAGCTACGGCTGGATCGAGCTTGAACAGCTCGACGGGGCACTCGCGGATGCGACCGCCGTCATCGATCTCGCACCCGACGACGTGAACTTCATCGGTTGGGCGCACCACCGACGCGCCGTCGTCCACGCCCTGATGGGTGACCTGGCGGCAGCGGAGGTGGAACTCCGCGCTATCGATTCCCTGCCCGTCGACCCCAGGGTCGCCCAAGCTGCCCAGGAAGTTCGAGATGATTTCGACATTCAAGATTGACCCGGACTTCGTCTGAGAACATTCCGGCGGCGCCCCATACCGCAGGCACGCGATCGGGCTGACGCGCCCCTGATCGCCGGACATTCGACGCAGCCGGTGTCGTTGGACTCGACAGGGGACGCGACTCGGCGATCGACGGCCAATCTTGGCCTCCGAGGTCTCAGATTTGAGGCTCTTCGGATCTGAGGGTGGGGTTGTCGTCAGGGTGCGGGTGTAGATCGCGGTTAGCACCGAGCGGCCCGGCGTCGTCGGCGAGATGGCTTGACGGACTGCCTCGCAGGCCGGGTGGGGGCTCTACGCCCTCGGGACACGTCACGGTGATCTGCGCCGGTTAGGGATCGGTTAGGGACTACGACTCGGGATCAGAACGTCGAGATCGTACGAAGCCGCACTTGATCCCACCTTCGATAGGGGAACGGCAATCGAACGCTCCCTCGTCGCTGTCGCGGTACCGATCAAGCAGCCGCGAGGTGTATCGGATGGGGATCCCCATCCGTACGCGAGCCGGCCTAACCGCCACGACGGCGTTGTCCGTCGCGAACCGTCCGCTCACCGTTCCTCGAGACCGCCGAGATGAACGCGCCGTTCAGAGAGGCAGAAGCAGTCCTACTGTTCGAACCGCAGAACCTCGTCTTCTGATGAGAGGCCCCCAGGAACGACCCCACGGCAAACTGCCCGACTGCGACAAGCACTCGGACGGGACCGGCGGATGCGGACCACGCATCTCGTTTGACGATCGACGACGACTTGAATCCGCCATCGCTATCCGAGACAGTTCACCATCCGGCGAACCTGGCCAGATCGGTTGCACCATCGACCCAGCTGAGGGAGGTCAGGTGAACACGCCGAAGATGTCGACGATGAGGTGGGTGGTGCCTCTGACGTTGAGGAAGGCCATCTCGGGGCCGCAGCGGACGATGGCGTGGTTGGCGACGGTGTCGCCGGTGCCGTAGTTGACCGTTGAGGTGTTGGGTGGGGTGCCGGGGTAGGGGTAGGTGACGATGTAGCCGCCGCCGTGGGTTTGGGTGACGGTGACGTTGACCACGGTTGCTGAGTACGGGTCGTCGTCCCACCAGACGTGGATCCAGTCGCCGTCCCACATGTCACCGGGTGGCGGGAAGATGTCGTCGACGCGGGTGTCGAATTGACGGAACGGGTCGAACGCCAGGAACCGTCCCGTGTAGTCGGAGCCGGCGTCTTCGTAGTAGCCGACGAGGTCGACGATGACGGTGGTGGTGCCGAAGGCGTTGTAGATGTCGATCATGCCGTCGGCGGGGACGCGGACGATGACCTGGTTGGCGACGGTGTCCCCGGCGACGTAGTTGAGGTTGGACGCGTTCGGTCGGGTGACGTCGGCCGGGGAGATGGTGAGGAAGCTCCAGGCGGTGGCGGCGTCGACGGTGACATTCAGCACGACCGCGGTCGGCCCCGTGACTGGGATGCCGCTATAGCCGGTGGCACGGATGGTGCGGGTTTCGTCAGGTCCCAACGGGGTGCCGCCGATGCCGCCGATGCCGTGCCGGGTGTCCGCGATACGGACTGGGTCGATGGCCCGGAAGCGGGCGCCGTCGGGCCCGTATTCGTTGGTGTAGTAGCCGGCGACGTCGAACAGGACGTGGGGGGTGCCGTCCCAGTTGTAGACCGAGACCTTGCCACCGTCGCCGACGCGGACGGTCGCCAGGTTCGCTTGGGTGTGCCCGGTCGTGGTGTTCAAGTTGGAGATATTCGGCAACGGAATGCCGGTCGGGTACACGGTCAGATACGTCCACGCGGTGGGGGCCACCGCGGTGACGTTCATCACGACCGCGTCCACGCCGACCGCGGGCACCCCGCCCCGGCCTGTGATCTGCACATCAATCACCGAACGCGGACCCAACGTCCCGACCACCCCACCGGTGCCGACCCCATGACGCGTATCCAACACCCGACTCGGCGTCAACGCCGTGAACTCACCGAATGACGGCGGGAAGCCCATCAACGCCAGGCTGTGTTGCTCGCCAGCAGAGATCGCGACGTAGTAGTCGTCGATCGGCGGCGGCGATGCTTGACCATTGTAATTCTCGCCCCAACCAACGATTGACCCATCGGCCTTCAACGCAAGGCCATGGTACGAACTCGCAGAGATGGCGACATAGTCCTTGCCCGCAGGCGGCGACGCCTTTCCGGAGGAGTCGGAGCCCCATCCAACGAGCGAGCCATCGGTCCGTAAGGCCACCCCGAAGGCGTAGCCAGCGGCGATCGCCGTATGACCGCCACCGGACGGCGGTGACGTCGCGCCGTGATAGTTTTCGCCCCAGCGGACGATCGACCCGTCGGCTTTTAACGCCAAGCTGTGATACGGGCCGCCAGCGATCGCGACGAAGTCGTTACCGGATGGCGGTGTCGCCTGCCCGCCGACGTTGAGGCCCCAACCGACGATCGATCCTTGGGCCTTCAACGCAAGACCGTGGTACCAGCCGGCGGCGATCGCGACGTAGTCGTTCCCGCCAGGCGGCGTGGTCTGGCCATAGTGACCCTGGCCCCAGGCGGCGATTGACCCGTCAGCCTTTAAGGCCAGGCTGTGCGATTCGCCGGCAGCGATCGCGACGAAGTCGTTGCCGGCGGGCGGTGAGGCTTGTCCGTCGTAGTTCCTGCCCCAGCCAACGATTGAGCCGTCGGCCTTCAACGCCAGACTGTGCCCACCGCCTGCGGCGATCGCAACGTAGTAACCCGCGGGCGGAGTTGTCTGCCCGTCGGAAGAGTTGATGCCCCACCCAACGACGTTGCCTGTGCCAGCTTCCGCCGGCGCTGGTCTCGTGGCCAGCCCCGCCGCCAACAGCCCCACCGTCAACACGAAGCACAGCCTGCCCCAAGCGCGCATCTTGACCACCTTCTCTACCCTCCACGATCGACCTGCAGAGGGTTGTTGACAAGGGCCGAACGCCCAATCAATCGAGGATCTGGCAAGCAAGCGTCCGATTGTCCATCCCTGTGTGAGAAAGCGGTGCCGCCGTTTCGAGGGCCGTGAGAGCGTTGGTTGCCGCCGATGGTCACCTTCGCCTACTGGAAGGTTCACGCGACGCCTGAAACTCACAGATCACGCTCTGAGTCCGGATCTGGCGCACAGCGCTGAGAAACGGCGAGGCAACGGCGCGCACGATGCCTCGCACGACGGGTGACACGACACCCGATCAGCCCTATTCAGGGATCGTGTCGGAGTCCCCGACTGGATCGAGGAGTTCGAGGGCGCGCTCGCTGACCTGTCGGGGTCGGTCGCCTTCATGCTGGACGTAGCCGCGCGTCGTCGCCACGTCGTTGTGGCCGACGAATCGAGCAACGTCTTCGAGGTCAAGCGAGCCGGAAGCGAACAAGTTGGTCACGACCGAACGCCGGCCGGCGTGGGTGCCGAGGCCGGCGGAATCGATGTCGGCGAGTTCGGCCGCCTTGCGAATCGCTCGATCGACGTGCTGGCGCAGCGTCGGAGTTCCATCCGCGGTTGTGAAGACGAGGTCGAGTTGTTCGCCGTCGTACTCGACCGTCGGCCAGGGACCGGGAAACACCGCACGGTCCGATTCGAACATCGCGCGGCGGGCGCGTAGCAGTGACACGACGGTTCGCCCGAGCACCTGGACGCCCGTGGCCCCTCGTGTCTTGGTCGGGCCGAGCACCATGCCGACACGATCGGCATACGTCGAGCCCCGGCGGACGAGTACCGACCCCTCATCGAGGTCGAGGTCCTGCCACGCCAGGCCGACCGCCTCGCTGATGCGCCAGCCCTGCACGAAGCAGAGCGCGGCCGCTGCGGCGAATCGAGGATCGCACTCGGCGATCAGATGTTGGGTCTCATCAGGGGTGATCGTGCGTCGTGGCTTCGACACCGCCTTCGGGGCCTTGACCTTGCGCGCGACGTTCTGGGTGGCCAAGCCGAATTCGACGCCCTGCTCCAGGATCTGAACCAGCAGCGTTCGAACGTTCTTCGCACGCGAAGCGGAACCCTCGTCGAGCAGTTCCGACACGAAGGCGGTCACCTGCTCGGCACGCAGTTCGCAGACGGGCACCGACCCGAGCTTGCCGTCGATCACCGAAACGTGCTTGCGGTAGGTGGCCAGCGACGTCGGCCGTACCCGATGCCGAGCCACGTGTTCCAACCACCAAGCCGACAGCTCGCCGACGGTCGTCTCGGCGTTGAACCCCTCGGCAAGCTCGCCGAACTGTGCCTCGTGCGCAGCCTTCTCGACGTGGCGGTCACGTGAAGCGACGGCGAGCGCTCGGGTTTTGCCAGTCGGGCGACCGACCCGGCCGTCGGGCTTGCGCCAGGGTGCGACCCACACCTGGCGAGTCCGATCGAAGAACGGTTCGGCCTGGCCGTTGGGCGCCTTGTTCACGACGTGGAACGACTCGCCGGAAGCATCGGGGACACGCTTTCCTCGGGGCGTCTTCGGCATCGCTCGGCCTCCTCGTTGGTCTCAAAACGACTGTTTGAGACTAACCCTGAGACTAACGCACTTAGAACGACGACGGGCGCCCATGGATCTCGATCCGAGCCTGCCCTGTTCAGGAAGCTTTTCGTGGATCTCCATGGACGCCCGTGGACGTACTGGCGGAAGGCGTGGGATTCGAACCCACGGAAGCCCGAAGACTTCAACGGCTTTCGAGGCCGTCCCATTCGTCCGCTCTGGCAGCCTTCCGGCAGCGAGGCTATCGGTGAAAGGATGGCAACGGAAGCGGTGGCCGCCGTGCCCACCCCGCGCGCGGTACGGTCGCCGGAACATCAAAGAATCCTCAAGTTCTGATCGCCGACGACCGATACGGTTCGTATGGAAACGGTCAAGCACACGTTCGACAGCGGACGGCAACTGATGACCGATCGCGTCCCGCCAGCGCCACCACCTGCCCACTCGTGGAGTGCACCGGCCGCATCGGCCCCCGCCGTCGAGGATCTCCCGACCCCTCCGGTCGACCCGGCCGCCGTGCTCGACGAGCTCGTCGCCGTCGTTCACGGAGCGCGCGCCGCGCTGCTCGCCACCACCGACGGATTCTCGATCGCCAGCAGCTCCGAACTCCCGAACGAGCCCGCGCACGCGGCGATGCTCGCCGCCGCCGTCGGTCTCGGTCACCAACTCGTCCAGATGGGCGACGGCAACGAGCTGCGTCAACTGGTCGTCGACCACGACCGCGGGCTGCTGCTCATCTGGCCGTTGGGGGGAAGCCGCATCCTCGCAATGCTCACGATGACCACGGTCGACCAGGTCCGCCTGCGGTCGTTCGTGCGCTCCCGGGCCGCGGTGCTCGCTGGGAGCGGGTCGTGATCGATCAGACCTTCAAGATCCTGGTCACCGGCCCGTTCGCGGCCGGCAAGACGTCGTTGATCCAGTCGGTCTCGCAGACCCAGGTCGTGTCGACCGACGTCGTCACGAGCGGTGAGGAGTCCGATGTCAAGGCGGCGACGACGGTCGCCATGGACTTCGGCACCTACCGGATCGAGGACGGCGAGTTCGTCCGCCTACTGTTGTTCGGCACGCCCGGCCAGCCGCGATTCCGATTCATGACGAACATCCTGAAGGGCGACGTCGACGTCGTCGCGTTCGTCGTCGACGCCCAGGCGACCGAAACTCATGCTGCGGCCGGCGTCGAGCTGCGATCGCTGCTCGCCGATCTGCACGTCCCCGCCGTCGTCGCGGTCAACCGCTGCGACGACGTCGAGTCCGCGCGCCGACTGGCGCGTTCGTTGGGTGCGCTGTCCTGCGAGGCGGTCGTCCCCTGTCAACTCATCGACCCCGACTCCGGCCGCGAGGTCGTCATCGAGGTTCTGCTGACCCTGCTGGACGTCATCGAACGGGCCGGCGCCGAGGTTGCCTGACATGATCCATGAAACCGACATCGACCCTCTGGGATCCGGGATGGCCGGGGCCAACGATCCCGGCCGCCGTATCGGCTCGGAGAGCCCCCAGCCCTGCTGGATCGCGCTGGACGCGGCCCGTGAGCAGGCGTTCACCGGTGAGATCGTCTTCCACGCCACGCCCGAGGTGCGGGTGTACCTCGACAACGGCGTCGCCTACTATGCCGAGCGGTCCGACGACACGACGCTCGGTCGCCGGCTGCTCGACTCCGGCCTGATCGACCCGGTCCAACTCGAGCGCGGCATGGTGCGCGTCGGGGGCGTCGAGCATCTCGGCCGCCTCTTCGATCGTGACCCGAGCGTCGACCGCGACGCGGTGATGGTCACGGTCGAGGACGCGACCCAGGCGTTGCTGGCCGATCTCGCCAACAACGTCATCGCCACCAGCCGGGCGACCGCCTACCGCCATCACGAGTCCGGGGTCCACCGCTGGTTCGTCGCGCCTTCGTCGGCGGGCGCCGTGACCCGACCCGTCAGCGACGTCGCCCTGGTCGACAACTCGATCGTCGAGGATCTGCCGGGACTCCCGTCGGCGGAGCACGGTTCTCTCGGCGACGAGCTGCGCATCGAGTGGGATCTGCCGCTCGCCGACGTGGCGCCGTCGACCGGCCGCGACGAGTCGGACGCCGACTTCGGGCAGGATCTGCTGGTCGCCGACGCCGGCGGGGAGATCGCCGAGTCGCCGTTCGTGGCGCGTCCTGACGCCGGTGGGGAGGCCGCTCCGCACCTCGCTCCCCCTCCGACCGACGCCCCGACGGCCGCCCCCGGGCTCACGAACCCCGACGCCGCCGAGCCGACGGCGCCCGCCGAGCCCGCGGAAGCCGCCGTCGAGCCGCCCGAGATCGGGTTCGAGTCGCTGGTGATCGATCTCGACGCGCTGATCGCCCCCATCGAGTCGGGGCCGCTCGTCGATCGGCGTCGCGACCCCGTCGAGTACGACGCCGTCGCCGTCGAGCCCGATGCGGAGATCGCGCTGCACGACGCCGTGGCGCCCGCCGAGGTGATCGTGCCGATGGACGACGAGTTCCGCATCGTCTGGCCCGATGGCACCGAGGAAGCGCCGACGCCGCCGGTCGAACGGGCGATCGCCGGCGAGGTGCTGCTTCCGCACCGGCCGGTCGAGACCGCCGAGCCCACCGACGAGCCGACCGGGGCCGACGCGCCCGAGCCGATTGCCGAGCCCACCGGGGCGGAGTTGGGTGAGCCGGCGGTCGAGCCGGTCAGCGAGCCGATCGGGGCGGAGTTGGTCGAGCCGGCGGTCGAGCCGGTCAGCGAGCCGACTGGGGCGGAGTTGGTCGAGCCGGCGGTCGAGCCGGTCACCGGGCCGACTGGGGCGGAGTTGGTCGAGCCGGTCAGCGAGCCGACTGGGGCGGAGTTGGTCGAGCCGGCGGTCGAGCCGGTCACCGGGCCGGCTGGGGCGGAGTTGGGTGAGCGGGCTGTCGAGCCGGTCAGCGAGCCGGCTGGGGCGGAGTTGGGTAAGCGGGCTGTCGAGCCGGTCAGCGAGCCGATCGGGGCGGAGTTGGGTGAGCGGGCTGTCAAGCCGGTCACCGAGCCGACCGGGGCCGAGCCGACCGGGGCCGAGCCGACCGGGGCCGAGCAACTCGAGCCGACCGGGGCCGAGCAACTCGAGCCGATCGTCGAGCCCGCCGTCGAACTGCACTGGGCAAGCGACGAACTGGCCCCCTGGCAGGAGTCAGACGTGAACGTCGTCGACGAGCAGGCCGCGACCTCTTCACCGACGGCGGCCGGGGCGGTCGACGCGATCGACGCGCCGGCGCCGGTCGTCGACACGGAGACCGACCTCGCCTCGGCCGACGCCGCCGCGCCGGCGGTCGACGCCACACCCGAGGCGTCGACGATTCCCGGGTCGGCGTCCGAGACTGCGCAGGCGGCGGATCAGGACGAGGCCGACCGACCCGCCGAGCCCGACGCCGCGCCCTCCAGCATCGATTTCGAAGTTCCCGCACTCGTCCTGAGCGACCTCCCGAGCGCCGACGGCGTGGTGCCCGACGAAGTGTCGAACGCCGTCCTGCGGGCGATTCGCGCCATCGAGAACGCGTCGACCGCGCCCCCCGCCGTCGCGCCGATCGTCGGCGTCGAGGCGACGCCGGACGCGCCCCCCGCCGAACCGCCGCCCGCGCCGATGGGGTTCGCCCCTCCGACGCTCGACACCAGCGCCGAGGCGATCTACGCCGCCCGTGCCAAGGCGGCCGTGGCCGAGCAGGAGGCCGTCGAACCGACGGTGTCCGCCGCCGTCGACACCGAGGTTCCCGAGTCGCGCGTCGCCTCGGTCGTGTTCGTCGACGACGACGAGGCCGAACCGGAGCCCGAGGATCGGGCCGGAGCGTTGCGGCGCCTGATCAGTAGCCTGCGCCGTCGCTGAGCGCGCCGTCGTTGCGCCCGCCCTCGCTCACGCCGGGCGGGCCCCGCCGGTCGCGAAAGAAGGCCCGCAGCAACTCGCCCGCTTCGTCGGCGCGCACGCCGGAGGCCACCTCGACACGGTGGTTCAGCACGTGGCCGTCGACCAGCTCGAACACCGAGTCGACCGCTCCCGCCTTCGGGTCGGTCGCCGCGTACACCAGGCGTCCGAGCCGCGCGTTGACGATCGCGCCGGCACACATCGCACACGGCTCGAGTGTTACGTAGAGGCTGCACTCGTCGAGCCGCCACTGGCCGAGGCGGCGCGCTGCGTCGCGCAGGGCGAGCACTTCGGCGTGCGCCGTCGGGTCGGCGCCGAGCTCGCGCTCGTTGTGCCGGCCGGCGATGACGCGACCGTCGTGCACGACGACCGCTCCCACCGGCACGTCACCGTGGTCGAGCGCCGCCCGCGCCTCGACGAGGGCGGCCATCATCGCCTCGTCGTCGCCGAGCGCACCGGCGTCGCCCTCTGATCGCGCATCCGCCATGGCGGAGGGAGTGGGATTCGAACCCACGGAAGGTTGCCCTTCACACGCTTTCCAAGCGTGCCGATTCGGCCGCTCTCGCATCCCTCCTGGGGTCTCCGAGCGCAACTGCGGGCGGATCACCGGAGGTGGCAGGCTAGCCGGGCGGGGACTGATTGCCGTCGTGCCGACGACCGTGGACGCGGGCTCGGCGGCTATGCTGGCCCCCGTCCGGCGAGGAGTCCCGCCGGCTGAGGTGGCGACCGGGTCCTGTGCATCGGGCGCCCGTGAACCAGGTCAGGACCGGGAGGTAGCAGCCTTCATCGGCATCGTCTGAGTGCCGCAGACCGCCTGGTCGTCACCTCAGTCGGCGGGGCGCGGC
>JBFGCT010000146.1:0-10238 GCA_041581055.1 Ilumatobacteraceae bacterium | reverse complement strand
CGATCACGCGCACGCTCCCCCCAATCCGTGTTTCTGTGACCGAACATGCCGAACCTCGCGATATTCGGTCACACAAACCGTGAAGGGGGCAGCCGGGCGGCCACGCGCACGCTCCCCCCGATCCGAATCTGTGTGACCGAACATGCCGAACCTCGCGATATTCGGTCACACAAACCGTGAAGGGGGCAGCCGGCCGGCCGGCGGGCGGGGCCGGGGTCAGGCGGGGGCGGCGCCGGCGACGTCGATGCCGCCGACGGCGTCGAGCCCGACCTCGAGGTGGACGAGCCATTCATCGCGCGGCTCGGGAAAGTCCGTGCGCCGGTGGCAGCCGCGACTCTCGGTGCGGGTCAGGGCGGCGGCGACCATCGCCGACGCGACCGTCAACAGGTTCGTCCCCTCCCACGCCCGGCGGGACGGCGCGACGCCGGGGGTCAGCGCGCCGGCGATCGCCCCGAGCGCGCCCGCGGCCGACGCCAGGGACGACGCGCTGCGCAGCACGCCGACGTGCCGCGACATCGTCGCCCGCACCTCGCGCAGCCGGGCCGGGTCGAGGAGCGACGGCGCCGTCGGGCCGTCGAGATCGGGGTCCGGCCGGATCCGGTCGGGAAGCTCCCACGCCAGATCGCGCCCGACTCGGGTCCCGGCGACGATCGACTCGGTCAAGCTGTTCGACGCCAGCCGGTTCGCCCCGTGCACGCCGGTCGACGACACCTCGCCGACGGCGAACAGACCGGGGAGCGACGTCGTCCCGTCGAGCGTCGCCTTGATCCCGCCGCACGCGTAGTGGGCTGCCGGCGCGACCGGAATGCGGTCGGTCGCAGGGTCGAGCCCGATCTCGCGGCAGGCGGCGGTGATCGAGGGGAACCGCTCGTAGAACCGCTCGCCCATGTGCGTCGCGTCGAGGTAGACGTGGTCGTCGACACCGGCGGCGGCCTCGGCCATCCGGCGGCTGATCGCGGCGGCGACGACATCGCGCGGCGCCAGATCCTCCTGCGGGTGGACGCCGACCATCACCCGCTCGCCGGCGGCGTCGAACAGGATCGCGCCCTCGCCGCGCACCGCCTCGGACACGAGCGCCTGCTGGCCGGTCGCGTCGGGCCCGCGCCACATCACGGTGGGATGGAACTGCACGAACTCGACATCGGTGACCGCGAGGCCGGCGCGCAACGCCATCGCCACGCCGTCGCCGGTGACCGCCGGCGGGTTGGAGGTCGACGCGAACACCTGCCCGTAGCCGCCACAGGCGATCACCACCGCCGGGGCGAGGACCGTGCCGACCGAGAGCACCTGGCCCGACTGGTCGGTGACGGCGATCCGCACGCCGGCGACCTGGGGCCCGCCATCGGCCGCCGTGCCCATCACGAGGTCGAGGGCGAACGCGTGGCTCATCACCTCGACGCCGGCGTTCATCGCCGACTCGTCGAGCGTCCGCTGGACCTCGGCGCCCGACCTGTCTCCGCCGGAGTGGACGATGCGGTTGTGGCTGTGCCCACCCTCGCGGGTGAGCGCGATGTCGGTCCCGCCGTGCTCTGGGTCGAACGCCGCGCCGAGTCGCATCAAGTAGCGGATCGACTTCGGCGCCTCGGTGACCAGCTCGCGCACGACCGCCTCGTCGCACAGCCCCGCGCCGGCGGCGAGCGTGTCGCGCACGTGGTCCTCGATCGTGTCCTCGGGGTGGAGGACGCCGGCCAGCCCGCCCTGCGCCCATTGCGTCGACCCGGCCGACAGGATGTCCTTGGTCACGACCAGCACGCTGCGGACCGGCCGCGCGGCGAGCGCCGCGGACAGTCCGGCGGCGCCCGAGCCGAGGACGACCACGTCGACCTCGCGCTCCCAGCTGGCGGCGGGCGCCGCCAGGCGTCGGGGCAGCCTCACGCCGACGCTCGGCTCAATCTTCCGTCGCGGCGGGCGTGCCGATGGCCACCATCGCCTCGACCGACGCTCTCGCCCGATCGGCGATGTCGGGGTCGACGTTGACCTCGTCGGTCATCGTCTGCAGCGAGCGGAGCAGCTTGGCCGGCGTGATCATCTTCATGTACTTGCACACCGCGGCCCGGTTGACCGGCTCGAACGACACGTGCGGCGCGGCCTTCTGCAATTGGTGCAGCATCCCGGTCTCGGTGGCGACGAGCACCTTGGCGGCCGTGGTGTCGCGGGCGGCGTCGATCATCCCGCCGGTCGACAGGATCCTCGTCCGCGCCTCGGGCACCACGCCGGCCGACACGAGGTACAGGGCGCTCGTGGCGCAGCCGCATTCGGGATGGACGAACAGCTCTGCGTCGGGCTCGGACTCGACGCGGTCCTTGAGGTCGGCGCCGTTGATGCCGGCGTGCACGTGGCACTCCCCCATCCAGATGTGCATGTTCTCCCGCCCGGTCAGCCGCTGCACGTGCGCGCCGAGGAACTGATCGGGGCAGAACAGGATCTCGCGGTCGGCGGGGATCGATTGCACGACATCGACCGCGTTGGACGACGTGCAGCAGATGTCGGTCTCGGCCTTGACCGCGGCGGTCGTGTTGACGTAGCTGATGACGGCCGCGCCGGGGTGCTCGGCCTTCCACGCCTGGAGCTGGTCGGCGGTGATCGTCTCGGCGAGGCTGCAGCCGGCCTTCTCGTCGGGGATCAGCACGGTCTTCTCGTAGCTCAGGATCTTCGCGGTCTCGGCCATGAAGTGCACGCCGCAGAACACGATCGTCGAGGCGTCGACCTCGGCCGCCACGCGGGACAGCCCGAGCGAGTCGCCCGTGTGATGGGCGATGTCCTGGATCTCGGGGAGCTGGTAGTTGTGGGCGAGGATGACGGCGTCGCGCTCCTCGGCCAGTGCCAGCACCTGGTCCTGCCAATCGGTCGGCAGGACGTCCACGTTGACGGCCGTCTCGGTCACGCCTCCAGCCTACGCCAGCGATCGCGCCGCTCCGTCGGCCACCGGAATCAAGCGATTGCGCAACCGACAGGACGGGCCGACCGCGGCCAGGCGGCGCGGGCGGGCGCCCCGACATCGGATCAACGCGCGCCGAGCGCGCCGAGCGCGCCGCCCGCCGTCGCGACCGCGGCGCCGAACCGCCGGCCCGGCTGTTTGCTCAGCCGTTCGATCGGTCCGCTGACCGACACGGCGGCGACGACGGACCCGTCGCCGTCGACGACCGGGGCGCTGACCGAGGCGACGCCGGCCTCCCGCTCGCCGACGCTCTCGACCCAGCCGGCACGGGACGTCTCGCCGCCCAGCACCCTTCCGGCCGACCCGACGTCGAGGGGCAGCAGCGCTCCCTCCGGCACGATCCAGCGCAGGCCGTGGGGCGACTCGAGCGACAGCACGCAGCGCCGCTGGTCACCCTCGCGCACGAAGAGCTGCACGCTCTCGCCGGTTTCCGCGCGCAGCGCCTCGAGCACGGGCCGCGCGACGTCGAGCAGCGGCGTCCGCTCGGCGGCGGCCGCGCCGAGTGACACGAGCCCGTGGCCCAGCTCGAACCGGCCGGCGCCGTCACGGCGGAGCAGCCCGTGCGCCTCCAACGAGAGGGCGAGGCGATGGGCGGTCGCCCGGGGCAACCCGGTCGTCGATTGGAGTCGGGCCAAGGACTGCGGCGCGTCGGCGACGGCGCGGAGGACCGCCATCGCCTTGTCGAGCACGCCCACACCGGTTACGATGTCCATATCCCAAGAACTCTATCCCACATGTTGGGAAGAACCAAGGAAGGGACGGCCATGGGGAAGACACTGCCCGAGAAGGTCTGGGAGCGACACCTCGTACACGAAGCACCCGGGGAGCCCGACCTGCTGTACATCGACCTGCACTTGGTGCACGAGGTGACGAGCCCGCAGGCGTTCGACGGGCTGCGGCTCTCCGGCCGCACCGTCCGCCGACCCGATCTCACGATCGCCACCGAGGACCACAACGTCCCCACCGAGCACATCGACCAGCCGATCGCCGACCCGGTGTCGGCGATCCAGGTCGACACGTTGCGCTCGAACACCGCCGAGTTCGGGATCACGAACTACCCGATGGGCGACCCGGGGCAGGGCATCGTCCACGTCATCGGGCCCGAGCAGGGCCGCACGCGGCCAGGGATGACGATCGTCTGCGGCGACTCGCACACCGCCACCCACGGCGCGTTCGGGGCGCTGGCGTTCGGCATCGGCACGAGCGAGGTCGAGCACGTGCTGGCGACGCAGACGCTGCCGCAGTCGCGGCCGAAGTGGATGTCGGTCACCGTCGACGGCGAGCTGCAGCCGGGCGTCACCGCCAAGGACGTGATCCTCGCGATCCTCGGCGAGATCGGGACCGGCGGCGGCATCGGCCACGTCATCGAGTACCGCGGATCGGCGATCCGGGCGCTCTCGATGGAGGGTCGGATGACGGTCTGCAACATGTCGATCGAGGCCGGCGCGAAGGCGGGGATGATCGCCCCCGACGAGACCACGTTCGAGTACCTGCGGGGCCGGGCCCACACGCCGACCGGCGAGCTCTGGGACGCGGCGGTCGAGGACTGGAGGACGTTGTACTCCGACGACGACGCCGCCTGGGACCGGGAGGTCGAGCTCGACGGGTCGGCGATCACCCCGCACGTCTCGTGGGGCACCAACCCGGGGCAGGTCGCGCCGATCGACGCCGCCGTCCCCTCGCCGGACGATTTCGACAACCCGACGACCAGCGACAACGTCGGCCGGGCGCTCGAGTACATGGGGCTCTCCGCCGGGACGCCGATCCGCGACATCGCCGTCGACACCGTGTTCATCGGGTCGTGCACGAACAGCCGCATCGAGGACCTGCGCGCCGCCGCCGCGGTGATGAGCGGTCGAACCGTCACCGTGCCACGGGTGATGGTCGTCCCGGGGAGCCACGCGGTCAAGGAGCAAGCGGTCGCCGAGGGCCTCGACCAGGTGTTCATCGCCGCCGGCGCCGACTGGCGCGAGCCGGGCTGCTCGATGTGCCTGGCGATGAACCCCGACAAGCTCCAGCCCGGCGAGCGGGCGGCGAGCACGAGCAACCGCAACTTCGAGGGCCGGCAGGGCCGCGGCGGGCGGACCCACCTCGTCTCGCCGGCGGTCGCCGCGGCGACCGCGGTCAAGGGCACCTTCTGTACGCCCGCCGACCTGGAAGGGGTCGGGTCGTGAAGGCGGTGCGCGTCATCACCGGGACCGGCGTGCCGCTCAAGCGCTCCGACGTCGACACCGACCAGATCATCCCGGCCGACTGGCTCAAGCGCGTCGAGCGAACCGGCTTCGACAAGGGACTGTTCTCGACCTGGCGCGACGACCGCGACTTCGTCCTCAACGACGAGCGGTACGCCACGGCCACCGTGCTCGTCGCCGGCCCCGCGTTCGGTGTCGGCTCGTCGCGCGAGCACGCGGTGTGGGCGATCCAGCAGTACGGCTTCGAGGCCGTCGTGGCGCCCAGCTTCTCGGACATCTTCCGCAACAACTGCACCAAGAACGGGCTGGTCCCGGCGACGCTCCCGGAGGCGACCGTCGAGCGGATCTGGGCGGCGATCGAGGCCGACCCCGACACGCAGATCGTCGTCGACATGGAGCGGTTGCTCGTCGAGGTGCCGGCGGCCGGCGTCGTGGAATCGTTCCCGATGGACGGCGCGACGCAGCAGCGCTTCCTCGAGGGCCTCGACGACATCGGCATCACGATGTCGCACGCCGAGGAGATCGCCGCGTTCGAGGCCGCCCGCCCCGCCTGGCTCGGCTGAGCGCGACCGCCGGTGTCCGCCGGTGTCGGACTCGGCGGTTACGCCGGGCGCTTCTTGACCGAGTCGCCGGTGCGGACCGCCCCCGACTCGACGACGATCGCGTTGACGCCGCGCAGGCGGAGGTCGTCGCGCGAGTTCACCCACCGCGCGGCCTCGATGCCGTAGCGGTCGGCGAACTTGGCGCAGCCGTTGTGCGGCTTCTGCGTCACCTCGATGACGGCCGACCCGATCGCCAGGCGTGTGCCGGCCGGCGCGTTGCCGGTCGAGAGGTCGAAGTCGACGAACAACTGGTCGCCGGCGAGCGGCCATCGAGCCCGGTCGCCGGCGGCGACGAGATCGACGGCGCGGCTGTTCATCAGGGTGATCTGGGCCTCCGGGTGGGCCCTCCCGTCCGCGGTCCGTGGGTTCCCGCGGGTGAGGTAGTTGTCGCCGGCGAGCCCCTCCCCCACCAGCAGGTCGCCGGACTCGACGACCTCGCGGCCGTCGACGGCCGGGCGGCGGACGATCATCTCGACCGTGCCGCCGTCACTCGGGGCGGCCTCGACGCCGGCGACACCGTCGTTCAGCTCGCCGATGGTTGGATGGCGCATCGGCACAGTCTTGCACCCGTGCCGCCGTCCGACCGACCGGGTTCGGGCGAGGGTCTACGCTTGCCCGATGCCCATCGAAGGCGAATACGAGCCGAGCACCTGGGACTGGGTCAACGACCAGGTCGAGACATACGAGCGAACCGGCGGTCAGGAGGCGAACACGCTGCGCGACACCGGGATCCCTGTGATCATCGTGACCTGCCGTGGCCGGCGCTCCGGGAACATCCGCAAGTTCGCGCTGATGCGGGTGGAGCACGACGGCGAGTACGCGCTCGTCGCGTCGAAGGGCGGCGCGCCCGAGCACCCCGGCTGGTACCACAACCTGACCGCCGACCCGCACGTCACGATCCAGGACGGCGAGCATCCGCACGACCACGTCGTCGAGATCGTCACCGGCGACGAGCGGCAGGAGTGGTGGGAGCGGGCGGTGGACGTCTTCCCGCCCTACGCCGACTACGCGGCGAAGACGGCGCGTGAGATCCCGGTGTTCGTCGCCCGCCGCGCCTCCGCCTGACGACCGCGCCGGCCGGCCGGGCCCGATCGGTGCGATTGTGGCGTTGGCCCCTTTCGCCGCCGGCGCACAGCGGGCAACATGGCCGAAGCCGGGGCGGCATCGACAGGAGGAGCGACCATGGACGTGCAGAAGATCCTCGAGACGGCGCGGTCGGCGCTCAGCGCCGAGCGCGTGTACGGCGCACCGGTCGAACGCGACGGCGTGACCGTCGTGCCGGCGGCGAAGCTCTCCGGCGGCGGAGGCGGCGGCGGTGACGAGCACGAGCACGGCGGCGGCGGTGGCGGGTTCGGCGTGCACGGGCGACCGGCCGGCGCGCTGGTCATCGGACGCGACGGGAAGGTCCGCTGGAAGCCGACGATCGACGTCAACCGCGTGATCCTCGGCGGCCAGATGGTCGCCATCGCCTTCCTCGTCACCGGGTGGCTGACCCAGCGCTCCAAGGCGCGGGCGGCGATGAAGGCCACGATCGCCGTCGCGACGCTCGACCGGCTCGGCCGCGGGCGGTCATGACCGACGACACGGCTGTTGCCGACTCCAAGGTCGCGGTCGTGCTCTGCGGCGCGGCCGCCCGCGGCGCGTTCCAGGCGGGCGCGCTGGCCGAAGTGCTCCCGGCGCTCGCCGCGTCGGGCGCCGACCCATCGATCCTCTTCGGGACCAGCGCGGGGGCGATCAACGTCGCGCTCGCCGGGTCGACGGCGCACCTCCCCGCCGCCGACCGCGCCCGCCACCTCGAGGACGTGTGGGACCGCATGAGCCACGCCGACGTCTACCGGCCGATTCTCAGAGGGTCGCTGCGCACCGGCCTGCGGTTCGTCTCCGGCGCGCTCTTCGGCATCGGGAGCGGCACGACCAGCCTGCTCGACACCGCGCCGCTTCGGGCGCGGGCGGACGAGGTGCTCGACATGCGCCGCCTGCACCACAACGTCGCCGAGGGCGTGCTCGACGCGGTCGGCGTCGTCACCACCCGCATTCCGCCGGCCGCGGCCGACACGCACGCCGGAACATCGAGCGGGCGGACCGTCATCTTCCTCGACGAACACCAGCCGAGCGACTTCCACGGCGACGAGGACCGGGCGCAGTCGGTGCACCGGGGCCCGATCGGCGCCGAGCACGTGGTCGCCTCGGCCGCCATCCCGATCGTCTTTCCGCCGCAACGGATCACCCAGCCGGGCGCGGCGGCCGGCTGGCACGTCGACGGCGGGGTCCGGCTGAACGCCCCGCTGGGTCCGGCGATCGCGCTCGGGGCGACCAAGCTGGTCGTCATCTCGGCGACGGCGACCGAACACAGCCCGGAGCTGCCACCCGATCTCGCCACGAAAGCGCCCGACGCGGCCGACGCCGGCGCCCAGGCCCTCAACGCCCTCCTCGCCGACCGCCTCGTCGAGGACCTGCTCGCCCTTCGGAGGATGAACCGCCTGATCGCCGACGCCGAGGGCGCGAGTCCGGGCGCGCCCCCGCGGCGCCGGAACGGGACGCCGTACGAGACGATCCACGTGACGACGGTGTCGCCGCCGCCCCATGAGCTGGGGCGCGTGGCCGACCGCATCTTCGACAAGAAGACCAGCGGATTCGGGGCGTTCCGCGAGTCCGACAACTGGCTGCTGGGCCGAATGCTCCGCGGCGCCGGCGACGCCACCGGGCGGCGGGAGCTGCTGAGCTACCTTCTGTTCGACGAGGACTACTTCGCCGCCAGCTTCGACCTGGGTCGGAAGGCGGCCAAGGTGGCCCTCGCCGCCGGCTGGCAAACCTGACGGCCCGCAAACCGGACGTTCCGCGGGCAGACTCGGGGGGTGGCCGATGAGCGGAGATTCGTCATCCAGCAGCACGACGCGACCCGCCTGCACTGGGACTTGAGGCTCGAACACGAGGGGGTGCTCCGCTCGTGGGCGCTGCCGCGGGGCGTGCCGTGGAACCCGGAGGAGAACCGGCTGGCGGTCGCCACCGACGACCACTCGCTCGACTTCCTCGACTACGAGGGTGACGCGGTCGACCCCGGCTACGGGGCGGGGCGGATGACGAACTGGGACTCCGGCACGTACGAGCCCCACAAGTTCGAGGACGAGAAGGTCGTCGTCACCCTCGCCGGCAACCGGGTCAGCGGGAAGTACGCGCTCTTCTCGATGCGCGGCAGCCGGGACTGGCTGATCCACCGGATGGACCCGCCGGTCGACGCCCGGCGGGTGCCGGTGCCGATCGGCGTCGTCCCGATGCGGGCGTCGGCGGGGCCGCTGCCGGAGGACGCCGGCTGGGTCTACGAGCACCGCTGGAACGGCATCAGGGCGACGGTCACGAACGACACCGGGCGCGTCATCATCCTGGACCCGAACACGGCCGACCTGTCGATGAAGTTCCCCGAGATCAGGCGCGTCGGCCGGGCGATCGGCCACCTCGAGGTGATTCTCGACGGGGTGATCATGCCGGTCGACCCGGCGTCGAGGGCGGTGCGCCACGACCGGGCCGGGCTGGCCCGCCGGCTGCGGATCACCAGCGACAGCGGCGAGCGCAACGCGGCGCGGACCGCGCCGGTCGTGTTCATGGCGTTCGACGTCCTGTGGGTGGAGGGGCACCCGATCACGTCGCAACCGTGGGAGCTCCGCCGCCGGCAGCTCGACGACCTCCGCCTGGACGGCCCGGGGTGGCGCACGTCGCCGCTGCTGTCGCTCGACGAGACGTTCGAGGCCGCCCACGGCGTCGTCGCCAAGCGACGCGACTCGCCGTACCGGCCGGACACGACGACCGTCGACTGGGTCGACTCCGGAGGCAGCGGCTAACGCCGTCGGCGGTCGGCCCGTGCTCCCACGGCCGCAGCCCTACGATTGCGAGGTGGACGCACCGCACAGCGAGGTCGTGATCGGCGCTCCCCACCCACGCCTGCGCCCGTTCGTCACCGAGTACACCGGCTACCGCCTCACCGGCCTCGCCCCCGGCGTCCACGCCGGCCTGCCGTCCCGGTCGCTCACGTTCATCGTCGCCTTCGACGACCCGCTCGACGTCGCGACCACGGCGGGCGACGCCGACCGCGACACGTACTGGGGAATGCTCGCCGGCCTGCACTCGAGCCCGGCCCTCGTTCGGCACCGGGGTCGCCAGCACGGCGTGCAGCTGGCGATCACCCCGCTCGGCGCCACCGCGCTGTTCGGCGTGCCCGCCGGCGCGCTGGCGTCGAACGCGGTCCACCTCGACCAGGTCGCGCCCGGCTACGCGGCCGAGCTGATCGACCGCCTCTCCGCCGCCCGGTCCTGGCGGGCGCGATGGGCGGTCCTGGACGACGTCTTCCTCGGAGTCGTCCGCGACGACGTCTCAACCGCGCCACAGCTCGAACAGGCGTGGGCGACGCTCGTTGCGGCGCACGGCGCGGTGGGCATCGCCGAGCTGGCGAGCGAGGTCGGCTGGAGCCGGCGCCACCTCGCGCAGCGCTTCCGCCAGACGTACGGGCTGTCG
>JBFGCT010000145.1:0-10425 GCA_041581055.1 Ilumatobacteraceae bacterium | reverse complement strand
GTGGCGCCTCCGCCCCCGCCCCCGCCACCGCCACCGCCACCGCCCAGCTCGAACATCGTCTGCCCGGTCAACGGCTCGCGGGCCTACTCCGACACCTGGGGCGCGCCGCGCTCGGGTGGTCGCCGGCACCAGGGCGTCGACCTCATCTCGCCGACCGGGACCCCGCTGGTCGCCGTCGAGTCGGGATCCGTGCGCTTCTCGAGCAACCGCCTCGGCGGCCTTGCGGCGTGGCTGACGGGGAACAGCGGCACCAAGTACTACTACGCCCACCTCAGCAGCTACGCCGGCGGCAGCCGTGGCGTGTCGCAGGGCGAGGTCATCGGCTACGTCGGATCGACGGGCAACGCCGGGGTTCCCCACCTGCACTTCGAGGTGCACCCCGGTGGCGGAGCGGCGGTCAATCCGTACCCGTACGTGCGACGCGTCTGCTGAGCGCCCGGCCCGGCGTCCCGACCCCACGTCGCCGCCTTGACGGATAACTCCGAATGTACGTACTATTTGGATGACGTCAACCCGGACGACAAGGGGCGCCGCGCGTGATCTTCGAACAGCACTATCTCGACTGCCTCTCGCAGGCGTCGTACGTCATCGCCGACGAGGGGACGGGCCGGGCGGTCGTCGTCGACCCGCGCCGCGACATCAGCCCGTACCTCGAAACCGCCGCGGAGCACGGTCTGACGATCGAGCTGGTCATCGAGACGCACTTCCACGCCGACTTCCTGTCCGGTCATCTCGAGCTCGCCGAGGCGACCGGCGCGGCGATCGGCTACGGCTCGGTCGCCGAGACCGAGTTCGAGTCGCGCCCCCTCGGCGACGGGGAGCGCATCGAGCTGGGCGAGGTCGTGCTCGAGATCCGCCACACCCCGGGCCACACCCCCGAGTCGATCAGCGTCGTGGTCTGGGAGCGGGCCGGCGACGACACGCCGTATGGCGTGCTGACCGGCGACACGCTCTTCATCGGCGACGTCGGCCGGCCCGACCTGCTGTCGTCGCGCGGCGTCACCAGCGAGGAGCTGGCGTCCGACCTGTTCGACTCGCTCCACGGAAAGCTGATGACGCTGCCGGACGCGGTTCGCGTCTTCCCCGGCCACGGCGCCGGGTCGTCCTGCGGGAAGAACCTGTCGACGGAGACGTCCTCGACGATCGGCGATCAGCGGGCCTCGAACTACGCCGTCCAGACGATGACCAAGGAGGCGTTCGTCGACGTGGTCACCGAGGGCCAGACGGCGCCCCCGGCGTACTTCGCCTACGACGCCAACCTCAACCGGGAGCTGCACGAGATCCTCGACGAGTCGCCACCGCCCCCGCTCGAGCTCGACGACGTCGTCCGCCTCCAGCGCACCGGCGTCGTCGTCCTCGACACGCGGGATCCCAACGAGTACGCGGTCGGCCACCTCCTCGGCTCGATCAACGTCGGGCTCGCCGGGCGCTACGCCGAGTACGCCGGCGGTGTGATCCAGCCCGGCGCCGGCATCGTGCTCGTCACCGATCCGGGCCAGGAGACCGAGGCGAAGGTCCGCCTCGCCCGCATCGGTTACGACCACGTCCTCGGCCACCTCGACGCCCCGCTCTTGACGTTCGAGTCGAACCCCGACGACGTCGGTCACTGCGCGCGCCTCGACACCGAGGCGCTCGCCACGCTGCTCGCCTCGGGCGGCGACATCCAACTCGTCGACGTCCGCCAGCCGGGCGAGCTGGCGCAGGGTGTGATCGACGGCGCGATCGAGATCCCGCTGACCAAGCTCAACGAGCGCCTGGCCAGCCTCGACGCGTCGAGGCCGACGGTTGTGTACTGTGCCGGCGGCTATCGGTCGTCGATCGCCGCGAGCCGGATGCGCGCGGCGGGTTTCGCCGAGGTCTCCGACCTGCTCGGTGGCTACGGCGCCTGGTCGGCCGCCCAGGCCGTGACGACCCGCTGATGAACGCGACCGGCGAAAGGAACGCATGACGCGACTCGGTTTCCTGCTCGACAGCGACTCGTGCATCGGCTGCCACGCCTGCACGGTGGCGTGCAAGAGCGAGCACGACGTGCCGCTCGGCGTCAACCGGACGTGGGTGAAGTACATCGAGACCGGCTCGTTCCCCAACGTCAGCCGGCACTTCTCGGTGATGCGCTGCAACCAATGTGACGACGCGCCCTGCATGACGATCTGCCCGACCTCGGCGCTGTTCCGCGCCGACAACGGCGTCGTCGACTTCCAGGACGACAACTGCATCGGGTGCAAGGCGTGCATGAACGCCTGCCCGTACGACGCCCTGTACATCAACCCGGAGACGAACACCGCCAACAAGTGCAACTTCTGCAACCACCGCGTCGAGGTCGGGCTCGAGCCGTCGTGCGTCGTCGTGTGCCCGACCGAGGCGATCAAGGTCGTCGACCTCGACGACCCGCTCGATCCGGTCGGCAAGATCATCGGCCGGGAGGACGTCGCCGTGCGCGCCCCCGAGCAGAACACGAAGCCAAAGGTGTTCTACAAGGGCGCCGACCAGGCGTCGCTCGACCCGACGAGGACGGCGATCGCCAACGACGGGCTGATCTGGGCCGACACGACGCCCAACCACCCGACCCCGCCGGTCTCCGACCTCGGCGTCGTCGCCAGGACGGCCTACACCACGCCGCACAAGCGAACGTGGGACCGGATGGTGTCCGGCTACTTGGTGACCAAGGCGATCGCCGGCGGCGTGATGATGGTGGCCGCGCTGCTCGTCCTGCTCGGGCACGCCGACGACCAGGCGGCGGTCGGCGTCATGCCCGCCGTCGTCGCCGGGGTGTTCCTCGCCGCGACCGGCGTCCTGCTCGTCGGCGACCTCAAGCAGCCGGGACGGTTCATCTTTCTGCTCACCCGCTCGAACTGGTCGTCGTGGCTGGTCAAGGGCGCGTACGTGCTCGGCTCGTTCGCGCTCGTGAGCGCGATCTGGTTCGTCGGCGGGGTCGCCGACGCCGGCGGGCTGCTCGAGGTGCTCGCCATCCCTGTCGCGCTGCTCGGCGCGGCGACGGCGGGCTACACCGCGTTCCTGTTCGCCCAGTGCGAGGGCCGTGATCTCTGGCAGACGCCGCTGTTGCTGCCGCTCCTCCTGGCGCGGGCGGCGGTCGCCGGCGCCTCGGCGTACGCGATCGCCGACGTGTTCATGGCCGTTCCGTCGCAAGAGGCGGTGTGGTGGGTGCTGCTCGGCGGCGTGGGGGCGATCGCCTTCCTGACCGTCGTCGAGATGGGCGCGCACGGCAGTCGCCACGTCGAGCAGGCCGTCCACGCGATGACCCAGGGCGAGCACGCCGCCTGGTTCCGCGCCGGCGGGGCGCTCGGCGTCGTCGTCCCGGCCACCTGTGTGATCCTCGCCCTCGCCGGCGACGTCTCGTCGCCGGGCCTCGCCGCGGTCGCCGGACTCAGCGCGTTGGCCGGGATGTTCCTGTCCGAGACCGCCTTCGTCCGCGCCGGCCAGTCCGTGCCGCTGTCCTGACCGCCCGGCCGCAGAAATGAGAGCTCGATGACCGACCTGCACAAGTACCCGCCCCACGAGAGGTGGCACGACTGGACCGAGCTCGACGCCAAGGCGTGGCCCGACAAGGTCGAGCGCAGCTACACGCTGGTCCCGACGACGTGCTTCAACTGCGAGGCCGGCTGTGGCCTCGTCGCCTACTTCGACAACAAGACGGGCGAGATCGCCAAGATCGAGGGCAACCCCGAGCACCCGGGCAGCCGCGGCCGCAACTGCGCCAAGGGCCCGGCGACCCTGAACCAGGTCTACGACCCCGAGCGCATCCTGTACCCGATGAAGCGGGTCGGCGAGCGCGGCGGTGGCCAGTGGGAGCGGATCACCTGGAACCAGGCGCTCGACGAGGTCGGCGCCCGGATCCGCACCGCGATCGTCGAGGACCGGCACAACGAGATCATGTACCACGTCGGCCGGCCCGGCGAGGACGGCTACACCGACCGGGTCCTCAAGGCGTGGGGCGTCGACGGGCACAACAGCCACACCAACATCTGCTCGTCCAACGCCCGCATCGGCTACCAGTCGTGGATGGGCCACGACCGCCCGTCGTCGGACTTCGCCAACGCCGAGGTGATCTTCCTGATCTCGGCGCACCTCGAGTCGGGCCACTACTTCAACCCGCACGCCCAGCGGATCATCGAGGCGCAGCAGCGCGGCGCCAAGATCATCTGCGTCGACCCGCGGCTCTCCAACACCGGCAGCAAGGCCGACCACTGGCTCCCGACGTGGCCGGGGACCGAGGCCTATCTGCTGCTGGCGATCGCCCGCCTGCTCGTCGAGAGCGGCGCCTGGAACGAGGCGTTCGTCCGGCGCTGGACCAACTGGGAGACGTATCTGCGGGCGACCCGCCCGGACCTCCCGGTCGAGTGGGCGTCGACGCGCACCGCGCTGCTCGAGGAGTACGCCGAGTACACGCCCGAGTCGGCCGAGCAGAAGACGGGGGTCGAGGCGGCGACGATCCGCGAGATCGCCGAGCTGATCGGCGCCCACCCGACCAAGTTCGCGTCGCACAACTGGCGGGCCGCCGGCGCGGGCAACCTCGGAGGTTGGCAAGTGGCGCGCTGCCTGTTCTTCCTCAACGTGCTCACCGGCTCGGTGGCGACCAAGGGCGGCACCGCCGGCAACGGCATGAACAAGTTCGCCCCCAAGCCGCCGATCGGCGCGCCCGGCAACACCCGGTGGAACGAACTGGAGTGGCCGCAGGAGTACCCGCTCTCGTACCACGAGATGTCGATCCTCCTCCCGCACTTCCTGAAGGAGGGGCGAGGCAGCCTCGAGGTCTACTTCTCGCGCGTCTACAACCCGATCTGGACCAACCCCGACGGGTTCACCTGGATGGAGGCGCTGACCGACGAGGACAAGGTGCGGTGCCATGTCGCGCTGACCCCCACGTGGTCGGAGACGTCGTGGTTCGCCGACTACGTCCTCCCGATGGGCGTCGCCGCCGAACGCCACGACATCCACAGCTACGAGACCCACGCCGGCCGCTGGATCGGGTTCCGGCAGAACGTCTTCCGCCGCCACGCCGAGATCCAGCGGGGCACGCCGACCCCACCCGGCGCCCGCGGCTACGACTTCAACCCGGGCGAGGTGTGGGAGGAGAACGAGTTCTGGATCGACCTGTCATGGCGCATCGACCCCGACGGCGCGCTCGGCATCCGCCAGTGGTTCGAGAGCGACGAGCACCCCGGCAAGCCGGTGACGATCGACGAGTACTACGGGCGGATGTTCGCCGAGAGCGTCCCGGGGCTGGCCGACGCCGCCGACGCGAAGGGTCAGACCCCGCTCGAGTTCATGCGCGACCGCGCCGCGTTCGCCGTGCCCACCGACCCGTACGAGCCGTACGAGCGCGACATCGGCCCCGACGCGCTGGCGGGATGTGTCAAGGGCGCCGACGGGGTCTACCGGTCGCCGGGCACGCCGGGGACGTGGTCGGGCGCGCTCGACGATCTCGACGACCTGACGCTCGCCCCGCTCGGGGATGGGTCGCCGGCGGTCGACATCGACGGCGCGGCGAAGGAGGGGTTCCCGACGCCGTCGAAGAAGCTCGAGTTGTTCTCGACCACGCTGGCCGAGTGGGGCTGGCCGGAGTACGCGACGCCGAAGTGGATCCCCTCGCACGTGCACTGGGAGGACCTCGACCTGGCCGGCGACGAGCGGATCCTGCTCCCCACGTTCCGCATCCCGACGCTGATCCACACCCGCTCGGCGAACTCGAAGTGGCTGAACGAGATCAGCCACCGTCATCCGCTGTGGATCCACCCCGACGACGCCGAGCAGCTCGGCATCGAGGAGGGCGGGTTGGTCCGCGTGTCGACGCGCATCGGGCACTTCGTGATCAGCGCCTGGCGCACCCAGGGCATCCGGCCCGGCGTGGTCGCCGCGTCGCACCACATGGGTCGCTGGCGGCTGGAGGAGGACAAGGCCCGCAACTGGAGCTCGGGCAAGGCCTCGATCACCCACGACGGCTCGAACTGGAAGCTGTCGCGCGAACACGGCGCCCAGCCGTTCGAGTCCGACGACCCCGACAGCGGGCGGATCTGGTGGAACGACACCGGCGTCCACCAGAACGCGACGTTCTGTGTCCAGCCCGACCCGATCTCGGGCATGCAGTGCTGGCATCAACGGGTCCGGGTCACGCCGGCGTCGTCCGACGACAACTACGGCGACGTGGTCGTCGACACCGACAAGTCGCGCGAGGCCTACCTCGACTGGTTGTCCAAGACCCGGCCGGCCGGCGCGAACGGCGTCGACGGTCTGCGCCGCCCGCTCTGGTACGCCCGCCCGCTCAAGCCGGCGGCGAAGGCCTACCGCCTCCCGGACTGACCCCCACCCACCGTCGTTCTCACGGGTTGGCGGCGGCGCGTACTTGGGCGATCAGCTCGTCGACGCTCGGGCGGTCGTCGGGGCCCTCGCTCCAGAACCCCCAGGCGAGCGTGCCGTCCGGGGCGATCACGAAGTCGCCGCCGAGCTGACGGGTGTCCTCGGTCGGCCGCCGAAGCTCGCCGAATCCGCGGTCCTTGACGATCTCGGCGTACCGGCGGACCGCCTTCCACCCCCAGACCCGCCCGAACGAACCCCGCCCGAGGCCGAACGCCCGATACACCGAACGGTCGCGATCGGTGAGGATCGGGAACGGCAGGTCGTGTGACTCCTGGTAGGCGCCGAGGACGTCGGGGTCGCTGAACGTGATCAGCGCGATCTCGGTGCTGTCGCCGAGCTCGTCGAGCCGGTCGCGCACGGCGACGGCGTGGGCCGCGCACGGCAGTCAATGGATGTGGCGGTGGAAGATCAGCACGACGGCCTGACCCGCATGGTCGTGCAGCCGCCAGGGCGTTCCGTCGAGCCGCGGCAGCTCGACGTCGGGGCTCGCCGCGCCGACGGTCGGGCGGGCGAGGTCAGCCATCGCCGCCGCCCGCCTCGCCCGCGCCGCCGTCGCCGCCGTCGCCGCCGTCGCCGCCGTCGCCGGCATCGCCGCCGTCGCCGCCGTCGTCCGCCGTCAGCTCGCGCACTCGGGCCAGGAGGACGTCGATCGCGGGGCGGTTGAGCCCGCCCTCGGGGATGATCACGTCGGCGTAGCGCTTGCTCGGCTCGATGAACCGCTCGTGGGCCGGCTTGACCGTCTCCAGGTACTGCTCGATCACGCTCTCGACGCTCCGGCCGCGCTCGGCGATGTCGCGGGTCAGGCGGCGGATGAAGCGGACGTCGGCCGCGGTGTCGACGAAGATCTTGAGGTCGAACCGCTCGCGCAGCGCCCCGTCGTAGAGCACGAGGATCCCGTCGACGACGACGATGCGCGCCGGCTCGACGATGCGCACCTCGCCGCTGCGGTTGTCGGCCGCGTAGTCGTAGATCGGCACCGGCACCGACGCCCCGTTGGCCAGCGCCGCGAGATGGTCGTTGAGCAGCGTCCAGTCGAACGCGTCGGGGTGGTCGTAGTCGATCGCCCGGCGCTGCTCCGGCGGCTGGTCGGAGCGGTCGAGGTAGTACGAGTCGAGCTCGATCCGCGACACGTGGGCTTCGCCGGTGAGCTCGACGAGGCGTTCGGAGATCGTGGTCTTGCCCGAGCTGCTCCCCCCGGCGACACCGATCAGGAAGGGGCGCGACGTCATCGCCATCGAACCTAGTGCCCCCAGCCGGCGGGAATTCTGCCTGGTGCTTGTAATTCGGACTGTTGACCAGGCAGTCTGTTCTCGTGCTCAGCGAACGCCACGCCGCCATGCTCGATTTCGAACGTTCCTGGTGGAACAACGACGAACCCCGCGACCAAGTCGTCCGCGCGCGCTTCCAATGCTCGCCGGAGGAATATCATGCCGAGCTGACAGCGGTGCTCGACGACCCGGCCGCGATGGACCACGACCCGCTCGTGGTGCGTCGTCTGAAGCGGTTGCGTCTGCGGGCTCGCAAAGCTCGGATCGACGCCACCGCGTCGGCGGCGTCTGGAGAGGGACAACACGCATGACCAACGAGGATCCGAGTGCGGCATCGGCAATCGGCGGCGGGGGACGCACACCCCGGCAGGGAGCGGGCGGATCGCCCGTCGGATCGACGCTGAGCATCGTCCTGGCGGTCGTCGCCGTCGTCGCCGGCTTCCTGATCCTGCGCAACATCACCGACGACGGGCCCGGCGGCGGCGCCGACGGGTCGAGCGGCGAGCCGGTGAGCAGCGAGTCGGTCACCACGACCACGTTCGACGTCGGCAACACGACCACCACGACATCGACGACCATCCCCCGCACCGTCGAGGGCGCCACCGTCGTCGTCGCCAACGGCAACTCGATCGGCGGGTCGGCGGGCCGCATGTCCAAGACGCTCGACACCGCCGGCTACACGACGGGGTCGCCCGTCAACGCGAAGAGCACGCTCGACGCCACCGTCGTGTACTTCGACGCGAGCGTCACCTCGGCCGAGGCGGTCGCGCGGTCGGTCGGCATCGACCTCGGGTGCGTCGAAGTTCTCGCCGTCCCGACGCCACCGCCGACCGAGAGCGGCACGCTGGGCGAGGCCAACGTGCTCGTCGTCCTCGGCAACGACCAGGCGGACAAGACACTCGAGCAACTGGCCGAGGGCTGCGCGGCCGCGACGGCCAACGCCGAACCGCCCGCCGTGTCGGGTTCCGAGGACGTGATCGCGCCGTCGAGCACCGGCGGCTGACCGCCGGTCGGGCTCTCCGACTCAACGCCGGCGGGCGAGGAGCTCGGCGGCGGCGAGCTCGACGCACGCCTTCGGCTCGGCCAGCGCCCGCTCCTCGCCGAACCGGTCGGTGATCGAAACGATCTCGATGCGCGCGGCGTGCGCCGCCGCGACCTCCGGGTCGGCCGAGCCGACGATCGCCGCGACCGCAACCCCCTCCTCGCCGGCCAGCGCGGCGACTCCGCCGACCACCTTGCCGGCGAAGCTCGTGACGTCGAGCCGGCCCTCACCGGTGATGACGAGGTCGGCCCCGGCGACGTGGTCGTACAGATCGAGCTCGTCGGCCACGAGCTCGAAGCCGGGAAGCAGCGTCCCGCCGAGCGCGGCCAGTGCCCCGCCGAGCCCACCGGCCGCGCCGCCGCCCGGGATCGCCGTCACGTCGACGCCGTACTCCTCGTCGAACATCTGGGCCAGCCGGGCCAGCCGTCCCGTCATCAGCTTGACCGCGGTCGGCGAGGCGCCCTTCTGTGGCCCGTAGACGGCGGCGGCGTCGCCGAACCTCGTCGTGACGTCGCAGGCGACCAGCAGCTCGACCTGCTTCA
Organism: Ilumatobacteraceae bacterium; assembly: GCA_041581055.1. Classification (GTDB taxonomy): domain Bacteria; phylum Actinomycetota; class Acidimicrobiia; order Acidimicrobiales; family Ilumatobacteraceae; genus JBFGCT01. The sequence goes on along the minus strand of JBFGCT010000145.1, from coordinate 1,198 downwards.
GGCGCGAGATGGCCCCGATCGCCCGGATCGCCCCGAACCCCCCGTCGGTCGTCGCCGACCCGCCGAGCCCGACGATGATCCGCTTGGCGCCCGCGTCGAGGGCGTGGTCGATGAGCTCGCCGGTCCCGGTCGTGGTCGCGTCGATCGGCTGGTTGCCCTCCGCGCCGCCGACGAGCGCCAGCCCGCTCGCCTGGGCCATCTCGACGACGGCGGTGTCCTTCGAGAACCGCCAGGCGGCATCCACCGGGTCGCCGAGCGGCCCGGTCACCGTCGAGGTGCGATTCGGCCCGCCGAAGGCTTCGAGCAGGCCGTCGCCACCGTCGGCCATCGGCACTTCGACACATTCGACGTCGAGCTCCCAGCAGGCGTGGCCGATCGCCCTGGCCACCTCCGCGGCGGTGGCGGTGCCCTTGAACTTGTCCGGCGCGGCCACGACGCGGGTGATGCCCACGTCGGCACCGTAGCCCGCCGCGAAATTCGTCGCCGCGCCCCGAAACCGGCCGTGCTTCCCGTCCCGAAACCCGACCAGGCGGGTAGGGTTTCGGTATGGCTGTGACCGTTCGCATCCCAACGACCATGCGCCCCCTGACCGGCGGCGAACGGCAGGTGTCCGTCGAGGCCGGCACGCTCGACCAGGTCATCACGTCGCTCGACGCCGCCCATCCGGGCCTGGGCGAGCGCTTGCTCGACGAGGGCGGTGGCCTGCGCAAGTTCGTCAACGTGTTCGTCGACGACGACGACGTCCGGTACCTCGGCGGGCTGGCGACCGAGGTGGCCGACGGGCTGACGGTGTCGATCATCCCCGCCGTCGCCGGCGGCTGACCGGCCCTCCGGCCCTCCGATCCGATCCGCCCGCCGGATCCGGCCGCGACGTTGCGTCGTTAGCAGTCGACGCCGTAGAGTGCTAATCGGTCGATCGGGGACCGATCGATGTTCGGAACACGTTCCACTCGTCCAACGGAGGACTCAAGATGGCGAAGATGATCGCGTTCGATTCCGAGGCCCGCAGGGCGCTCGAATCGGGGATGAACCAACTGGCCGACGCCGTGCGCGTCACGCTCGGCCCGAAGGGCCGCAACGTCGTGCTCGACAAGAAGTGGGGCGCCCCCACGATCACCAACGACGGCGTGTCGATCGCGAAGGACATCGAGCTCGCCGACCCGTACGAGCGCATCGGCGCCGAGCTCGTCAAGGAGGT
>JBFGCT010000144.1:0-10543 GCA_041581055.1 Ilumatobacteraceae bacterium | reverse complement strand
GCCGCCGGCTTCTTCGCCGCCGGCTTCTTGGACGCGGCCTTCTTCGCCGCCGGCTTCCTGGCGGGAGCCTTGGACGCGGCCTTCTTCGCCGCCGGCTTCTTGGACGCGGCCTTCTTCGCCGCCGGCTTCCTCGCCGCCGGCTTGGTGGCGGCCGGCTTCTTCGGCACGGTCTTCTTCGGCACGGTCTTCTTCTGCACGGTCTTCTTCTGCACGGTCTTCTTCTGCACGGTCTTCTTCGGCGCGGTCTTCTTCGGCGCGGTCTTCTTCGGCGCGGTCTTCTTCGGCGCGGTCTTCTTCGGCGCGGTCTTCTTCTGCACGGTCTTCTTCGGCACGGTCTTCGGCGCGGTCTTCTTCGGCGCGCCCTTCTTGGATGCCGCCTTCTTGGCGGAAGGCGTCTTCTTCACTGCAGCCACGTGGCTCTCCTCCGGCGGTATGAGCGGCGGACTCTACCGGACGCGCCGCGCGTCCGGCCACACGCCGCGCGGCGATCGGCGACTCAACGCGCGACGGCCCGCTCGACGGTGACCACCGGCTCGGCCCCGTCGCCCGGCGTCGAGCGAACCTCGACCGCCAGGGTTTCACCGGCGATCAACCGCTCGTGGGCTCGGACAGCGTCGAGCCAAGGCGCCGGCGCCTCGATCGTCAACGAGATCCGATCGGAGACGTCGAGCCCCGCGTCACGCCGGGCCTGCTGCACCAAACGGACGAGGTCGCGGGCGCGGCCCTCGACCTCGAGCTCGTCGGTCACGTCGATGTCGAGGGCGATCACACCGACGCCGCCGGCCAAGCCGGCACTCGCCTGATCGTCAGCGGCGATCAGTTGCAGCTGGTACTCGCCTTCTTCGAGCCGCTGCCCGCCGACGATCACGGCGCCGTCGGCGACGCTCCAATCGCCGGCCTTGTGCGCCTTGATCACCTGCTGAACGTCCTTGCCGAGGCGCGGGCCGAGCTTGGCCGGCACGAGCTGCAGTCGTTCGGTGGCGACCGAGGACACGTCGTCGGTGAGCCGCACCTGCTTCACGTTCACCTCGTCGGCGATCACGTCGGTGAAGTCGGCGAGGCGGTCCGCGTCGGGCGTCGCCACGGTCACGCTGCTGAGCGGGAGCCGGACGCGGCGCTGGTGCGCCTTGCGGACCGACAACGTCGCCGAGCACACCTCGCGCACGAGATCCATCGACACCACCAGATCGTCGTCGGCGGGGAGCTCGTCGGCGGCCGGCCAATCGGTCAGGTGCACGCTGGCGGTCTCGTCGTCGGGGTGCATGCCGCGGTGGATCGCCTCGGTCACGAGCGGCAGCAGCGGTGCGACCACGCGCACGAAGACCGACATCACCGTGTGCAGCGTGTCGATCGCCTCGTGGTCGCCGTCCCAGAACCGGCTCCGGCTGCGGCGGACATACCAGTTGGTCAACACGTCGAGATAGTCGCGGGCGAGCTGGCACGCGGCGAAGAGGTCGTAGTCGTCGAGGACCGCGGTCGCGTCGGCGACCAGTTCGCGGGTCTTGGCGAGGATGTACCGATCGAGCACGTTCGACGACTGCGTCGACCACACCCCGTCGTACCCGGCGGCGTTCGCGTACAAGGTCAGGAAGTACCACGAGTTCCACAGTGGGAGCAGCACGTGGCGTACGGTGTCGCGCATGCCGGCCTCGGTCACCACCCCGTCGCTGCCGCGCAGGATCGACGACGAGAGCAGGTACCAGCGCATCGCGTCAGCCCCGTGCGACTCGAACATCTCGGCCGGATCCGGGTAGTTGTCGAGGCTCTTGGACATCTTCCGCCCGTCGTCGCCGAGCAGGATGCCGTGGCTCAGGCAGGCGGAGAACGCGGGGCGGTCGAACAGGGCCGTGGCGAGCACGTGCAGCGTGTAGAACCACCCGCGGGTCTGGCCGATGTACTCGACGATGAAGTCGCCGGGATAGTGGTTCTCGAACCACTCGCGGTTCTCGAACGGGTAATGGACCTGGGCGAACGGCATCGATCCCGACTCGAACCAGCAGTCGAGCACCTCGGGGACGCGCCGCATCATCGACGCGCCGGTCGGGTCGTCGGGGTTGGGTCGCACGAGGTCGTCGATGAAGGGCCGGTGGAGGTCGGTGATCTCGACCCCGAAATCGGCCTCGAGCTCGGCGACCGAACCGTAGACGTCGACGCGCGGGTGGTCCGGGTTGTCGGACTGCCACACCGGGATCGGCGAGCCCCAGAAGCGATTCCGGCTGATCGACCAGTCGCGGGCGTTCTCCAGCCACTTGCCGAAGCTGCCGTCCTTGATGTGCGCCGGACGCCAGGTGATCTCCTGGTTCAGCTCGACGAGCCGGTCGCGGAACGCGGTCACCTGCACGAACCAGGACGACATCGCCCGGTACACGAGCGGTTGGTTGCACCGCCAGCAGTGCGGGTACGAGTGGTCGTAGGTGGCGTGGCGGACCACCTGGCCGCGTTCTTTGAGCGCCCGCGCCACGAGCGGGTTGGCGTCGAACACGTGCGTCCCGGCCCACGGCGTCACCGCCGCGGTGTACCTGCCGTGCTCGTCCATCGGGCAGATCGTCGGGATCCCGGCCGCGTTCGCCGCGATCTGGTCGTCCTCGCCGAAGCCGGGCGCCATGTGGACCACCCCGGTGCCGTCGTCGACCGAGACGAAGTCGGCGCCGAGGACGCGAAACGCCTCGCCGGTCGCGTGCTGTTCGGTGTCGGCGAAGAACTCGAAGAGCGGCTCGTACCGCAGGCCGATCAGGTCGGCGCCGGTCTTCGTGGCGACTTTGACGCCCGCCCCGAGCTCGGCCTCGTACGCGCCGAGCAACGCGTCGGCCATCACGTACCGCTCGCCGTCGAGTTCGATCACCGCGTACTCGATCTCGGGGCCGACGGCGAGGGCCAGGTTCGCCGGGAGCGTCCACGGGGTCGTCGTCCAGGCGAGGATCCGCTCGCCGGTCTCCAGCCGGAACCACACCGTCAGCGCGGGATCCTGGCGGTCGCGATACGTGTCGTCCAGGCGGGTCTCGCTGTTGGACAGCGGCGTCTCGCATCGCCAGCAATACGCCAGCACGCGAAACCCCTCGTACACCAACCCCTTGTCCCAGAGCGTCTTGAACGCCCACATCACGCTCTCCATGTACGACAGATCGAGCGTCTTGTAGTCGTTGTCGAAGTCGACCCACCGCGCCTGGCGGGTGACGTAGTCGCGCCAGTCGTCGGTGAAGCGCAGCACGCTGGTCCGGCAGGCCTCGTTGAACCGGTCGATGCCGTAGGCGGTGATCTCGGGGTGCCCGGAGATCCCGAGCTCTTGCTCGGCCTTGACCTCGGCGGGCAGCCCGTGGCAGTCCCAGCCGAAGCGGCGCTCGACCCGCCGACCGCGCATCGTCTGGTAGCGCGGGACGGCGTCCTTGACGAACCCGGTCAGCAGGTGGCCGTAGTGCGGGAGCCCGTTGGCGAACGGCGGGCCGTCGTAGAAGACGAACTCGTTCTCGCCGTCGACGCCGGCGGGCCGCTGCTCGACCGACGCGTCGAACGTGGCGTACTTCGCCCAGATCGCGAGCACCTCGTCCTCGAGCTCGGGGAAGTTCGGCTGCGGGTCGACCTCGGGATACGGCACGCAACGATGTTATCGACGTGCGACGCCGGCTCAGCGGGCGATTCGACCGACCCGGGGCTGGTCAGATGCGGTCGTCGAAGGAGAACCGCACGTCCTCGTCGGTCGCCGGTCGCTCGGGGTCGCCGGTGTCGTCCAGTTCGAAACCGAGTGGCGTCTCCTCGTCGTCGGCGCCCCCGGCCGCCGGCGCGAACTCGCCGATCTCGGAGTCGGTGGTGGACGGCGCCGCGGCGGCGTCGAGGGGATCGTCGACGTGCTCGACGTGGTGCTCGCCGGTCTGGTCGGCGACCGTGTCGCCGGTCTGGTCGACGACCGTGTCGGCGGTCTGGTCGGCGACGGTGTCGGCGGTCTGGTCGACGACCGTGTCGCCGCCGGCAGCCGCCGCCGACGCGTCGAACAGGGCCTCCGCCGTGGGCGCCTCGGACTCGCTCGGGCCGCCCGCGCCGGCGCTCGCTGTGTCGTCCGCGGCGGACAACAGCGGCCGGCGCACCTCGCCCACACCGCCGTCGACCCGCTCGCTCAGCTCGAGCATCGACTCGGCCGCGTCGCGGAGCCGTCCCCGCTGCGCGCTCAGGAACTGCTCGAGTTGGTCGACGTCGGACTCGAGGAAGTCGCGGCGCGCCTTCAACGAGTCGACCTCGCTGGCGATTGCGACCCGTTCGGCCTCGCCGGCGCGGCGGGCCTCGTCGCGGGCCTCGCCCATCAGCCGCGCCGCCATCTCGCGGGTCGAGTCGAGCGTCGCCGCCGCCTCGTCGGTCGCCGCCGCCACGATCCGCTGGCTCTCGGCCTCGGCCTGGGCGATCGTCGTGTCGGCGGTGCGCTGGGCCAACAGCAGCGTCCGGCTGATCGTCTCGGCCTGCTCGACCGACGCCGCCGCCACGTCGTCGGAGCGCGCCGCCGTCGCTTGCGAGCTGGCGTCGTCGGACAGCTCCTGCAACCGCGCCACTGCGGCGCGCGCCCGCGCCTCCATCGCCGTCGACTGGTTCTGGGCCGTTTCGAGCGCGTCGGCGACCTCCCCGAGAAACTGGCGAACCTCGTCGGGGTCGAGCCCGCGTTTGGCGGTCTTGAACTCGGCACTTCGCACGCGGTGGGGATTCAGGTCCATCGTCGCTCCTCGAACTCAGTCCTCGTACTCGTCGTATCGGTTCTTGTGCGGCCCCAGCGGTTTGAGCAGGTAGACGCCCGTCGCCACCTTCTCCATCGAGCCGTCCAAGGCGTAGCAGATCCCGCTCGCGAAGTCGATCAGCCGCCTGGCGACGTCTCGCTCGCTCCCCTCGAGGTTCATGATGACCGGCTGGCCGTCCTTGAACTTGTCGGCGACCTCCTGAGCCTGGTCGAAGCGGCGGGGCCGGACCGTGTGGGGCTCCATCGACCCTCCTTGAACGCTGCGCAGTGGTTGGGCGGAATCTTGTTGGCTCTGGCTCGGGCGAAGCTGCACCCCGGAGTCGTCGGACCGGCCGTTGCCGCCGTTGCCCGGCCCGCCGCCGCGCCGGCTGGCGGAGGACGCCTCGAAGTCGCGCGAGGGGAAGCTCGGGCGGGCCGACACCGTGCGGACCGCGGGATCGCCCTCCGGCTCCCACCCCCGCGCCCCGCGGGCGTCGGGCTCGCGCGGCGGACGCGAGCCACGGGGGGGCGGCTCGGCCTCGTGGTCGTCGTCGTAATCGTCGTAGGCGTCATCGGGACCGAGACCCAAATAGTCCATGGTCCGTTTCCAGAGTGACATGCGTTCCTCCTGCGCGCCGCAATCTACCGCACGATGCCTCGCGTCAGGTGGACTCAGGGGCCGCCGTGCCCCGAGCGATCAGGACCTCGGCGGCCGAGGGCCGAACAGCGCCGTGCCGACGCGCACCTCGGAGGAGCCCTCCTCCAGGGCCACCGTCATGTCGTCGGTCATGCCCATCGAGCACACCCGGAGCCCGAGTTCGTCGACCATGCCGCGCACCGCGCGGAAGCCGGGCCGCGCGGCCTCGGGAGGCCGGCCGGTCGGGCCGACGGTCATCAACCCCTCGACGAGCAGACCGTGGTCTCGGGCCCGCTCGACGAGCCGTGCGACGTCGGCGGGCTCGCACCCGCCCTTGCCCGGCTCACCGGTGGCGTTGACCTGGACGAGGACGCGCGCCTGGGGCGCCCGCCGGGCGACCTCGTCGATCACGCTGGCCCGATCGAGGCTCGACCACCGCTCGACCACGCCGGCGAGCTGCCGCACCTTGTTCGACTGCAGGCGGCCGATGAAGTGCACGTCGAGTCCGAGCCGTTCGAACGCCTCCCGCTTGGCCAACAACTCCTGCGCGTAGTTCTCGCCGATCGCCCGACATCCGGCGGCGTGCGCCGCAACGATCGCCCGCTCGTCGAAGCCCTTGGTGACCGCCAGCACGTCGACCGGGTGGTCCCAGTCGCGCCGGACCGCGTCCAACGCGGACCGCAGCGCCGCCAGACGGCGCGTCACCGCCGCCGGGGCGAGGTTGTCAGCGTCCACCGCCGCCCCCCGGCGCGTCGGGCGCCCGGTCTCGCCACACGACCACGGCATGGCGGGCGGCGTCGCCGCGGCGGTGCGAGAACCAGCGCCCGTCACAACCGGTGCAGGGGCCGACAACGTCCAGCTCGACCCCATGCCGGCGGAGCGCCCCGGCGACTGCGGCGGGGACGTCGAGCGACGCCGCGCCGGCGACCGTCGTCCCGGCCACCGCCTCGGGCGCCATGCCGACACCGGCCGCGACCAGCCGCCGCTCGTCGGCGTCGAACGAGTAGCAGCACGGATGGATCCCGGGGCCGAGCACCGCCGCGGCGACTGCGTCGCCGCGGATGGCGAGCTCGTGGGCGGCGACGTCGACGATTCCGGCCGCCAACCCCCGCCACCCGGCGTGCGCCGCGACGACCGCGCCGCGTTCCCCGATCAGCATCAGCGCGGCGCAGTCCGCCGCCCAGATCGCGAGGGGGACGTCGGCCGACGACGCGGCGATGACATCGGCCTCGGCGTCGCGCCCCGCGTCGACCGCGGCGGCCTCGGTCGCCCGATGCCGCACGGTGTGGACGTCGATCCCGTGCACCTGGTTTGTCATCACCCAGACCCGGCCGGTCGCCGCCCGCTGGCGCCGCTCGAGCGTCGCCGGATCGGTGCGGCGCGGGTGGACGTCGCCGTCGCCCCGCTCGGTGGCGGCGACGACGGTCTCGGCGCCGGCCGGGCCGATCGGTCGGCGGAGCAGTGTCCTCATCGGCGGCCAGGGTGCGCCACCCGGCCTACTTGAGGAACGAGGGGACGTCGAAATCGTCGTCGTCGTCGGCCAGCGGGTCGGATTCGTCGTCGGCGAACAACTCGGTGATCCGGGTCGGCGCGGTGCGCGGCCCGTCGAGTCCCATCGTCCCGCCGGCCGAGCCAGCCCCGTCGGGCACGTCGAACCCGGCGGCGATGACGGTGACCCGGACCTCGTCGCCCATCTCGTCGTCGATGACCGTGCCGAAGATGATGTTGGCGTCCTGGTGCGCGACGCCGTGGATGATCTCGGCCGCCGCGTTCATCTCGAACAGCCCCATGCCCGACGGGCCGGTGATGTTGAGGAGGATGCCGCGGGCCCCGTCGATCGCCGACTCGAGCAGCGGGCTGGAGATCGCCGCCTTGGCCGCGGACACCGCCCGCTCGTCACCGCTCGCCTGCCCGATCCCCATCAGCGCCGAGCCGGCGTTGGACAGGACCATCTTGACGTCGGCGAAGTCGGTGTTGATCAGGCCGGGCGTCGTGATCAGGCCGGTGATGCCCGACACGCCCTGGAGCAGCACCTCGTCGGCCATCTTGAACGCGTTGAGCACGCTGGTCTTGTCGTTGGCCACGGTCAGCAGGCGGTCGTTGGGGATGACGATCAGCGTGTCGACCTTCTCCCGCAGCCGTTGCACGCCGTTGTCGGCCTGCACCGCCCGGCGGCGGCCCTCGAACGAGAACGGCCTGGTCACCACGCCGATCGACAGCGCTCCGGCCTCGCGTGCGATCTCGGCGATGACCGGGGCCGCGCCGGTGCCGGTGCCGCCCCCCTCGCCGGCGGTGATGAACACCATGTCGGCGCCCTTCACCATCTCGTCGATCTCCTCGCTGTGCGCCTCGGCGGCCGAACGGCCGACCTCCGGGTCGCTCCCGGCGCCCAGCCCGCGGGTGAGGTCGCGGCCGATGTCGAGCTTGACGTCGGCGTCGCTCATCAGCAGCGCCTGAGCGTCGGTGTTCACCGCGATGAACTCCACGCCCTTGAGACCGGCGTCGATCATGCGGTTGACGGCGTTCACGCCGCCCCCGCCGACACCGACCACTTTGATCACGGCGAGGTAGTTCTGTGGAGCGCCGGCCATCAGCGAGTCCTCCGTGTGGTTCGGTTCATTGGTGTATCCGTTTCGTACCGGTCGGAACCTTAAACAATGCTGCCGATCATCCTGGCAGGTTCGGCTCGTCGGATCGGGGACGCTGTGCCGATCACGGGCCGCGGCTCACGCCGCCGAGACGTCGATCACCGAGACCATGGGATCGTCGAGGTCCTCGAGCCGTGCCTCGAGGAGCACGAGCTTGTCGAACTGGTCGGTGTCGCCCACAGCGGAGCCGAAGCGTACCTCGACCGGTGTGCCGTTCTCGCGGCTGAGGATCAACCGCAGGTCGGCGCCGTCGGCGGTGACCAGGATCGACTCGACGCGGGAGCGGACCGACGGCGTCAACTTCAGCACCATCGAGGACGCGGACGCGTATCCGATCGACGCGAAGTCGCCGGGGGCCAGGTCGAGCGTCCCGGGGCCGGCGATCAGCACGAGCGCCACCGGTTGGCCGTCGATCACGTCGAGGACGCGGCCGTCCCGGTCGAGCACGCGGAACAACCCGTCGACGCCGCGCATCGTCGCCACCGGCGTCCGCTCGCGAATCTCGATCGTCACCCGGTCGGGGAAGTCGGTGCTGACCCGCGCCTGTTCGACCCAGGCGAGCTCCTCGAGGCGCCGCTCGGCGTCGTCGGTGTCCACGAGCAGCACGGGCGTCCCGGTCAGGTCGTCGACCAGCTCCTGGAGGGCGTCGGGGTCGGTGTAGACGTTGCCGCCGACCGACACCTCCTCGACCGCGAACAGCGACGAGCCGAGCACGGCCAGGGCGGCGACGAGGACGACCAGCACGGCGGCCGCCAACGCGACCCACTTGAGCCGGCGGAGGCCGGCCGCCCGGCGGACCCCGATCCGACGCTGGCGGATGCGCGGCTCGATCCCCTGCGCGGTCGCCTCCTTCGGGCCGATCGCGTCGCTCGCGCCGTCGTCGTCGATGAACACCGTGCCCGATGACGAGTCGTCCTTGGCCAACTCGTCGTCCAGGTAGACCGCGTCCGGGATGTCGTCGCCGCCGATGGCGATCGTCGGCCGCGCCGCGCGCCGGTCGGGCGCGTCGTCACCGCCGACGTCGCCTTCGAAGGCCCGCGACAGCTCGTCGAGGACCATGTCGTCGGGGACCATGTCGTCGGGGGCCATCTCGTCGGGGGTCATGCCGTCGGGGGCCATCTCGTCGGGGGCCATCTCGTCGGGGGTCATGTCGTCGGGGGCCGTGTCACCGGGGGCCACCGGGTCCGGGGGCGTCGGCTCAGTCATCGGCAACCTCCCCGAAACCGATCAACCGGATCTCGCTGCGCAGGGTGAACCCGGTGACGGTGGCGACCCGGGCGGCCACGTCCTCGATCAGCGCCCGCACGTCGTCGGCCGAGCCGCCCTCGTCGGCCTGGATGAAGTTGGCGTGCTTCTCGGACACACACGCGGTTCCGATCCGGTGGCCGCGCAGTCCGATCCCGTCGACCAGCTCGGCGGCGCTGACCTCGCCGGGGATCGGGTTGACGAACACCGACCCCGCGTTCTGCCCCCCGGGCTGATGCGCCCGCCGCCAGGCCACGATCTCGCTGATCTCCTCCTCGGAGGCCGCCCGGTCGCCGGGCGCCAACTGCAACCGTGCCCTGAGAACGAGCTGATGTCGACCGAGGTCGCTCCCCCGGAACCGCAACCCGAGCGCGCCGGCGGGAACCACCCGCACGGCGCCGCGCGGGTCGACGGCGTCGAGGTCGGCGATCGTCACGTCGATCAGCGAGGCGGCCATGTCCGAGCCATGCCCGCCGGCGTTCATCCGCACGGCGCCGCCGATCGAGCCGGGCACCCCGACCGCCCACTCGAACCCGGTCAACCCGGCGGCCGCGGTGCGGCGGGCGAGCACGGGGAGCAGCACGCCCGCGCCCGCGGCGACCACCGCACTCGACTCGTCGATCTCGATCTCGTCGGCGATCTCCGAGGCGCTGACGGCGATCCCGGCGAACCCCGCGTCGGCCACCAACATGTTCGAGCCACGGCCGACGATGAGGAGCGGCAAGCCGGAGGCCCGTAGCGCCACGACGAGCGCCGCGACGTCGTCGGTCGAGCGCAGGCGGACGAAGACGTCGGCCGCCCCGCCGGCCCGATAGGTCGTCATCGGGCCGAGCGGGACGTCGCGTTCGGCCAGCTCGCCGAGCGCGGCGACGGCGGCGGCGACGGCCCCGTCAGCTCGATCGGCGGGCATCGAGCACCTCGGACGGGAACGACGCGATGTCGCCGCAGCCCATGGAGATCACGACGTCGCCCGCGCGCGCCTCGGCGGCGACGAACGACACGAGATCCTCGCGGCGCGGGAGCCAGACGACGCGTTTCCGGGGGTGCGCGGCGGTCACCGCGTTGACGATCAGCTTGCCGGTCACGCCCGGGATCGGGGTCGTGCCCGACGCGTACACGTCGGTCAGCACCACCACGTCGGCGTCGACGAACGCGTGCTGGTACGCCTCCCACATCTCGGCGATCCGGTTGAAGCGGTTCGGCTGGAAGACGGCGATCACCCGCTTCCACCCGTCGCCGCTGCCCCGCGCCGCGGCGAGCACGGCGGCGATCTCGGCGGGGAGATGGGCGTAGTCGTCGACGAACGTCGCCCCGTCGTCG
>JBFGCT010000143.1:0-10633 GCA_041581055.1 Ilumatobacteraceae bacterium | reverse complement strand
GGCTCACACGCCGGTCGGCCCGCCGATCTCGCTCACTCCCCGCCGGGGTTGAGGGTCACCTCGATCGGGGTGTAGCCCTCGCCCTTCAGGTCGATGTCCATGCCGTCGAGCAGGGCCCACGCCGCCTGGACGATGCTGTTGTCGAACGCATCGGCGTCGGGCGTCTGCGTCAGCACGGTGGCGCCGTCGAGGTTCGGCGTGTTCAAGCTGATCTCGACGGTCTGGTCCCACGCTTCCTGGTCGATGAAGCCGATGCCGTTGGGCGACGGCCAGATCAGCTTGTTGATCTCGTTCATCTGCCAGAGCTGGTGGCTGGCGCCGAGCGTGGAACCCTGGGCGACGACGATGTCGCGGCAGTCTTCGACGTTGTCGCGGCAGTAGGCCCAACCCTCGACCGAGGCGGCGACGAAGCGGGTCGCGATGTCCTTGTACGCGGGGTCGCCGGCGAGGCGCTCGCCGGACGCCCAGATCGCGTCCTGGAGCATGCCGACGCCGACCTCCTCGTAGTTGATGACGTTGAAGTCCTCGGGCTGGTACAGCTCGCCGGTGGCGGGGTTCGTCGCCTCGAGCACTTGGGCGTACTCGTTGTACGTCATCGCCTCGGCGGCGTCGATGTCGCCGTCGAGCAGCGCGTTCATGTCGAACTGCTGGCCGACCAGCGTGACGTCGGTCGACGGGTCGAGGCCGGCCTGGCCGATGGCGGCGAACACCTCGTACTCGTTGCCGAAGCCCCAGTTGCCGACGGTCTTGCCCTCGAAGTCGGCCGGCGACGTGATGCCCTTGTCGGCGAAGCTCACCTGGAGCGTGCCCGAGCGCTGGAAGATCTGGCCGATGTTGACGATGTCGGCCCCGGCCTCGCGGCTGGCGAGCGCCTTGGGCACCCAGGCGAGGGCGAAGTCGACGTCACCGTTGGCCAGCTGGGTCTGCGGCACGATCTCCACGCCGCCCTCGACGATCGAGACCTCGAGGCACTGGTGCTCGTAGAAGCCCTTCTAATGCGCCGCGTAGTACCCGGCGAACTGGGCCTGCGTGAACCACTGGAGCTGCAGGCTGACCTCGTCGATCGACTCGCACTCGGTCATCTCGTCGTCGCTCATCGCGTCGGTCGCGACGGGCGGCGCGTCGGTGGCGGCCGGCGTGTCGTCGTCGCTGCCGCACGCCGCGGCCACGAGCGTCAGCGCGACCGCTCCGGCGGTCAACATCTTCAAACGTTGGTTGCTCATCTGTCTGCTCCCCCGGGGGCTGTGCCCCCTGTGTGTTGTTGCTGTTGCTGTGTGGTCACTCTCTCCAACCCGACCGAGATCAGGAAGAACGTGAGGCCCAGCGCACATGCTCCCACGACATAGGCCCACATCGCGTCCGTGCGCGACACGGTGGCGTTCGACGTGATGCCGTAGCCGAGCCCGTTCTGCAGCCCGCCGAAGTACTCGGCGACGAACGCCGTGATCACGGCGACCGGGGCGGCGATCTTGAGAGCGGTGAAGAGATACGGCACGGCGTTGGGGATGCGGGTCTTGACCAGGATCTGCCACGGCGACGCGGCGTACGAGCGCATCAGCTCGATGTGCGTGGCGCTCACCTGGCGCAACCCCTTGGCGACGTTGACCAGCACGATGAAGAACACGATCAGCATCACCATGATCCGGCGCGGCGCCTCGGTGGTCGCCGAGAACATGTTGTTCAACACGGGGACGAGGACGATGATCGGGATCGCGTTCAGGGCGACGGCGAGCGGGGTGATCATCTCGTCGAGGAACCGGAAGCGCATCAACACGAACGCCAGCACGACGCCGAGCACCACGCCGCCGAGCAGCCCGTAGAGCGCGTTGGTGCCGGTCTGGAACGTCGCGTCCCACACCAGTCCGGCGCGATCGAGCAACGCCGACCAGATCGCCGACGGCGCGGGCAGCAGGAACGGCTTGATGTCGAACGCCTTGACCACGAACTCCCACAGCGCAAGGAACCCGATCCCGACGACGGCCGCCGGGGCGACCGCGCGCGCGAGCGAGCGGATGATCACCGGTCCTCGATCCCGCGCTGTGCGCCGTCGAGCTCGGCCCCGCGCAGCGCCTCGCGGACCTCGGTGATCTTCTTGTAGAACGAGTCGTCCTCGCGCGTGTCCTCGTCGCGGTCGGCGCCGAGGTCGACGTCGACGACCGCGGTGATGCGCCCCGGGCCGGCCGACATCACGACGACGCGGCCGGACAGGTAGACCGCCTCGGGAATCGAGTGGGTCACGAACACGACGGTGGTCCCGGTCGCCGCGCAGATCTGGAGCAGCTCGCTCTGCATGTGCTCGCGGGTCATCTCGTCGAGCGCGCCGAACGGCTCGTCCATCAGCAGGAGCGGCGGGTGCGCGGCGAGCGCCCGCGCGATGGCGACGCGTTGCTGCTGGCCCCCCGAGAGCTGCCACGGCATCGCGTCGCCGCGGTCGGGGAGCTTGACGAGCTCGAGCATCTCCCGGGCCCGTTCGGCCCGCCGCCGCTTGTCCCACCCCTTGAGCTCGAGCGGCAGCTCGATGTTCTTCGACACGGTTCGCCATTCGAACAGGCCGGACTGCTGGAACGCCATCCCGTAGTCCTGGTCGAGCCGCGCCTGGGCGGCCGGCTTGCCGTTGACGGTGACCGCGCCGCCGGTCGGGACGAGCAGGTTGGCGATCAGGCGCAGCAGCGTCGACTTGCCGCAGCCCGACGGGCCGATCAGCGACACGAAGTCGCCCTGGTGGACGGTGAGGTCGATCTCGGTGAGCGCGTCGACCTGGTTCGGCCGGCCGGCGTTGAACACCATCGCCGCGCCGTCGACGACGACCGCCTCGTCCGACGCGGTCCGCGGGCCGGCGGCGACGCCCTCCTCCGCGGTCACGCGACGGCCTCGGCCGGACGGTTGCGCATCGCGATCATCTCGCCGAGCACGACGAGCCCGTACATCGCCAGCCCGAGGAGCGCCGCGCCGAACACGGCGGTGTAGACCTGCGCCGGGTCGCTCGTCGCCCGTTGGCCGTACGTCAGCGCGGCGAACCCGACGCCGCGCACACCGGTCGAGATCTCCGACACGATGACCCCGATCACCGAGGCGGTCGCGGCGAGCTTCAGGCCCGGCACCATCGTCGGGATCGCCGCCGGGAACCGCAGCTTGACCAGCGTGCGCCACCAACCGGCGGCGTAGCTGTCCATCAGCTCGAGCGACGCCGCCGGCGCGTTGTTCAGCCCGCGCAGCGTCGCCACCGACACGGGGAAGAACGCGAGGAAGGCGCCGAGCGCGGCCACCCATGTCCATCGGGGCAGATCCCAGTTGCCCCCCAACGCCGCGACCTGCGGGGCGAGCGCGATCAGCGGAACGGTCTGCGAGGCGATGACGTACGGCAGGAGGCCCCGCTCGAGCACGCGGTACCTCGCCATCAGGACGGCGATCGCGACGCCGAACGCGGCGCCGACGGCGAGGCCGGCGAACGCCATCCGGAACGTGTACCACGAGTAGCCGAAAACGGCGCGCCAGATCGGCGTGTCGCGGCCGCGCACCTCGGGATCGAACAGCCGATCGACCATCTCCCAGGTGTGCGGCATCGCCCGGTCGCTGGTGCGCGGCAGCGCGGGGAAGCCGAACAGCTCGCCGCCCGCCTCGGGCCCGATCGCCTTGTACAGCTCCCAGATCGCGGCGACGCAGGCGAGCGCGAGGAGGAACATCGCCGTCCGTCGCACGCCCCGGCGGATCATCGGCGGATCACGTCTTGGCGAGCCCCAGGTCGAGCATCGCCGGAACGACATGCTCGCCGTACTGCTGGAGGGTGTGGTCCTTGCCGTCGTGCTGGAGGTAGATCGCGAACTGGTCGACGCCGAGGGCCTTCAGCTCCTCGAGCCGCTCGACCTGCGCCGACACCGGCCCCAGGATGCAGAACCGGTCGACGATCTCGTCGGGCACGAACGCGGTGTGGACGTTGCCGGCCCGGCCGTGCTGGTTGTAGTCGTACTCCTGGCGGTCCTTGATGTAGTCGGTGAGCGCGGCGGGGACCGGCGCCGACTCGCCGTAGCGGGCGACGATGTCGGCGACGTGGTTGCCGACCATCCCGCCGAACCAGCGGCACTGGTCGCGCATGTACGGCAGGTCGTCACCGACGTACGCCGGCGCGGCGACGCAGATCGTGATGTCGTCCGGGTCGCGCCCGGCGTCGGCCGCCGCGGCGCGCACCGAGCCGATCGTCCACTCGGCGATCGAGACGTCGGCCAGCTGGAGGATGAAGCCGTCGCACGTCTCGCCGATCATCTTGAGCGCCTTGGGGCCGTAGCCCGCGCCGAACACCTCGAGCCGGCTCCGCGCCGCCCACGGCAGCCGGATGTGCGAGCCCTTGTACTCGACGCTCTCGCCGTTCGCCAGCCCGCGGATCACGCCGATCGACTCGCGCATCGTGGCGAGTGTGGTCGGCTTGCCGTTGGTCACCCGGACCGCCGAGTCGCCGCGCCCGATGCCGCAAACGGTGCGGTTGCCGTACATCTCGTTGAGCGTGGCGTAGGTGGAGGCGGTGACCGTCCAGTCGCGGGTCGCCGGGTTGGTCACCATCGGGCCGACGATCACGTTGCGCGTCTCGTCGAGGATCTTGGAGTAGATGACGTACGGCTCCTCCCACAGGATGTGCGAGTCGAAGGTCCAGACGTGGCTGAACCCATACGTCTCGGCCCGCTTCGCGAGGTCGATGACCCGCGACGCGGGCGGTGTTGTCTGCAGGACGACGCCGAGTTGCATGGGGATTCCTCCTGGTCGTTTCCGCTACCGCGTTTCCGGGAATCCGAGGTCGACGGTGCTCGTCCTCGGGTCGGGCCAGCGGCTGGTGACCACCTTGCCCCGGGTGTAGAAGTTGACGCCCTCCGGGCCGTACATGTGGGTGTCGCCGAACAGGCTGGCCTTCCAGCCGCCGAAGCTGTAGTAGCTGACCGGGACCGGGATCGGCACGTTGACGCCGACCATCCCGACCTGCACGTCGAACTGGAACTGCCGGGCCGCGCCGCCGTCGCGGGTGAAGATCGCCGTGCCGTTGGCGTACGGGTTGGCGTTGATCGTCTCCAGACCCTCCTGGTAGCCGTCCACCCTGACGACCGACAGCACCGGGCCGAAGATCTCGTCGGTGTAGCAGGCCATGTCGAGCGTGACGTCGTCGAGCAGCGTCGGGTTGAGGAAGTACCCCTCGCCGGCCACGCCCTCGCGGCCGTCGACGACGATCGTCGCCCCCTCGTCGGGTGCGTTGTCGATGTAGGACTTGACGCGGTCGCGGTGTTCTGCGGTGATCAGCGGCCCCATGTCGTTGTCGGGCTCGTTGCCGGGACCGACCTTGACCTGCGGGATGCGCTCGGCGATCTTGCCGACCAGGTCGTCGGCGATCGAGTCGGCGGCGAGGACGACGCTGATCGCCATGCACCGCTCCCCCGCCGATCCGTACGCCGCGCCGACCGCGGCGTCGGCGGCCATGTCGAGGTCGGCGTCGGGCAGGACGAGCATGTGGTTCTTCGCTCCGCCGAGCGCCTGGACCCGCTTGCCGTTGCGCGTGCCGGTCTCGTAGATGTAGCGGGCGATCGGCGTCGAGCCGACGAAGCTGACCGCCTCGACGTCGTGATGTTCGAGCAAGCCGTCGACCGCCACCTTGTCGCCCTGCACCACGTTGAAGCAGCCGGGGGGCAGGCCGGCGGTGGCGAGCAGCTCCGCGACGAACAGGTTGACCGACGGATCCTTCTCGCTCGGCTTGAGGACGAAGGTGTTGCCACAGGCGAGGGCGTTGGCGAACATCCACATCGGGACCATCGCCGGGAAGTTGAACGGCGTGATGCCGGCGACGACGCCGAGCGGTTGGCGGATCGAGTACACGTCGACGCCGCCGGCCGCCTGCTCGGAGTAGTCGCCCTTCAGGAGTTGCGGGACGCCGCAGGCGTACTCGATGTTCTCCAGGCCGCGGGCGACCTCGCCCATCGCGTCGGAGACCACCTTGCCGTGCTCGGCCGACAACATCGTGGCCAGCTCTTTGCGGTTGGCGTCGACCAGCTCGCGCATCCGGAACATCACCTCGGCCCGCCGCGACAGCGATGTCGCCCGCCACGCCGGGAACGCGGCTTTGGCCGCGGCGACCGCGGCGTCGACCTCGGCGAGCGAGGCCAGCCCGACCTCGCCGGTCTGCTCGCCGGTCGCCGGGTTGAACACCGGCGACGTGTTGCCCGACGTCGACTCGACGATCCGCCCGTCGATCCAGTGACTGATGGAGTTGACCATGTTCAGAACCCCTTGCCTTGTCGTGCCTTCAGTGGGCCGGACGAACCCGACCACCTCAATGGATGTACTTGCTGAGTCCGCGCTTGACGTACTTGCCGTGTCCGGGGCGGCCGAGGAACGTGTCGTTCTCGACGATCACGCTGCCGCGGCTGACGACGGTGTCGACCTTGCCGTCGATCTCGAACCCCTCGTAGGCCGAGTAGTCCATGTTCATGTGGTGCTTGTCGTTCACCCCGATCTTGGTGTGGCCGTTCGGGTCCCAGACGAGGATGTCGGCGTCCATCCCGGGCGCGATCACCCCCTTGTTGTCCAAGCCGAACATCCGCGCCGGCGTGGTGCAGCACGTCTCGACCCACCGTTCGAGGCTGATCTCGCCGGTCACCACGCCCTGGTAGATCAGCTCCATCCGATGCTCGATGCCACCGATGCCGTTGGGGATCTTCGAGAAGTCGCCGAGCCCGAGCTCTTTCTGGTCCTTGAAGCAGAACGGGCAGTGGTCGGTCGAGACGATCGCCAACTCGTTGAGCCGGAGCCCCTTCCACAGGTCGGTCTGGTGGTGCTCGTGCTTGGTCCGCAGGGGCGTCGAGCACACCCACTTCGCACCCTCGAACCCCGGTTGCGCGAGCTGGTCCTCGATCGACAGGTAGAGATACTGCGGGCAGGTCTCGGCGAACACGTTGAGGCCGGCGTGTTGCGCGGCGGCGACCTGTTCGAGCGCGCCGGAGGCCGACATGTGCACGATGTACAGCGGCACGTTGCCGGCGACCTTGGCGAGCTGGATCGCCCGGTGGGTCGCCTCCTCCTCGAGCTCGGCGGGTCGGGTCAGGGAGTGGAACTTCGGGTCGGTGTCGCCGCGGGCGACCGACTGGGCGACGAGCACGTCGATGGCGATGCCGTTCTCGGCGTGCATCATCATCATCGCCCCGGACTCGGCGACGTTCTGCATCGCCCGGAGGATCTGGCCGTCGTCGGAGTAGAGCACGCCGGGATAGGCCATGAACAGCTTGAAGCTGGTGACGCCCTCGTTCTCGACCAGGTAGGTCATCGCCTTCAGCGACTCCTCGTCGACGCCGCCGATGATCTGGTGGAAGCCGTAGTCGATCGCACAGTTGCCCTCGGCCTTGGCATGCCACTCGGCGAGGCGCTCCTGCACGCTGAACCCGGTGTTCTGCACGGCGAAGTCGACGATCGTGGTCACGCCGCCCCACGCCGCGGCGATCGTGCCGGTCTCGAACGTGTCCGACGCCTCGGTGCCACCGAAGGGCAGCTCCATGTGCGTGTGGACGTCGATCCCGCCCGGCACGACGTACTTCCCGGAGGCGTCGATCGTGGTGTCGGCGTTGACACCCATCGCCGCCGCCTGGCCGGGGGCGAGGACGGCGACGATCGACTCGCCGTCGATCAACACGTCGCCGTCGCGCCGCCCGACCGCGGAGACGATCGTGCCGTTTTGAATCAGTGTGGTCGACATGTCCGTCAGCCCTCCACAATCTCGTCGTATGCGTCCGGGCGGCGGTCGCGGTAGAACGCCCAGCCGTCGCGGACCTCCTTGATCAGGTCGATGTCGAGCTCGCGCACGATCAGCTCGGGCTTGTACGGGTCACCCTTGCCCTCGACGTACTGGCCGCGCGGGTTGACGAAGTAGCTCTGGCCGTAGAAGTCGTTCTCGCCCAGCGGCTCGATGCCGACCCGGTTGATCGCGCCGACGTAGTACATGTTGGCGCACGCCGCGGCGGGCTGCTCGATGCTCCACAGGTACTCGCTGAGGCCGCGGTGCGTCGCCGACGGGTTGAACACGATCTCGGCGCCGTTCAGGCCGAGGATCCGCCACCCCTCGGGGAAGTGCCGGTCGTAACAGATGTAGACGCCGACCTTGCCGACCGCGGTGTCGAAGATCGGGTACCCGCCGTTGCCCGGCCGGAAGTAGAACTTCTCCCAGAAGCCCTTGACCTGGGGGATGTGCTGCTTGCGGTACTTGCCGAGGTACGTGCCGTCGGCGTCGACGACGGCCGCGGTGTTGTAGTAGACGCCGGGCTGCTCGATCTCGTACATCGGCAGCACCATCACCATGTTCAGCTCCTTGGCCAGCGCCTGGAACCGCTCGGTCGTCGGGCCGTCGGGGATGTGCTCGGTGTACTCGTAGTACTGCGGGTCCTGGACTTGGCAGAAGTAGGGCCCGTAGAACAGCTCCTGGAAGCAGATGACCTGGGCGCCCTGGGCGGCCGCCTCGCGCGCCGCGTCCTCGTGCTTGACGATCATCGACTCCTTGTCGCCGGTCCAGTCGGTCTGCAACAACGCGGCCTTGACGATGTTCGCCATGTGCTCTCCCAGCTCAGCCTGACGCCGGCGCCGGACGCGCCGATCGTGGGATTACGACACTAATGACCGCTGGCGCGCCTGGACAACAGCACTCTGGCCCTTCTACGTTCGGAGCTGGATGGCGACCTTGCGCAGCGCGTGGCACTGGGTCTTCGGCAAGCACCCGCCGAAGCCGCCGAGCCCCGACCGGACGGTCGAGGCGGCCTGGCTGCCGCTCTGGCAGGCGCCGATGATCCGCGACGTGTTGGTCGCCGAGGGGATCCCGGCGGTGATGAGCGAGGACTTCGGGATCCACCTCACGATGTACACCCGCGAGCCGATGGCGCGGATCTTCGTCACCGAGGACCGCCGGGCCGAGGCGTTGGCGCTGATCGAGGAGATCACCGGCCTCCCCCCGGCCCACCGCAAGCTCTGACATCCCGCATCGTTCTGACGGTAGAACGATCGGGTGAGATCGACGCGATCGCTGCGGTGCGCGCTGCTCGCGGTCGTGGCGCTCGCGGGATGCGACGGCGACGATCCCGCGCCGACGGGAACGCTCGCGCCCGGTGGGGCCATCGAGGCCAACGCGGTCGTCGACGACATCGTCGACGGGGACACCGTCGACTTCGTGATCGACGGGCGCGAGGAGCGGGTCCGGCTGATCGGGATCGACACCCCCGAGACCGAGCGCCCCGACACCGACGTCGAGTGCTACGGGCCGGAGGCGACCGAGTTCGTGACGCGGCTGCTCCCGGCCGGCACACGCGTGCGGATCGAGCGCGACACGGTGAACCGCGACGACTACGGGCGGCTGCTCGGCTACGTCTACCGGGTCGACGACGGGGTGTTCGTCAACTACGAGCTCGTCCGCCAGGGGTACGCCACCCCGCTGTCGATCGAGCCGAACACGACCCACGCCGAGCTGTTCGTCGACGCCGCCCGCGCCGCCGAGGCCGACGACGCCGGTCTGTGGGCCGCGTGCCGGGAGTAGCGTCGGCGCGGTGACGAACTCGCGCCCGCTCGCCGAACGGCTCGGCCACTCCCCCGACGATCGTCTGGTCATCGTGTCCTGTGACGACCTCGGCTCGTGCCACGCCGCCAACGTGGGCGTCTACCAGGCACTGCGCGAGGGATCGGCCACCTGCGCGTCGCTGATGGTGCCCGCGCCCTGGGCGCGCGAGGCGGCGAACATGGCCCGCCCCGACGACGACCTCGGCGTCCACCTCACGCTCAACGCCGAGCACCCGCACTACCGCTGGGGGCCGATCACCCACGCCCCCTCGCTGCAGTCGGGCGAGGTCGGCTTCCCCCGCACGCTCGCGGATCTGTGGGAGCACGCCGACCACGACGAGGTGCTGCGCGAGCTGCGCGCCCAGATCGAGCGGGCGCAGGGCTGGGGCGTCGACGTCACCCACCTGGCGCCGCACCTGTCGGCGATCACGCTCCGGCCCGAGTTCTTCGACGTCTACGTCGAGCTCGCCGTCGAGTTCCAGCTGCCGATCCGGCTGCCCTCGACGATCTCGGCCGAGCAAGCCGGGTTCCCGTTCCGCACGCTGGCGGAGGAGGAGGGGATCGTGTTCCCCGACCACTTCGACCACGACTGGCGGGCCGGCAGCGCGTCCCGCGTGTACGACGCGATCGACCGCCTGCGGCCCGGGGTCACCGAGGTCCACGTGCAGCCGGCGATCGACACCCCCGAGGTGCGCGCCGTCAGCGTCGATGCCGAGGGCTGGATCGCCGACCTGGCGCTGGTCACCAGCGACGACCTGCGCGAGCGCCTCGACGCCGCCGGCGCCACGCTCATCGGCTTCCGCGAGCTGCGCGCCGCCATGCGCTCCTGACCGCCTCACCCATCATCGTTTGCGTCGCGATTGTGAGGCGACGCCGACCGAAATCGCGACGCAAACGGTGGTGGGGGGCGGTCAGAGGAGGGCGCGGATGGCGGTGGCGGCCGCGCCGGACCGGAGCAGGTCGAGGATGTGGCCGGAGTGGCCGGCCGCCTTCAACCTGCCGCGCATGAACTCGACCGTCGGGTCGAAGTCATCGGCCGCCGCCACGTCGAGCGGAACGGTGATCACGGTCT
>JBFGCT010000142.1:0-10638 GCA_041581055.1 Ilumatobacteraceae bacterium | reverse complement strand
CGCGGTGTGCCGCCCCCGCTCCCCGACCCCGGCGCGCTGCCCGACCCGCCCGACCCGCCCGACCTCGCCGACGAGACCTCGCCATCGGGCGGTCCGGCGTTCGGATCGGCCGCGCCGCCGCCGCTGACGGCGGACGCCCTGGGCGGCGACGAACCGTCGGCCGCCGCGCCGTCGGCGGACTCGATGGCGCTGAGGCACGAGACCGAGTCGACCCGCACCTACCCCTGCGAGGCGTGCGGCGGCGAGCTGCATTTCGACATCGCGACGCAACTGCTGAAGTGCCAGCACTGCGGCAACACCCACGAGCTGGTCGAGCTCAGCGGCGATGTCGAAGAGCGCGACCTGCGCGAGGCGCTCGCCCTGCTCCGCGAGCGCAAGCAGACCGCGCCGCAGTTCCTCGCCGACGAGAAGGAGATCGTGTGCCAGAACTGCGGCGGCCACACGACCTTCACCGGCAGCCTCACCGCCGACCGGTGTCCCTACTGCGCGACGCCGATCCAGCGCGACGACGTGCACGACGCCCCGGAGCGCCTCCCGGTCGACGGCCTGCTGCCATTCGCCGTCGACGACGAGCACGCCGCGGAGCTGATCGAGAAGTGGATCAAGAGCCGGTGGTTCGCTCCCTCCGAGTTCAAGACCTACCACCGCACCGGCTCGTTCTCGAGCGTCTACATGGCGTACTTCACCTACGACGCCGACACGTTCACCCTCTACTCCGGCCAGCGAGGCGACAACTACACCGTGACCGTCGGCCACGGCGACAACCGCCGGACCGAGGTCCGCACCGACTGGACCTTCGTCCGCGGATCGGTGCGCAACAGCTTCGACGACATCCCGATCTTCGCCAACGAGGGCCTCGACCGGAACAAGGTCGCAAAGCTCGAGCCATGGCCGACCGAGACCGCCAGGCCGTACTCCGCCGAGTACGTGGCCGGGCATCTCTGCCGGACGTACGACCAGGACGTCGAGCAGTGCCTGCCGGCGGCGACGCAACAGATGGAGCGGGCGATCCAGGAGACGGTGCGCCGCGACATCGGCGGCGACCAACAGCGCATCTCGTCGCTCGACGTCAATTGGCAGAAGATGACGTACAAGCACGTCCTGCTGCCGATCTGGCTGCTCACCGTCATCTACCAGCAGCGCCCCTTCCAGGTCTACATCAACGGCGTCACCGGCGAGGTCCACGGCGCCCGGCCGTACAGCAAGGTCAAGATCGCCGTCGCGGTCGTGATCGCGCTCATCCTGCTGACCGTGATCATCGTCGCAATCAGCGCGGGTGGAGGGGGCTAGGTGATCATCGGCCTGCTCCTCGTCGTCGCCGTCGTCGCCGTCGTCGCGTTCGGCGTCGCCCTCACCGTGCGATCCAGGCGCGAGTTCGCGGAGCAGAACGAGGTCGTGCCGGGCGTCGAGTCGGCGGCGCCGGCCTCCGGGGCCGGCGCCCACACGCCCGAGGCCAAGTTGCACCGCCGGCTCAAGGCGGCGGTCGAGGGCGCGCGCGCCAACCCCCGCCTGGTCGAGCTGGGGCTCGCCGACCGGACCCGGCAGATCGAAACCGACGCGCTGGCGATCGACGACCGGCTGGTCGCCGCGGCCGCGCTGCCCGAGCGCCATCGGGTGGACGCCGTGGCCGCGTTCGAGCCGGCGGTGGCGGCGCTCGAGGACGCCGTCGCCGCGCTGGTCCAGAGCGTCGGCGTCGGCGACTCCAAGGAGCTGCTGGAACGGGCGGTGTCCGACGCCGACATCCGGTTGCAGGCGCTGGCCGAGGCCCGCGCCGAGGTCGAGCGGATCGACCGCCAGGCCCCGGGCTCGGCAACCTCGTGACCGGGCCGTAGCCTTCAGCCGGTGACCGAGACGAGCCGATCGCGCCGGTGGGACACCGACGAGCTCCCGGAGGGCGACGAGAAGGTCGCCGCCGTCCGCGACATGTTCGACGCCATCGCGCCGAGGTACGACCGGTTGAACCGCATCATCTCGTTCCGCCTCGACGTGCGCTGGCGCAGGCGCACGGTCCGCGACCTGGCGCTCCCCGCGGGGAGCACCGTGATCGATCTCGCCAGCGGCACGGGCGACCTTTGCGTCGACCTCGCCCGGGTCGGGATCCGGCCGATCTCGATCGATCTCAGCTACGGAATGCTTGCCATGGACCGGTCGGGCGCGCCGCGGGTCCAGGCCGACATCCTGCGACTTCCGCTGCCCGACGCCTCGGTCGACGGCGTCACGTGCGGGTTCGCGCTGCGCAACCTGGTCGATCTCCCCACGTTCTTCGACGAGCTCGGCCGGGTCGTCCGACCGGGGGGCCGGATCGCCCTGCTCGACGTCAGCGTGCCCACCAACCGGGTCGTGCGGTGGGGCAACGAGATCTACTTCGGCAGGGTCGTGCCGCGCATCGGCGCGGCGCTCTCGGACGGCCCGGCGTACCGGTACCTCCCCAAGAGCGTGGCCTACCTGCCGTCGCCGGCAGACATGCTCGCCTCGTTGAACGCCGCAGGGTTCGCCGCCGCCGCGCACTCCCAGTTGAGCGGCGGGCTGACACAGCTGCTGGTCGGCACGCGCGACGCACCGTGACAGCGACGGCGACAGTGAGGGCGACGGCGACGGCGACCGTGGCGGGCACGGCGACGGTGGCGGGCACGGTGGCGGGCACGGCGACGGTGGCGGGCACGGCGACGGTGGCGGGCACGGTGACGGACGGGTCATGAAGGCGATCACCCGCCCGCTGTCGGACATCACCGAACGGGTCCCCGATCTGAACGACATCGCCGCCGCAGACGGCACGCTCTTCGTGCGCGACGGCGTCGGGTTCGCCGGGCGCGGTGTCGCCGCCCGCGTCCCGGTCGACGAGGCGACGGAGGTCCTCGCCGGCATCGAGCACGACTCGACCGTCGACGGAGTCGGTCCGCGGGCGATCGGGTGCGTCCCCTTCGAACCCGGCGCGCCCGCGCAGCTGATCGTGCCGGCGATCGTCGTCGGCAAGCCGGCCGACGGGGTGCCGTGGATCACGATCATCGACGAGGCCGAGACCCACGGCTTCCTCGAGCTCCCGCCGCCCGCCCCGCCGACGGCCGCCGGCTTCACGCTCGCACCGGGCGTCCCGGTTGAGCGCTATCTCGGCGCGGTCGAAGCCGCCCGCGACGCGGTGCGGTCCGGCGAGTTGACCAAGGCGGTGATCGCCAGGCCGATCACCGTGACGTCCGATCAGCCGATCGACGTGCGCGCCGTGCTGTTCCGGTTGAAGGCCACGTTCGGCTCGAGCTACCGCTTCTCCGTCGACGGCCTGATCGGCGCCTCACCCGAACTGCTCGTCGAGGTCGACGGAGCGGTCGTGCGATCGCACCCCCTCGCCGGGACCGCTCCGCGCACCGGCGACCCGGCCACCGACGAGCGCGTCGGCCGGGAGTTGATCGACAGCACGAAAGACCAGATCGAGCACCGGGTCGTCATCGACGTCGTGCACGACACCCTCCTGCCGTGGGCCAGCTATCTCGACGAAGAGCCCGAGCCGTCGATCGTCACGGTGGCCAACGTCCAGCACCTCGGAACGCGGATGGAGGGCATGCTGAGCCAGCCCGGCCCGTCGGTCGTCGAGCTCGTCAGGGCGCTGTCGCCGACCCCGGCGCTCGGCGGACACCCGCGCGACCGGGCCCTCACCCTGATCGCCGAGGTGGAGGGGTTCGAGCGGGGCAGGTACGGCGGCGCGGTCGGCTGGGTCGACGCCGCCGGCAACGGGGCGTGGGCCGTGACGATCCGCTGCGCCGAGATCGCCTCCGACGGCCTGTCCGCCCGGTTGGTCGCCGGCGGCGGCATCGTCGCCGACAGCGACCCCCGGGCCGAGCTCGCCGAGACCCAAGCCAAGTTCCAGGCGATGCTCAGCGCCATCGTCCGCCCATGACCACCGGCTGCCCCCCGGTCCCCCACCCCCACTGACCCGACCCAAGATCGTTTGCGTCGCGATTTCGGCGGACCGTCCGATCACAATCGCGAGGCAAACGGGATGGACCGACCCCACATCGTTTGCGTCGCGATTTCGGCGGACCGTCCGACCACAATCGCGACGCAAACGGGATGGACCGACCCCGGCGCTCAGGTGAGGGCGCGGGCGACGGCGTCGTGGAGGGCGCGGTGGACCTCGACGTTGTCGGGCCGGTTCGACGGCACTCGGACGACCCACGGCCCCGGCCGGCCGAGGTGGTCGATCAGCTCGTCGGCCGAGGTGACCGTCGTCGCCGCCAGCCCGTGCGCCCGCGCCAGCGCGACGACGTCGGTGCCGAGCGGCGTGCCGAACAGTTGCTCGTAGCGCTCCGGCGGCAGTTCGGTCGCCTGGGGCAGGAACGAGAAGATGCCCCCGCCGTCGTTGTCGACGACGACCACCCGAAGGTCCGCCGTCCGCTCGGTCAGGGCGACCAGCGCGTTGGAGTCGTGGACAAACGCCAGGTCGCCGAGCAGCACGACCGACGTCCGCCCGGCGAGCGCCCGCCCGAGACCGGTCGAGAGCACACCGTCGATCCCGTTCGCCCCGCGGTTGGCGTGGGCGACGGCGCCCGGCCCGCCGAACCACTCGAGGTCGCGGACCGGCATCGACGAGGCGACGGTCAGGACCGCGCCGTCGGGCAGGTGTTCGGCGACGATCCGCGCGGCGCCGGGCTCGGTGAGACTCGGAAACGACGACAGCGTCTCGCGGATCGCGTCGTCCGCCCGCAGTTCGGCGTGGTTCCAGCGCGCCGGCCATGTCGTCCCGCTTGCGCCGACCGGCGCCGCGTCGAGGAGATCGGCGATCGAGCACACGGCGGCGACGTTGTGCGCCGGGTCGATCGTGCCGGGGCCGCCGACCTGGATCAGCAACACGTCATCGCGCGCCGTCCATTGGGCGAGCACCTTCGAGGCGGCCGGCCGCCCGACGCGCACGACGACTTCGGGGGCGTGGTCGGCGGCGAAGCGCTCGTGGCGCAGCAGGGAGTCGGCCGTCGTCACCACGCCCGGGCGGCCGCGCATCCCCGACAGCGGGTCGGCCAGGATCGGCCAGCCGGTTCGCTCGTGCAGCGCGACCACGTCGCCCCCGCCGACGCCGCTCGACCCACCGGCGAGGATCACGCCGCGCTGCCGGTCGAATCCGGCCGGCACGGGATCGGTCCGCCCGGATGCGACCGCCTGGAGCGTCGAAGCCGCCGCCGTCCCGCCGGGTTTCGGTTCGGGCAGGTCGCCGGCAGTGCCGAGCAGCGGCTCGCGGAACGGCAGGTTGACGTGCGCCGGGCCGGTCGCGGCATGCCCCCACGCCTCGGCCGCCAACGAGCGCCAGCCATGCCGCGAGCCGTGGTCCGGCACGCCGGCGTCGGTGAACCAGCGCACGTGGCGGCCGTACAGCTCGATCTGGTCGATCGTCTGCGGCGACCCGACGCCGCGCAACTCCGCGGGTCGATCGGCGGTGAGGACGAGCATCGGGATGTGCGAGAGGCCGGCCTCGACGACCGCCGGGAAGAAGTTCGCCGCCGCCGTCCCACTCGTGCACAGGACGAGCGCCGGCCCGCCGTCGACGCCGAGCCCGAGCGCGGTGAACCCCGCCACGCGCTCGTCGTGCACGACGTGGACCGCGAGCTCGGGGCGGTCGGTGATCGCCACCGCCATCGGCGTCGAACGCGACCCGGGGGCGACGACGGCGTGCCCGACGCCGCGCCGCACCCACTCGTCGACCAACGTGGCGCAGAACGTGGCTTGCACGTCATGCGGCGCGGGGCTTGCTCCGCCGACCATTGAGCCAAGACGATACGGGCGTACCGTGTCGTTCGTGGAACCGCAGCACGACCGCCCCACCGTGACCGTCGACGTCTACTCCGACGTCGTCTGCCCCTGGTGCTACATCGGCAAGCGGCGCTTCGAGGCCGCGCTCGACCGGGTCGGCGACCGGCTCGAGGCCGATGTCGAGATCACCTACAAGCCGTACCAGCTCGACCCGACCGCCGCCCCCGGAGTGTCGACGCCGGTCTTCGAGGCGTACAGCCGCAAGTTCGGCGGCGCGCAGCGGGCGACCGAGATCATCGACCACGTCACGACGACCGCCGCCGCCGACGGGCTCGAGTTCCACATGGACAAGGCGCTGCGGGCCAACACCCTGCTCGCCCACCGCCTGCTCTGGCTCGCCGCCCAGCCCGGATCTCCGGTCGCCCAGGAACCGCTGAAGGAGCGCCTGCTCAAGGCCTACTTCACCGACGGCCTGGCGATCGGCGACCCGGACGTGCTCGCCGAGTGCGCCGCCGAGGTCGGCTTCGACCGGGCCGACGTCGACGAGTTCCTCTCGTCCGATCGGGGGACAGCGGAGGTGCAGACCGAACTGGCCGAGGCGCGCGAGTCCGGCATCACGGCCGTCCCGACCTACGTGTTCAACGACCGGTGGGCGGTGCCCGGCGCCCAGGATCCCGAGACGTTCGTCCGCGTCCTGGAGAAGATGGCCGAGAAGGCGGCCGAGGCTCCGTCCCCCGCCGGCGATGCCTGACGGGACGCGGATCGTCCTCGTCCACGGCTTCACCCAAACCGCCGGTTCCTGGGCGACGATCGCGCCGGGACTGCGGCGGGCGGTCGCCGGGGCCGAGGTCGCCGCCGTCGACCTCCCGGGTCACGGGTCGGCCGCCGACGTGCGGGCCGACCTGTGGGGCAGCGCCACCCACGTCGTCGAGCACGGCGGGCGGGCGACGTACGTCGGGTACTCGATGGGTGGCCGCGTCGCCCTGCACGCCGCGCTCTCCCACCCCGCCGCCGTCGAACGCCTCGTGCTGATCGGCGCCACCGCCGGCATCGACGACCCCGGCGAGCGGGCTGCGCGACGCGCCGCCGACGACCGGCTGGCCGACCGCGTCGAGCGGGTCGGAGTCGAGCGATTCGTCGACGAGTGGCTGGCCAACCCGCTGTTCGCCGGGCTCACCGAGGAGACGGCCGGGCGCGACGACCGACGTGCGAACAGCGCCGCCGGGCTGGCGTCGAGCCTGCGCCTGGCCGGCACCGGAACCCAAACGCCGCTGTGGGACCGGCTGGGCGCGATCTCGGTTCCCGTCCTCGTGCTCGTCGGCGCGGGCGACCCGAAGTTCCTGGCGATCGGCGATCGTCTGGCCGGCTCGATCCCGACCGCCGATCTCGTCGTGGTCGACGGCGCCGGCCACAGCGTGCACCTCGAGCAGCCGGAGCGCACGATCGAGGCGGTCGCCTCCTGGCTGGCCGCCACCTGAGCGGCCGGTCAGCCCCCGACGGCGAGGCCGACGGTGGCGGCGACGCCGAATCCGAGTTGCAGCCGGCCGGTGTCTCCCAGCACGGCGATCAACGCACCGCCCGCCGCGCCACGGCGCACGGCGCGCGCCGGCGGGATCGCCAGCGGGAGGGAGACGACGGCGAGTAGCGCCGGCCACCGCCACGCGGCCGCCCAGACGGCGAACAGGTAGGCGACCGCGACGAGGCCGAGGTACAGCGACCGCGTGCGCTCGGCGCCGAGCCGGACGGCGAGCGTCCGCTTCCCGGCCGCGCGGTCGGTCGGGATGTCGCGCAGGTTGTTGACGACGAGCAGCGCGCACGCCAGCGCTCCGGCCGCGCCGCCCATCACGAGCGAGAGGCCGGTGACCCGCTCGATCGCGGCGTACGTGGTGCCGGCCGTCGCGACCAGCCCGAAGAAGACGAAGACGAAGACCTCGCCGAGCCCGAGATAGCCGTACGGCTTCGGCCCACCGGTGTAGAACCAGCCGGCGGCGATCGCCGCGGCGCCGACGGCGAGCAGCCACAGGGAGGTGGCGACGGCGATGCCCAACCCGGCGATCGCCGCGACCCCGAAGGCGAGCAGCGCGGCCCGCTTGACCGCCGACGGACTGGCCAGACCCCCGGCGACGAGCCGGGCGGGGCCGACCCGGACATCGTCGGTGCCCCGCACGCCGTCGCTGTAGTCGTTGGCGTAGTTCACGCCGACCTGCAGCGCCAGGCTGACGACCAGGGCCGCCGCGACGCGCCACCACACGATGTCGCCGTCGCCGACGGCGGCCGCCGCGCCGACTGCGACCGGCACCACGGCGGCGGGCAGCGTCCGGGGCCGGGCCCCGGTCATCCAGCGATTCATGTGTGCGCCATGATGGGGCCATGACCGAGCTGTGGCAACTGGGGGCGCTCGAACTGGCGCGGAAAATTTGTGCCAGGCAGGTGTCGAGCCGGGAGGTGCTGGACGCCCACCTGGCGCGCGTCGAGCAGGTGAACGGCCACCTCAACGCGGTCGTCAGGCTGCTCACCGACTCGGCGCGCGCCGCCGCCGAAGCCGCCGACCGCGCCGTGCTCGACAGGGGTCCGCTCGGACCACTGCACGGTGTGCCGTTCACGGTCAAGGAGAACATCGACGTCGCGGGGTTCCCGACGACGCAGGGCGTCAAGGCGCTGGCCGACGCGGTCGCCTCGACCGACTCCCCGACCGTGGCCCGGATGCGGGCGGCGGGAGCGATCCCGTTCGCCCGCACCAACCTCCCCGACCTCGGTCTCAGAGTCCACACCGACTCCGACCTCCACGGGCTCACGCGCAACCCGTGGAACCCGGGCGTCACCGCCGGAGGCTCCAGCGGCGGCGAGGCCTCGGCGATCGCTTCGGGGATGAGCCCGATCGGTCTGGGCAACGACATCGGCGGTTCGCTGCGCAATCCCGCCCACTGCTGCGGGATCGCCTCGCTCAAGCCGACGGTCGGCGTGATTCCGATGGCGACCGTCGTCCCGCCGGAGGACCTCATGCTGGCGGCCCAGCTGATGGTCGTCGAGGGGCCGATGGCCCGGCGCGTCGCCGACGTGCGCGCCGGCTTCCACATCCTCGAGGGCCCCGACCGCCGCGACCCGCGGTCGCTCCCGCTCACGATGACCGACGCCAGCCCCGCCGAGCGCTTCACGATCGCGCTCATGGCCGACCCACCCGGCGGGACGACCGACCCCGGGATCGCCGCGGCGATCCGCGCCGTCGCCGATCGGCTGGACGACGCCGGCCATCGGGTCGTCGACGCCACGCCGCCCGACTACGAGACGGTCATCGCGCTCTGGATCGACTTGCTGGCCGCCGACGTCCGGGCCACCCGCGAGCTCCTCGACGCGGTGATGGGCGACGGCGGCAGGGCGGCGATCGCCGCGTTCGACTCGATCGCCCGACCGACCACGGTTCCCGAGGTCCAGCTGATGCACGCCGAGCGGTTCCGCGTGATGCGCTCGTGGTCGGAGTTCTTCGCCGACCATCCGATCCTCCTCACGCCGACCTGGGCCCAGCCGGCGTTCGCCCACGGGGCCGACATCAACTCCCCGGCCGGCTTCGAGCACGTCCAGAACACCCTTCGCCCCGTCGTGCACGCCAACCTGCTCGGCAGCCCCAGCGCGGTCACGCCGGCCGGTGTCGCCGACGGCCTTCCGGTCGGCGTCCAGGTGATGGGCGACCGTTTCACCGATCTGCGCTGCCTGACCATCGCCGCCGAGATCGAGACGCTGATGGGCACGTTGACCCCGATCGACCCGGCGACCGGCTGAGCGCGCCCCGATGACGCCACGGCTGGTCGCGATCGACCGTCCCGGCGGCCCCGACTTCGCCGAGGAGCTGCAGCGGGTCTGGTCCGCCGGCGACGCCGCGTTCCCGGTCGATCAACGTCTCCCGACGGCCGCCAAGCAGCGGCTGCTGTCGGCGATGCGGGTCGGCGACGCCGTCGAACCGGGCGACGCGCTGGTCGTCGCCACCAGCGGGACGAGCGGCGAGCCCAAGGGCGTGGTCCTCACCCACGACGCCGTCGCCGCCTCGGCGGAGTCGACCAGCCGCCGCCTCGCCGTCACCGGCGACGACCATTGGCTCGCCTGCCTGCCGCTGTCACACGTCGGCGGCTTGTCGGTCGTGACCCGCGCCCTGCACGCGGGGACCGCGCTGACGATCCTGCCCGGATTCGAGCCGGCGGCGGTCGAATCGTCGGGCGCCACGCTCGTGTCGCTCGTCGCCACGGCGCTCGCGCGCGTCGACTGCGGCCGGTTCCGCGCCATCCTGCTCGGCGGCGGCCGCCCTCCGGCCGAGCGGCCCGCCAACACGGTCGCGACGTACGGGCTGACCGAGACCGGGAGCGGTGTCGTGTACGACGGCGTGCCGCTCGACGGGGTCGACGTTCGCGTCGACGACGACGGCGAGATCTGGCTGCGCGGCCCGATGCTGCTGCGGGCCTATCGCGACGGCGCCGACCCCAAGCGCGCCGACGGCTGGTTCGACACCGGCGACGTCGGCCGCTGGCTCGCCGACGGGCGGCTGCACGTCGAGGGGCGGCGGGGCGACCTGATCATCACCGGCGGCGAGAACGTCTGGCCCGAGGCGGTCGAGCGGGCGCTCGGCGACCATCCCGACGTGCGCGACGTCGTCGTGCGTGGCGCGGACGACGCCGAGTGGGGTCAGATCGTCGAGGCGGTCGTCGTCGCCGGCGAGTCGACCCCGACCCTCGAGTCGCTGCGCGCCCACGTCAAGCTGAGCCATCCGGCGTTCATGGCGCCCCGCCGCCTGGTCATCGTCGACGCGCTGCCCCGGACGTCGATCGGCAAGCTCCGCCGCGACGACTCGCTCCGGTGAGAGGTGAGACCACCCCCGCCGCTCAACTCTCACCGGAGAAGGTTCACGACTCGCTCCGG
>JBFGCT010000141.1:0-10800 GCA_041581055.1 Ilumatobacteraceae bacterium | reverse complement strand
CGTCCTGCGGCCACCGGGGAACCTTCGTCGGGATGTACGGACCCGGGACGCCACCCGAGACCGCCGACGTCGTGACCCGCCTGCGCCTCGATCGGCACTGAGCGGACGCTCGGGCGTCCGCCGTTTCGACCCGCGCCGTTTGAACCCCGCCGGGCCGGGCATGCTCGGACGATGAACTCGGATGTGAATGACCCTGTGCGCTCGGTGACGAGGTCGATCGACCTCCGGGATCTGCCGGAGCTGGTCGGCCGACCCGGCCCGTTTCTGACACTCGTCATCCCGAGCCCGAGCGCGCTCGACGACGCGCGGCAGCGCCTCGACATCAGGTGGGGCAACGCGCGGCGCGGTCTCGCCGATCGCTGGCCGGACGACCGGATCGCCGACCTCGACGCGCTGATCGACGACATCGGCCACGAGGGCGGCGAGGCCGTGGTGATCATCCAGCCGAGCGAGGGGCCGGCGTTCGTCGAGTTCCTCGGCGAGCCGGTGACGCGGGCCGCCGTCCACGTCGACCCGCTTCCGCGCCTCGCCACGGTGATCGAGAGCCGGCAGCGAACGCTGCCGCACATCGTCGTCGACGCCGACCGCGCCGGCGCGACGATCATCGCATTCGACGGCGGTTCTGTCCTCGCCCGGCACGATGTCGAGGGCGAGACGTTGCACATCCACCGCGGGCACCCGGGCGGCTGGTCGCAGCGCCGGTTCCAGCAGCGGGCCGAGAACCGCTGGGAGGAGAACGCCGACGAGGTCGCCGACGCCGTCATCGAACTCGCCACGCAGGTCGACCCGGTGTTGATCGCGGTGGCCGGAGAGGTCCGCGCCCAGACCCTGATCGCCGACGCGCTCGACGAAACGCACGGCGACCGGGTCGTCAAGCTCGAGGCCGGCGACGCGGACGGCATCGCCGACGAGGTCGTGCGCCACGTGTCCGACCATCTCGCGCGGGTGCTGCGCGAGATCGCCGAACGTCTGCGCGCCGGCCTCGCGCAGGACACGGCGGCGACCGGCGCCGCCACGCTCGACGCGCTCCGCGACGGCCGGGTCGAGATGCTCCTGGTCAACGACGACGACGCCGACGAGCCGCTCGTCGACGGCGGCAAGCTCAGCGCGCCGGAGGGGTCGCGCGCCGTCGATGCGGCGATCGACGCCGCGCTCCGGTCCGACGCCGACATCGTGGTGATGCCGGGCGTCGCGGCGATGGACGGCCCGCTGGCCGCGCTCCTGCGCTGGTGACGATCGGGCCGGCGGCGCCGGCCTCGATGTGGCGGCGGGTCAGGTCTCCATCACCACGGGCACGATCATCGGCTTGCGCCGCGTGCGCTCGCTGACGAACTTGCCGGCGGCGCGCCGCACGTCGCGCTCGAGCGCCTCGACGTCGCGCACGCCGTTGGCCAGCGACTTCTCGACGGCCGCGGCGACGGCGTCGCACGCCTCGTCGAGCAGATCCTCCGCCTCGGGGGCGTACACCCAGCCGCGGGTGATGATCTCCGGGCCGACCAGCACCTTGCCGGTCTGGACGTCGACGGTCACGACCACGACGACGACGCCCTCCTCGGCGAGCTTCTGGCGGTCGCGCAGCACGCCCTGGCCGACGTCGCCGACGATGCCGTCGACGTAGAGGTACCCCGCCGGCACGCGGCCGATCGGCTGGAGCGCGTCGTCGTCGAGCTCGATGACGTCGCCGTCCTCGCACAGGATGACCCGCTGCGGCGGGACGCCCATCAGCTCGGCGAGCCGGGCGTTGGCGACCATGTGCCGGAACTCGCCGTGGATCGGGACGAACCAGTCCGGGTTGGCGATCGAGAGGTACGTCTTGATGTCGTCGGCCTGGGCGTGGCCGGTGGCGTGGACGTCCATGATCCCCGAGTGCACGACGTCGGCGCCGAGCCGCAACAGCCCGTCCATCACCTTGTTGACGTTGCCCTCGTTGCCGGGGATCGCGTGGCTCGACAGGACGACCACGTCGTGCTCGCCGAGCTTGAGCCACTTGTTCTCGCCGCGGGCCATCAGCCCCATCGCCGACATCGGCTCGCCCTGTGACCCGGTCGAGATGATGCACACGTCGCCCGGCTCGTACTTGTCGATGTCCTCGATGTCGATCAGCGACGACGCCGGGATGTCGAGCACCTTCAGCTCGATCCCCAGCTTGACGTTCTTCTTCATGCTCAGCCCGAGCGTGGCGACCTTGCGGCCGTCCTCGATCGCCGCCGTCGCGATCTGCTGGATGCGGTGGAGGTGGCTGGCGAAGCTGGCGGTGATGATCCGCCGGTCGTTGTACCGGTGGAAGAGCGCGCTGAGGACGCCGCCGACGCTGGTCTCGCTCGGGGCGAACCCGGGCTCCTCGGCGTTGGTCGAGTCACCCATCAGCAACCGGATGCCGGGCGACTTGGCGAGCTGGCCGATGCGGGCGAGGTCGGTGCGCCGGCCGTCGACCGGGGTGAGGTCGAGCTTCCAGTCGCCCGAGTGCAGCACGACGCCCTGCGCGGTGTGGATCGCGATCGCGTGCGCGTGCGGCACCGAGTGGGTGACGGGGATGAACTCGATGCCGAGCGTGCCGATGTCGACGCGTTCGCCGTCGGCGACGCGCCGCATGTCGGTCTTGGGCATCAGACCGGCCTCCTCGATCCGGTTGCGGGCGAGGCCGAGCGTCAACGCCGCGCCGTAGATCGGCAGCGGCTCGTCGCGCAGGTCACCGATACCGTCGCCGTCGCGCAGCAAATACTGGATCGCCCCGACGTGGTCCTCGTGGCCGTGGGTCAACACCAGCGCCTGGATCTGGTTGGCGTGCTCGCGCAGGTAGGTGAAGTCCGGGAGGATGAGGTCGATCCCGTGCATGTTCGCGTCGGGGAACATCAGCCCGCAGTCGATCAGCAGGATCGTGCGGTCGGGGTCGTCGGCGGCGCCCTGCTCGATCGCCATGCAGTTGCGCCCGATCTCGCCGAGCCCGCCGAGGAAGACGATGCGGACCGGAGGCGCGCCGTCACCCGTGCCCTTGGCCGTGCCCTTGCCCTTGCCCTTGCCCCTGCGGTCAGCCACGGGCGCCGACCAGCCGGTCGTAGACGCCGCGGGCCGCGTCCTCGAGGCCCGGTGGAGTGGGGCCCATCGGGAGTCGGCACTCGCCCACGTCGTGGCCGAGCGTGCGCAGCATCGCCTTGGCCGGCACGGGATTCGGGGCGAACTCACCCGTCTCGTAGTCGTAGCTCTCGAGCAGCCGGTTGTTCACCTTCTGGGCCGCGCTGACGTCGTTGCGGTCCCAGGCGTCGAACAGCTCGACGACATCGGGCGCCGCCCAGTGGGTGGCGACACCGATCAGGCCGACGGCGCCGATCGCCAGCAGCGGCAGCGTCATCGAGTCGTCACCGGAGTAGATCTCGAAGTCGGCGGGCGTGTCGAAGTTGACGATCGCCGTCTCGCCGGGGTTGCCCGACGCGTCCTTGACGCCGACGATGTTCGGCACCTCGGTTCCGAGCTGGATCAGCGTACCGCTGGCGATCTTGCGGCCGGTGCGGCCCGGGATGTCGTACAGCAGCACGGGGAGGTCGGTCGCCGACGCGATCGCCCGGAAGTGGGCGTCGAGCCCGGCCTGTGACGGCCGGCTGTAGTACGGGCAGACGGCGAGGACGCCGGCGATGCCGAGGCCCGACGCCTCGGCGGTCAGCCCGATGTCCTGACGGGTGTTCGAGCCCGTGGTGCCGGCGATCACGGGCACGGTGACCGCGTCGGCGACGGCCTCGAACAGCGAGAGCTTCTCGTCGATCGTCAGCGTCGGCGTCTCACCGGTGGTCCCGGCGACGACCAACCCCTCGTTGCCCTGCTCGACCAGCCACCTCGCCAGCGCCACCGCGGCGTCGAGGTCCAGTTCACCTTCCGCGTCGAACGGCGAGACCATCGCCGTCAGGACGCGCCCGAATCGGGCCATCACGAGCTCCCTTCGTCACGTCGACCGTCGTCGGATGCGACCGTTGGCGGCTGCCACCGATCGAGACACCGGAGGTGGACGTCGTTCACGACCCGAACCGTATTCGATTCAGGCGGGTAAAACCTCGTGGGTCGCCGATTCGGCGATCGGGCGCTGCCGCCAGACGAGCCAACACGCCGCCCCGCTGACGATCGGGAGGATGTACGTGGCGAGGCGGAACACCAACACGCCGGCGGCGGCCGCCGCGACGGGAACACCGGCGCTGGCGATCGCCGCGGTCATCCCGGCCTCGATCACCCCGACGCCGCCGGGTGTCGGCGCGAGCGACCCCACCACCCGCGTGACGAAGAAGATCCGGGCGAACTCGAGGATGCCGAGATTGCCGGTCGCCCCGAGCCCGTACAGTGTGACGAGCAGGATCCCCGCCGCGATCAACTGCATCAGGAGGGCGCCGAGGAGGAGTATCGGCATCTTCGGGAGGCAGCCCCGCAGCCGCTCCCGAAGCGCGATGAGGCCCCCGCGCACGTCGAACTCGGCCAACGACGGCCGTCGGCGCGCGCCGACGCCGCGCAACCACTCGCCCAGCCGCACGACCCGCTCGAGGAGCCGGTCCGAGCGGGCGACGAACACCCAGAACAGCGCCGAGCCGGCGAGGAACAGCACACACGCCGCCATCATCGAGCCGTCGAGCAGCCCGCCGTCGCCGCCGAGCGCCTCCAGGCCGAGAGCGCCGAGCGGGAGCAGCCACGTCGCCGCCGAGATCGCGATGCCGTACGCCGTGAGTCCGGCCATGAACGACGCGCCGTCGACGCTCGCCGTCCGCGCGACGTGGTAGCGCAAGCCCGTGCCGACCACGCCGCCGCCCGGGAGGCCGTAGCTCGCCGCCGCTCCGACATCGTGCATGACGACGCCTTCGACGCGGGTCAGCCCGCCGACCGCCCGCCGGATCATCAAGCCCCGCACGAGCCGATCGACGACGACCAGGCCGGCGAGCGCGAGCAGCGTTCCACGCCCGAGGCCGCCGAGCTCGGCGACCGCGGCGAACACCGTCTGCCGTTGCACGACGACGGCGACGACGAGGGCGACCCCGACCGCGGCCGTGACGACGCGCGGGCCGCGGCGACGCGGCGCGGGCGACAGGTCAGCCGGCGCGGGGACAACGTCGTGCACGCCGTCGATCGTCCGGACGTCGGAGCAAGTGCGCAGTGTGGTGCGGCCGGTTGTCACGCGATCGTTTTCGGCGCCGTCGGCGGTTTCCTGGAGGACGATCTGCTCAGGGGAACCGCGCCCACATCAGGATCCGCTTGAACGCGTAGAAGTAAGGGGCCCGGAGGCCGAGCCGGTCGAGCAGCGCTTCGGTGTACGCGTCGAGAAACGGCTGATGGAGTGGCGCGGGGAGCGCGGTGAAGAACCTGGTCAGGCTCGTCCCCTTGACCCACTCGACGACGTCGGCGGTCGAGTCGAGGAGGTGGCCGTAGACCTGCAGGCGGACATGCTGTTCCACGGCGCCGAGGTCGTGGAGGATCACTGCGTAGTCGTCCGGCGCCAGGACGTTGGCGGCGACCGGGTCAGGCGGCGGGGCGAAGCCCAGCGCGGAGGCGAACGGCTCGGATGCGGCGACCGCGGCCGATGTCAGGTGCGACGGATGGTCGGCGTTGGCAGGAACCTGTACCGCGAGCTGCCCGCCGGGCCGCAGCGAGCCCGCCCACCGGGCGAGCACCGCACGGTGGTCCGGCACCCACTGGAGGCTGGCGTTGGCGAAGACGAGGTCGTGTCGGCCGGGCTCGTGCCAGCTGGCGATGTCGGCCCGCCCGAAGCGCAGCCCCTCCCGGTCGCGCGCGGCGGCGCGCCCGAGCATCGCCGGCGACGAGTCGACGCCGCGCGCCTCGGCCGCCCCGAGCCGTTCGGCCAGGGCCGACGTCAGCTCGCCTGTGCCGCACCCGAGGTCGACGATCCGGCCGAGGGCGCGCCGTGCGTCGATCAGACCGACGAGGTCCCAGAACGGCTGGGCCCGCTGCGCGCCAAACCGGTCGTATTGGTCCGGGTCCCAGTCGGCCTGGCTCACACGGGCAGCGTATTGGTCCGGCGGATCGTGCCGCCACGCTCCGCTCAGCCGGCGGTGACCAGCACGCCGGCGGCCTCGCAGACGGTGCGGCCGTGCGTGGTGAACGTGCGAACGGCGGTGTCGGCGAAGTTGATCCGCAGCCGCTTGTCCTCGATCGCGACCTCGACGTCGGGCAGCCCGCCGACCCGCTCAGCCGCCCGGCAGCGGCGCCGGCGCGTCGGCGCCGAGCTCGAACTTGATGTACTCCTCGCCGGTGTCCTCCCAGTCCTCGAACTGGATGACGCCCATCTCCTCGAACCGGTGGCGCAGCCACTTGTCGTTGCGGTCGAGCAGGCCGAGCTTCTTGCAGTTCGGCACGATCTTGGAGAACAGCATCTGCTGGAACAGGTCGCGAGCGGGGTCGCGCAGCACGATCGGCAGCACGTCCTTCGGCGCGACGCCCATCCGCTCCCACACCTCCTGGGACAGGAAGCGGTCGCGCATGCGGACGGCGGCCTCGTAGGCGAATTCCTGGCGGTCTTTCATCTCGGCGTCGGTCATGCCCTCGTAGACCTCCTTGAGGGAGAGCACGCCGAACGCCACGTGGCGGGCTTCGTCGCTCATGACGTAGCGCAGCAGCTTCTTGAGCAACGGCTCCTCGGTCATCTGGTGCATGAAACCGAACGCGGCGAGGGCCAGCCCCTCGACCATCACCTGCATCCCGAGGTAGGTCATGTCCCACCGGGAGTCGTTGATGATGTCGTCGAGCAGCATCCGCAGGTGGGCGTTGACCTGGTAGCCGCCGCCCATCTTCTCGTCGAGGTAGCGGCCGAACACCTCGACGTGACGGGCCTCGTCGACGACCTGGGTGGAGGCGTAGAGCTTGGCGTCGTACCACGGGACGGTCTCGGTGATCTTCGCCGTGCACAGCAGTGCGCCCTGCTCGCCGTGGAGGAACTGGCTGAGCGTCCACTTCCGGTTCTGGATCCCGAAGTCGAGCCACTCCTTGTCGCCCCAGTGGCCGATCACCGTGTCGTCGTAGAGGTTCGGGTCGATGCCGGCGGCCATCGCCACTTGATCTTCCGACACGACCTGCTCGATGTCGACCGGCGTGTCCCAGTCGAGGTCGATGCTCGAGTTCCACTGGCCGGTCTTGGCCTTCTCGTAGAGCTTGCGGAGCTGCGGCCGCTGGAGCGAGTAGTCCCAGGTGAAGATCGCGTCGGCGTTGTCCTTGACCGCGTGCTCGACCTCGTCGGGGTCGGTGTTGGCGATCGACAGGATCGCCTCGAGGTCGTCGAGGTCGGCGCGGCCGAGCATCGTCTCGTTGGCGGCGTGCGGGGCGGTCGAATCGTCGAGGGCGGTCATGTTCGGACTCCAGTCGTGGTCGTGGGCAGGTTGGCAAATCGGAGGAACGGGGCGATGAACTGGCGGGCGGCGTCTTCGTCGGCGAGGTCGAGGTCGGCGCTCGGCGCCAGGAAGTAGGAGATGACGAGGCGGGCGACCACGTCGATCAGGTCGCGGGCCTGCGGGCGCGGCAGGTACGGGTCGACGAGCGGGACCATGTAGGCCGTGGCGACGCGGATGATGCGCGGCAGACCGTCGACGGTCAGCTCGCTGAGGACGGCGCCGGGCTCGGTGGCCAGCATCCGGGCGAGATGGTCGTCGGCGCGCAGCTCGCGGATCGCCACCGAGACCGTGCGGGCGAGCAGGTCTTCGAGCGTGCGAGTGTCGTGCACCTCGGCCAGCAGCGTGGCGAAGAAGCGGTCGAGCTCGTGGACGCGGTGGGCCTCGAAGAGCACCTCTTTCCCGCCGGGGAACATGCGGTAGAGCGTGGCGCGGGAGACGCCGCTCGCCTTGGCGATGTCGTCGACGGTGACCTTGTCGACGCCCCACCGCTCGCAGCACGACTTGACCGCCTCGAGCACGCGCAGCTCGGTGGTACCCGCCTCGCGGGGTGGTCGGCGCCCGTCCATCGGTGAGACGATAAGACGTATTCCGTCTCAGTGTCAACCGGACGGGCGTCACATGGACCGGCCACCGTTCGACGGCGCAGTAGTTTTCGGGCCAGCGTGAACACATCGAGGAGGCACCCGTGAACCACTCCATCCACCACCGATCCCGGATCCACCAATTCCTGCCGGCGCTCGCCGTCGGCGCCCTCGTCCTGGCCGCCTGCGGCAGCGACGACGATTCGAGCGGCGGTTCGTCGGGCGACAGCGATTGCTCGGCGACCATCGAGGACGGCGTGCTGACCGTCGCCACCGGCGAGCCGGCCTTCTTCCCGTGGGTGATCGACGACGACCCCGAATCCGGCCAGGGCTTCGAGGCGGCGGTGGCCTACGCGGTCGCCGCCGAGATGGGGTACTCGGCCGACCAGGTCACGTGGGTGCGGACGACCTTCGACGAGGCGATCCAACCCGGGGCGAAGAACTTCGACGTGAACCTGCAGCAGTACTCGATCACCGAGGCGCGCAAGGAGAACATCGACTTCTCCGCGCCGTACTACACGAGCAACCAGGCGATCGTCGCGCTCAACGGGTCGGCTGCCGAGGGGGCGACGTCGGTCGCCGACCTGAAAGACGTCAAGTTCGGGGCGCAGGCCGGCACGACCAGCCTGGACTTCATCAACGACGTGATCCAACCGAGTCAGGACGTCTTCGTCTATGACGACAACGTCGGCGCCAAGGCCGCCCTCGAG
This sequence comes from Ilumatobacteraceae bacterium, assembly GCA_041581055.1. GTDB lineage: Bacteria > Actinomycetota > Acidimicrobiia > Acidimicrobiales > Ilumatobacteraceae > JBFGCT01. The sequence continues at coordinate 2,139 of JBFGCT010000141.1, read as the reverse complement.
GCGAACCAGATCGACGCCGCCGTGTTCGATCTGCCGACGGCGTTGTTCGTGTCGGGCGTCGAGATCGACGACTCCACCGTCGTCGGCCAGTTCTCGGCCGACGCGGGAGGCACCACCGACGAGTTCGGGATGGTGCTTGCCAAGGACAGCGCCCTCACCGGATGCGTCGACGACGCGATCGCCGCGATCAAGGCGTCGGGGGAGCTGCAGGCGATCACCGACGAGTGGCTCGCCGACTTCACCGGCGCGCCGTACATCAGCACCGAGTGAGCCAGGACCGGGGCGGGGCAACACTCACCCGGCGCCAGGCCTACGAGCGGCGCCAGCGCCGCCGGGGGCTGATCATCGCCGGCACGAGCACCACCATCGTGGTCGTCGCGCTGGTGGTGCTCGTCCCGCTGATGCCCGGGTGGGACCGTGTCCGGCAGTCGTTCTTCGACGGCGACGTCTTCACCGACTCGTTCCCCCGTCTGCTCGAGGCGTTCTGGCTCGACGTGAAGATCTTCCTCTGGTCGACCCCGCTGATCTTCGTCGTGTCGTTGCTGATCGCGCTGGCCCGCAACTCCCGCAGCCCCGCGCTGTTCCCGTTGCGCGCCTTCGCCGTCGTGTACACCGATGTGTTCCGCGGGATCCCCGTGATCCTGACGATCTTCCTGATCGGCTTCGGCGTGCCCGGGCTGTTCGACTCGCGGACGTGGAGCAACCCGTTGATCTGGGGGACGGTCGCGCTCGTGCTCTCGTACTCGGCCTACGTGTCCGAGGTGCTGCGGGCCGGGATCGACAGCGTCCACGAGAGCCAGCGGGCGGCGGCGCGCTCGCTGGGGATGACCAACCGGCAGACGATGGCGACGGTCGTGCTCCCCCAGGCGATGCGCCGCGTCGTGCCACCGCTGATGAACAGCCTCGTCAGCCTGCAGAAGGACGTCGCGCTGGTCAGCCTAATCGGCCCGGTCGAGATCCTCCGCCAGGCCGGGATCGACAAGGCCAAGTTCGCCAACTTCACCCCGTACGTCGCCGCGGCGGTCATCTTCCTCGCGCTGACGATCCCGTGCACCCGCCTCGCCGACTGGGCGCTGGCGAGGGAGCGGAGGCGGACGGGCGCGACGACGATCGCATGAGCGGCCCCAAGCTCTCGCTGCGCGACGTCCGCAAGGCGTTCGCCGACGTCACCGTGCTCGACGGGATCGACCTCGACGTGGGCGAGGGGGAGGTGATCACGCTGATCGGCGCGTCCGGGTCGGGCAAGTCGACGCTCCTGCGCTGCGTGAACCTGCTCGAGCCGATCGACGACGGCGCGGTGCTGCTCGACGGCGTCGACATCTCCGAGCCCGGCCTCGACCCGGACCCGATCCGCCGCCAGATCGGCATGGTGTTCCAGAGCTTCAACCTCTTCCCCCACATGTCGGTGGTCGACAACGTCGCGGTCGGGCCGCGCAAGGTGCTCGGGCTCGCCACGGAGGACGCCCGCGCCGCCGCCCGAACGCTGCTCGACCGGCTCGGCTTGAGCGAGCGGGCCGAGGCCTACCCCGACCAGTTGTCGGGCGGCCAGCAGCAGCGGGTGGCGATCGCCAGGTCGTTGGCGATGAACCCGGAGGTGATGCTGCTCGACGAGATCACCTCGGCGCTCGACCCCGAGTTGGTCGGCGAGGTGCTCGACGTCGTGCGGGCGCTGAAGGCCGACGGGATGACGATGCTGTTCGCCACCCACGAGATGCAGTTCGCCCGCGAGATCAGCGACCGCGTGTGCTTCCTCCACGAGGGCCGGATCCTCGAGGCGGGCCCGCCCGGACAGCTCTTCGGCGACCCGCAGGAGGAGCGCACCCGCGCCTTCCTCCAGCGCGTCATCGACGCCGGCCGCCTCTGACCCCTCCGGTGAGAGGTGAGACCCACAGGTCACCCTGGATCTCACCAGAGCCACAGCCCGCCCATCTCCGGTGAGAGGTGAGACCCACAGGTCACCCCGGATCTCACCAGAGCCACAGCCCGCCCATCTCCGGTGAGAGGTGAGACCACCGGTGGGTCTCACCTCTCACCGGAGGGGTGTCCGCTCGACACGCCGCAGACGAGGTTGCGGTTGAGGCACATGGCGACCTCGGCTTCGAGCTTGTCCTGGTCCCAGACGTTCCAGAAGTCGGCGTG
>JBFGCT010000140.1:0-10865 GCA_041581055.1 Ilumatobacteraceae bacterium | reverse complement strand
GCTCGGTCGTGGTCGGGGCTGCCGTCGTCGTGGTGGTCGTGGTCGTCGAGGTCGTGGTGGGCGCCGTCGTCGTGGTGGGTGGCGGCACCGTCGAGGTCGTCGTCGTCGGCAAGATGAGCGAGGGCTCGGTTCGGGGGGCGCCGGTGTCGGAGCCGGATTCGCCGGAGCTGGAGCACGCGGCCAGGGTGAGCCCGGCGACCGCCACGCCGGCCACGACACGCCGAGACATGGGCATCATCATGCCCCACCATCGGCAGCAATCGGCGGATCCTGGAGCATGTCGAAACGGCGACGGCGTGTCGGGTCAGCGGTCGAACAGCCAACCGACGCGATGGGGCGGCGTGGCGTCGTGCTCGATGAACCACTCGGTGCCGAAGGCGAGCCGGAAGACCTCGTCGGGCATCTCCAGGAAGAACGACGACTCGCTGATCTGGCTGCGGTGGCAGCGCATCGACGCCCGCTTGTGCGCGACGTAGTCGCGCACGTCGACGGCCAGGGTGAGCTCCGCCTCCGCGGTCCCGAACGGATTGCCGTCGTCGGCGGGCCCGTGCGGGTCGAACTCCTCCTCGGCGGCAGCATCGTCGTCGGGGTTGCCGATCTCGAGTCCCGCGTCGCGGGCGGCCGTGATCATCGCCGCCATCGCGTCGCGGTTGGCCGTCGCCTCCACGACGCGCACGCCGTCGACCAGCTCACCGGCGCGTGCTCCGACGGTGTGGACCTTGACGTGGTCCGGGTGGCCGTACGTGCCGTGCCAGTCGTAGATCGTGAGGACGTCGGCGGCCTCCTCGCGCAGGATCGCCGCCAGCCGCTCGGCCGCCTCGTCGACGTCGGCCCGGTGGAACGTGTGGTCGTGGGCGTTCTGCTCCCACCCGGTCATGCCGGAGTCGCCGTAGCCCAGCCATGCCACGCGGGAAACCCCGAGCACCGCCGCCGACGCGTCGGTCTCCCGCCGACGGCGATCGGCGAGCGTCTCATCCGGCGCGAGATCGTCGGGAACCTCGCCGTGGGCCCCGTCGGTGGCGACGACGAGCACCACGCGGTGCCCCTCGGCTGCGGCGCGGGCCATCGAGCCCCCGGTCGAGATCGCCTCGTCGTCGGGATGCGCGTGAAAGCAGACCAGCGTTCCCATCGCCGCACAGTCAAGCATCAACGCCGACGATTCGCCCGCCCGATCCCATCCACCACCCACCCGTTCTGTTCGCGGATTGTTGCGCTCAGCGCAACCCCGCCGCGGGATTTCGGGTTTGGGGATGCGGGTGGGGGTTACTCGGCGTGGCGGACCGCGCCGTTGGCGACGAGGTCGTCGATCCGGTCGGCGCTGATGCCCCAGTCGGCGAGGACCTCGCGGGTGTGCTGTCCGGCGTGGGCCGGGAGGCGTTCCACCTCCAACGCGGTGCGGCTGAAGCGGGGCGCCGGCGCCGGCTGCGTCGTGCCGCCGAGCTCGACGAACGTGTCGCGGGCGACATTGTGCGGGTGGGCGGCGGCCTCGCTCATCGTCAGCACCGGGGCGAAGCAGGCGTCGGTGGCCTCCATCACCGCGCACCACTCGTCGCGGGTCTTGGTCGCGAACAGCTCGGCCAGCCGGCGCTTCAGCTCCGGCCACCGCGCCTTGTCCATCTGCCCGGCGAACCGCTCGTCGTCGTCCAACCCGGTCAGGCGCAGCAGCTCGGCGTAGAACTGCGGCTCGATCGAGCCGATCGACACGTACCCGCCGTCGGCGCACTCGTACACGTCGTAGAAGTGGGCCCCGGTGTCGAGCAGGTTCGTGCCGCGGGCGGTCTCGTCGAAGAGCCCGATCGACCGGAACGACCAGAACATCGACATCAGGACCGCCGACCCGTCGACCATCGCCGTGTCGACCACCTGCCCCGCGCCGCTGCGCTGCGCTTCGAGGAGCGCCGAGACGACGCCGAGCGCCAGGAACATCCCGCCCCCGCCGAAGTCGCCGACCATGTTGAGCGGCGGCACCGGGGCCGCCCCCTCGCGGCCGAAGTGGGCGAGCGCGCCGGCGAGGCTGATGTAGTTGATGTCGTGGCCGGCGGCGTCGGCGAACGGCCCGTCCTGGCCCCACCCGGTCATCCGCCCGAACACGAGCCGCGGGTTGCGGGCGATGCACTCGTCGGGCCCCACTCCGAGTCGCTCCATCACGCCCGGCCGGAAGCCCTCGATCAGCGCGTCGGCCGACTCGACGAGCGTCAGCAGCGTCTCGACCCCGTCGGGCTGCTTGAGGTCGATGGCGACGTTGCGCCGCCCCCGGAGCAACACGTCGAAGTGCGCGGTCTCCGGCGCCGGCCCACGAACCGCGCCGGCGCGTTCGACCCGGATCACCTCCGCGCCGAGGTCGGACAGGAGCATCGCGGCGAACGGCCCCGGGCCGATCCCGGCGATCTCGATGATGCGGTAGCCAGCCAGCGGTCCGGCCATGGTCGTCCTCCCGGGTCGGTTGACGGTCGAGTGCGGTTCGTTGTCGATCAGGCGTGGGCGGCCGTCGAGGCCTTGACGTGGGCGGCGATGTGCCCGACGAGCGCCGGCCACAGCGGCCGCGGCCGGTCGTGCCCCATGTCGGCGAGCAGCAGGTACGCCGACCCCGGGATCGCCTCGGCCGTGGCCGCGCCGCCGTCGGGCGTGATCAGGGTGTCGTCGCCGCCGTGGATCACCAGCGTGGGGACGTCGAGCCCGCGGAGCGCCGCGGTGCGGTCGCCGCTGGCGTAGATCGCCGAGAGCTGGCGGAGCGCCCCCTCGGGGTAGAAGCTGCGGTCGAACTGCGCCGCGGCGAGCGCCGTGCAGGCCGCGGGGTCGAAGTGCCTCTTCGACATCCAGACCCGCGACCGCAACGAGTCCTCGACGTACTGGGCGCGGTCGGCCGACGGCGGGGCCAGCAGCACCTCGCGCGCCTCGGGCGCCGGTGCGCCGACGCGAGGATCGCCGGTGCTGCTCATGATCGAGGTCAGCGAGGCGACGCGGTCGGGGTGCTCGATCGCCATCGTCTGCGCGATCATCCCGCCCATCGACGCGCCGGCGACGTGGGCGGTCTCGACGGCGAGGTGGTCGAGCAGCCCGATCCCGTCGGCGGCCATGTCCGACAGCGTGTACGGGACCGTGGGCTGGTCGCCGCCGGCCACGGCCTGCAGCACGGCGCCGGGCGACACGAGCTGGCCGTCGAGCTTGCTCGACAGCCCGCAGTCGCGGTTGTCGTAGCGCACGACGTGCAGGCCCTGCGCGGCGAGCATCGAGACGAAGTCGACGTCCCACGAGATCATCTGCGCCGTGAAGCCCGAGACGAGCAGCAGCGTCGGGTCGGACGGGTCGCCGGTCGTGTCGTACTCGATCTCGATCCCGGTGGGCAGTGCTGCGCGGGGCATGTCGAGGAGTGTTGCAGAGCGGGCTTCGACCGCGGCAACCGGGACGGCCCGCCGCTCGTCGTGATCGCCGCCGGCGGCCCGCCGCCCGGTACGTTTCCGGACGTGTCAGCACCTCGACGGATCCACGCACCGGGCCGCGTCAACCTGATCGGGGACCACACCGACTACACCGGCGGGCTGGTGTTCCCGATGGCGATCGACCGGGGGACGACCCTCACCGGCACCCCGCTGGAGGGCGCGATCGTCCTGACGTCGGACCAGGGCGACGGCCGGCTCGAGCTCACGCTGCCCTTCACCGGCGCGGCGGGCGCCGTCGAACCGCACTGGGGCGCGTACGTCGCGGCGATGGCCGCCGAGCTCGGCGCGCGCGCCGGTTTCCGCGGCCACGTCGAGTCGAACATCCCCGCCGGCGCCGGGCTCTCGTCGAGCGCCGCGCTCGAGTGCGCGATCGCGCTCGGGCTCGGATTCGACGGGACGCCGCTCGAACTCGCCCAGGCCGCCCGGCGGGCCGAACACGCGGCCACCGGCGTGCCCACGGGGATCATGGACCAGCTGTGCATCGCCGCCGCCACCGCAGGGCACGCCACGTTGATCGACTGCCACACCAACGAGGTCGAGCAGGTCCCGGTTCCCGGCGACGTCGAGATCGTCGTGCGGTTCGTCGCCCATCGCACGCTCGAGGGCTCGCAGTACGCGGCGCGGGTCGCGGAGTGCGGGCGGGCGGAGGCCGAGATCGGCCCGCTGCGCCTGGCGTCGGCCGACGACGTCGCGCGGGTCGGCGACGACGTCGCCCGGTGCCGGGCCCGTCACGTCGTCGGCGAGAACCAGCGGGTCAGGGACTTCACCGCGGCGCTGCGCCAGGGCGACTACGCGACAGCCGGCCGGTTGATGGTCGAGGGACACGAGAGCCTGCGCGCCGACTTCGAGACGTCGACCGCCGCGATGGACACGGCGGTCGCCGAGCTGGCCGGGACACCAGGCGTCTTCGGGGCGCGGATGACCGGCGGCGGCTTCGGGGGCTGCGTCGTAGCCCTCTGCGCCCCCGGCGCGGTGACGTCCGGCTGGGTCGTCACGCCCTCAGCCGGCGCCCGCGTCCTCTGAGCCGGCGCGGCCCCGCACGGCGGCCAGCCGGGCGATCGCGCCGGCGAGGTTGGCGATCGCCGCCGGCGTCCGGGTCCCCCACCAGAACAGGTCCCGACCGTCGACGCGCTCGACGAGCGCCCCCGGGATCGCCCGCCGCAACTCGTCGAGGTGGGCGGCCGAGAAGTCGTACGGCTCGCTCGGCGCGAGGACGGCGTCGGGCTGCGCGGCGGCGACCGCGTCGAGGTCGACCAGTGGATAGTGGGAATCGGCGTCGGCGGTGACCAGGCGACACCCGACCCGGGCGAGGATCGAAGCGCCGTAGGTGTCGCCGCCGATCGACATCCACGGCCGCCGCCAGATCGGGACGAACGCGGTGACCGACGGCTGGGCGTCGGCGACGGGGATCGCGATGTGCGGTGCCGTCGCTCCGACTCGGCGAGCGAGCTGGCCGACGACGGCGAGCGACTGCTCGACAGTCCGCACGTCGGAGACGAACACGTCGAGCCCGGCGGCGGCGAGATCGTCGGCGTCCTCGATCCGGTTCTCCTGCCGGTCGAGCACGACCAGGTCGGGGCGCAGCGCGACGATCGCCGCGATATCGGGGTTCTTGGTCCCCCCGACCTGCCGGATCTCGGGCTGCTCGCAGAACCGCGTGCAGGCCACCACGTCGGCGTCGAGGGCGAGCAGTGTCTCCGTGCTCGACGGAACGAGGCTGACGACGCGCACCGCTCCAGCCGTCCCCGGTCAGCTGAGCAGCTTGCGCTTCTGCGCGTCGAACTCCTCTTGGGTCAGCGTGCCGCGCTCGAGCATCCCCTCGAGCTTCTCCAGCTGCGACGCCACGTCGGCCACCGAGTGCTGCGCGCCGCCGTAGCGGCGTTCCTCGCGCAGCTCGCCCTGCTGGTGGATCAGCTGCTGCACCCTGTCGGGGTTGCGCACGTCGGTGAACCGCTGCTGGCCCTCTTCCCCCGCCGATTCGATCAGCAGATCGCCGGCCCCGACCATCCGCTCCAGGGCGCTCTGGTTGAAGTGGACCGTGTTGACGCGGTCGAGCGGGATCTCGATGCCCCGCTTGGCGAAGACGCCGCTGCGGAAGATCACCCGTTGGTCGGTGACGACGAAGTTCGTGCTGACCCACGAGATGAACCGGCTGAGCAACCAGATCGCCGAGCCGAGGATGAGCGCGATCGACAGCCAGCGAAGCCCGGTCCCCGGCTGTTCGTTCGCCTTGGTGAAGAGCGTGGCGATCCCGATCGCGATCGAGCCGACGAGCGCGAACGCCGGGGTCAGGAAGTGCACCCAGTGCGGGTGGAGGTCGGCGACGACCGCCTCGGAGTCGTTGAGCAGCTTCTTCGGGAACGGCATGGGGACAGAACTTAGCCCGTCCACCCCGATCGACACCACGGCTCGGCGAACCGGCGGGGCACGGTTCGCCGTATGGTTGGCTCGTGGACGCCGAGGCCCTGATCGCCGACCTCGATCCGGACCAGCGCGCCGCCGTCACCGCGGAATCCCTGCTCGTCGCCGTGATCGCCGGGGCCGGGGCCGGCAAGACGCGCGTGCTGACCCGGCGCATCGCCCACCGAGTCGCCACCGGCCGGGCCGACGCCCGCCACACCCTGGCGCTGACGTTCACCCGCGAGTCGGCCGGCGAGCTGCGACGCCGGCTGCGTCGCCTCGGGCTACGCGAGCGGGTAGAGGCCGGGACCTTCCACTCGGTCATGCTCGGCGTGCTCAAGCAGCGTTGGGAGGACACCGGCGCCAGCCCGCTCGCCGTCGTCGAGGACCGCCGCCGGCTCGTCGGCGACGTGCTCGGCGCGGGCGACCGCCGCAAGGTCGACGCGCTGGTCGCGGAGATCGGTTGGGCGACCGCCCGCGGCATCCCGGCCGGCGACTACGCCGCGGTCGCCCGCCGTGCCGGCCGGCGGCCGCCGATGGGCGTCGAGCGAGCCGAGGCCGTCTACGCCGACTTCGTCCAGCTCAAGCGCCGGCGGGGGGTGATCGACTTCGACGACGTCTTGAGCCACACGATCCGCGACCTCCGCCGCGACGCCGACTTCGCGGCGGCCACACGCTGGCGATTCCGCCACCTCCTGGTCGACGAGGCGCAGGATCTCAACCCGCTCCAGCACCAACTCGTCGACCTCCTGCGGGCGGGGCGCGATGACCTGTTCCTCGTCGGCGACCCGTCCCAGGCGATCTACGGCTTCAACGGGGCCGACCCGTCGCTGCTGATCGACGTCGAGCGGCGGTTCCCCGGCGTGGAGATCGTCCGGCTTCCCGTCAACCACCGCAGCTCGCCGCAGATCGTGCGGGCCGGCGTCCACGTGCTGGAGGCGGCCGCCCAACCGGCCGGGCTGGTCTCGCATCGCCCGGACGGCCCCCAGGTCGTGCGGATCGCGGCCGACGACGAGGCCGACGAGGCGGCGCGCGTCGCCCGGCTCGTCCGCGACTCGGACCCGAACCTGCTGCGCTCGGGTGAGGTCGCGGTGCTCGCCAGGACCCACGTCCAACTGCGGGCGTTCGAGGAGGCCTTCGCCGCGCACGGGATCGACGTCCGCCGCTCGCTGAACGCCCCCGGATCGCCCCTGCGCTCAGCGACCCGGCTGGCCGCCGAGCACGGCTCGCCGTCGCGATTGCGCGGCTGGGCGCACGACACGCTCGAACGGGTCGACGGCGCTCCGGAGGCCGACGACGACGACACCGAGGCCATGCGGCGCGTCGCCGCCGCCGCGCTCGAGTTCCTGCGCGAGACGCCGCGCGGGGACGGGGCCGGATTCCGGGCCTGGGTCGCCGTCAACAACCCGTTCGACGACCGCGTCGACGGCGGCGTCGAACTGCTCACCTTCCACGCGTCCAAGGGGCGCGAGTGGTACCTGGTCGTCGTGTCGGGCGTCGAGACGAGCCTCGTCCCGCACCGTTCGGCGACCACGGCCGCCCAGCGGGCCGAGGAGGCGCGCCTGCTCTACGTCGCGATGACGCGGGCGACCGACCGCCTGGTGCTCTCCTCGGCCGGCCGCCGCCGCGGGTACGCCCGCAAGGAAAGCCCGCTGATCGTCGGGCTCGACCTCGCCGCGCCCGTGCCCGAGCCTCCCCCGCCGTCGCTGCGCGGCCGCGGCCGGCCCGATCCGCTCGTCGCCGCCTTGCACGAGTGGCGCGACCGCGCGGCGCGGCGGGCCAGCGTGCTGCCGGCGCAAGTCTGCTCGGATCGCGATCTCGCCTCGATCGCCCGCGAGCGGCCGGCCTCGACCGAGCAACTCGAGGCGGCGACCTCGCTGGGCCCGATCACCGCCGCTCGTCTCGCGCCCGAACTGCTGCCGCTGATCGCGGGCGGCGGCGCCGCCGACCGGGCGGGCTGACCTCGGTCGTTCAGTCGGCGAGGTCGACGAGCACCGGTGCGTGGTCGCTCGGCTGCTTGCCCTTGCGGGCGTTGCGGTCGATCGCCGCCCAGGTGCTGCGGCCGGCCGCCTCCGCCGAGGCGAGCAGGAGGTCGATCCGCATGCCGCGCCCCTGGTGGAAATCGCCGGCCCGGTAGTCCCACCAGGAGTACATCCGGTCGCCGTCGTGGTGCCGGCGGAAAACGTCGACCAGCCCCCACGCCTCGATCTCGGCGAGGCGCTCGCGCTCAGCGGCGCTGACATGTGTCGCACCGACGAACTTCGCCGGGTCGTAGACATCGCGGTCGTCGGGGGCGATGTTGAAGTCGCCGCCGACCAGCACCGGCCGATCGGGGGAGGTGTCGGCGGTCAGGTGCTCGACCAGCCGGCCGAGCCACCACAGCTTGTACTGGTAGTGGTCGTCGTCGAGCGCCCGGCCGTTCGGCACGTAGACGCTGCTGAACCGGATGCCGCCGCACGTCGCCGTGACGATCCGGGCGTCGGGGTCGGGATCGCCCTCGCCAGCGAAGTTGGTCACGACGTCGTCGATCCCGACCCGCGACAGGATGGCGACCCCGTTCCACTGGCCCTGTCCGTAGTGGGCGCATGTGTAGCCCAACGCCTCGAACGCCAGCGCGGGGAACGCGGCGTCGGCCAGCTTGGTCTCCTGGAGCAGGGCGACGTCCGGCCGCACCTCGGCCAGCCATCCCTCGACGCGCTCGAGACGGGCGCGCAGCGAGTTGACGTTCCAGGTCGCGACGCGCATTCAGCCCTCCGGGTCGGACGTCGCCGACGGCGTGCCGGGCGCGGCCGTCTTCGCCGCCCGCCCGGCGCCGGAGCGCCTCTTCGCCGGCGGACCACCCGACTGCTCGGTGGCCGCCTTCGCCGGCGATCTCCTCGATGGGGCGTTCGTCGCCGCGGATCGGCCCGTCGCCGTCGACTTCCTGGCCGCGGTCTTCTTCGCCGCGGTCTTCTTCGCCGGGGTCTTCTTCGCCGCCGCCTTCTTCGCCGCGGTCTTCTTGGCCGCGGTCTTCTTCGCCGGGGGCTTCTTCGCCGCCGTCTTCTTCGCCGCGGTCTTCTTCGCCGGGGGCTTCTTCGCCGGGGGCTTCTTCGCCGCGGTCTTCTTCGCCGGGGGCTTCTTGGCTGCCGGCTCGGTGGCCGCGGTCGTCGCGTCCGCGGTCTTCTTCGTCGCCAACCCCTTGGCGGCAGACTTCTTGGCCGCGGACCTCTTGCGCGCCGGCTTCCTCGCCGGGTCCTCCGACGACGCCCCGGAGTCGGAGGGCAACGACCTGGCCATGTCGGGGAGCGCGCAGTCGATGCTGCGGCGGGCCGGCGCGAAGGAGGCGACGACGACGGTGACCGATTCCCCGAGCTTCATCACCTTCTTCGCGCTGCGCGGGGGCGGATCCCCCATCAGCCGGAGCGGCACGTAGCCGCGGACGCCTTGGTCGCCGATCGTGATGTACGCTCCGTGCGACGAGTAGGCGTCGACGGTGCCGTTGACGCTGGTCCCGACCGGATGGTGCTCGACGAACTCGAGAAACGGCAGGAGCTCGTTCACGGACTCCTGCGCCTTCGGGGCGCGGCGGGCGGCCGGCTCGGGACGTTGCGCCGGCTCGGCCTTGGCAGTGGCGCGGGGCGGCGGCGCGGACGGCACCGGCATCGGTTCGCTGGCCGCCTTCGACGAGCGCCGCCCGGCGGGCTTGGAGCCCGACTGCGACCGGCTGCGCGGGGACGCGCCGGTCCGCGCCGAGCTGCTCGAGCCGCGTGTGGCCTTGCGGCTGACCGGCCCGCGCACCGGGATTCGGTCGACCCACACCCAGCCGACGTGGGGCACCGGCTTGCCGCCGATCAGCCGCCCCTCGTCGAACAGCCACTCGTACGTGCCGTGGAACTCCTGGAACGAGTCGTTGGACAGCACGGTGGCGTTCGCCTTGTCGGCGATGCCGAGAACGAACGCGTCGCCGCGCCCGACGGCGCCCGCGGGGGGTGCGACGAGCTCGTTGTTCGAGATCCCCTCCTCGAACTCCTTCGCCTCCTTCTTGTCGATGCGGTGGCCGAACGTGGCATCGACGACGACGGTGATCGCCGCGTTCGGATGCTCGTCCATGAAGCTGGCGACCGCTTCGCTGAGCTGGGCAAGGCTCGGGAGGGACCTTCCCTCGGTGGCGATATTGGACCCATCGACGACAACATGGGCGGGTCCGGACTTCGGTGACATCAACGTCTTCTTCCTGATCGGGGCGGAAACACGATGACATCGTAGGCTCGGCGCCGATGATCCGAGCGGTGCTCTGGGACTTCGGCGGCGTGATCCTCTCCAGCCCGTTCGAGGCGTTCAACCGATATGAGGACGCGCACGGGCTGCCGGCGGACTTCATCCGCACCGTCAACGCAACCGATCCGCACGACAACGCGTGGGCGTCGCTGGAGCGCAGCGAGATCACACCCGAAGCGTTCGACGCCCGATTCGCGGCCGAGTCCGAGGCGCTCGGACACCGGGTCGCCGGCGCTGACGTGCTCGGGCTGCTGTCCGGCGAGGTGCGCCCGGAGATGGTCGTCGCGCTCGACCGCGTCGTCGCCGCCGGGTACCGCACCGCCTGCCTCACCAACAACGTTGTCGGCGGCGAGGAGCGGCCCGACGTGGCCGCGGTGCTGGCCCGCTTCGAGCACGTCGTCGAATCGAGCAAGGTCGGCTGCCGCAAGCCCGAGCCGAGGTTCTACGAGCTGGCGTGCGAGCTGGTCGGCGTGACGCCCGACGAGTGCGTCTTCCTCGACGACCTCGGCGTCAACCTCAAGCCGGCCAGGGCGATGGGGATGACCACCGTCAAGGTCCTCGGCGCCGACCAGGCGATCGCCGATCTGGAAGCCGTGCTCGGCCTCGAACTGCGCTGACCCCAGCCGCCCGTCCCCAGATCTGTGTGACCGAACATCGCGGGGGTCGACATCTTCGGTCACACAAACCGCCGACGGCCGACCCCCCCTCCCCCCGATTTGTGTAACCGAACATCGCGGGGGTCGACATCTTCGGTCACACAAACCGCCG
>JBFGCT010000139.1:0-10914 GCA_041581055.1 Ilumatobacteraceae bacterium | reverse complement strand
TTTTTCCTAGGAAGGCGCGTCCGGCTCGACGCGAGTTGCCATGTGGGAATCACCCATCTACCGACTCAATCGGAGGGTCGAGTCGGAGGGTGACGAATCGCGCTATCAGCAGATCGTCATCGACGTCACCGGCTCGGCGCCGCCGCACGCCACCCCGGGCAAGCAGCTGATCGCCGCGCTGCGCTGGGCGATCGACAGGGCCGGGGTCGTCAAGAGGAACGACTGCATCCTCGACTTCGGCGCGGGCAAACTCCGCAACACCCTCTACCTGCTGGATCAGGGCCACCGGGCCACCGCGGTCGAGTTCGACCAGATGTTCAAGGACTCGAAGCCGGCCCGCGACAACCTCGCCAAGGCGATGGCGCACCGCACCCACTTCGATCGCCTGGTCTACCCGCACGAGTTCGAGCGCGCGGACCCGGCCTATCGGCTCGCCCTGCTCATCAACGTCACCAACGTGATGCCGGTGCCCGCCGAGCGGCGCCTGGTGTTGCAGCAATGCCACGACAAGCTCCTCCCCGGCGGGTCGCTGCTGTGGTACACGCAGCGCCGCGCCGACCAGGCGTACCGGGGCCGGATGGTGCCCGAATACCGCGTGGGAGACGGCTGGTTCGTCGGGCGGCCGAACAAGCACAAGACGTTCTACCGGGAGTTCACGTACACAGAGATCGACGACCTGCTCTCCGACGCCGGGTTCGAGTACGTGGAGAGCTTCGCCTCCCACGCCAGCAACCAGGTGCGGCTGTACCGGCGACTGAGCGGGGCGTCACCGCTCGCCGGAGTCATCACGCCCGAGGCGATCGCCGCCGCCGGCGTCGTCGACGACGAGATCCCCGACCCGGAGAACGTAGAGCCGGCCGAGGTCTCCGTCTCGGAGCCGCTGGACGTCGGCCACCCGGATCCCGAGCAGTTCGAGCGCAGCAAGGTCCTCATCGAGGGCCTGGCCCGGAAGCGGCCGGGCCCCGCCCACGCCGACGACTACGCGGCCCACGTGCGGGCGATGGTCGAGTTCCTTTTCGGGTCGCAGCTCGGCCGGCTCGAGTTGACGCGACGCGGCGACGGCCACGACATCGTCGCCCGCAACCGAGGCAAGGGCTTCTTCCAGTCCGTACGGGACGGCTATCAGATCCCGGTCACGAAGGTCGTCACGCAGTGCCGTAACTCGGCCGGCAAACTGAGGAGGGCCGACCTCGCCGGGCTCGCCGACCCGTTCGGCACCGGGGTCGGGGCGTTCGGCCTGCTCGCCTATCGCGGCGGTGATCGTGCCGAGATGATGAGCTGGTGTCAGAACCTGTTCCGCGACAGGGGGAGCGTCGTGCTCCCGCTGGACGACGACGACTTCACCACGTTGCTCGGGTGGAAGGGAGACGCCGAGCACATCGACAACCCCTCCGGCGACGCCGAGGACCCCCGGGTGGCCGGTCTCCTGGCGGAGCGCCTCAGCTCGGTCGTTCGCCCCGCTCGGGCTTTCATCAGCTACAGCAGCCAGGACCGGCGGTACCTCGAACAGTTCAAGGAGCACCTCGAAGGTGCGGACATGGTGCGAGACGGCAAGATCACCATCTGGGACGACAGCAAGCTCGACCCCGGGCTGAAGTGGCGGGACGAGATCGCCCGGGCGGTCGCCACCAGCGAGATCGCCATCCTCTTCGTCAGCGCCTCGTTCCGCGCCTCTCGTTTCATCGCCAGCGACGAGCTCCGGCCCTTCCGCGAAGCCGCCGATCGCGGCGAGGTGACCCTCTTCCCGATCATGGTACGCCCCACTACACGCCGCGGCTGGCTCGGTAAGTTGCAGTTCGCCAACGATCCCAAGAAGCCGCTGTCCAGCTACAAGCGGCTGGCCGACCGCGAGGAGGTCTACGTCGACCTCGTCGAGCAACTCGACGCGATGCTGTAAAGGCCGGTGAGCATGGCCGACGACCCCGATCGGACCCGCGAGGACTTGATCACCGAGATTCACGAGCTGTCAGCGGAACTCGATCGTCTGCGGGGACTGTTGGGCCTGGATGTCCGTTCGCCGGGCGGTCACGAACAGTCGTGGGAGCCGACGCTGTTCAGCCAGACGGCCCGGCATGCCGATGTCGACCGCTCGTCAACGGCCAGCGACAAGCTGGCGCTGTTCCGCTCCTTGTTCGGTAGCCGGACCGACGTCTACGCACACCGCTGGGAGAACCCGTCGAACGGCAAGTCGGGATGGTCGCCAGCTGTGCGCGGTGGATGGTCGTCGAAGAACAAGCGCAACAGGGACTACATGCCATTGACCGATGACGTCTTCGCGTCGCACCTGCGCGGCGAGGCGACGATCGGGATCTACCCGCTGCTCCCGGGCGACACGTGCACGCTGTTGGCGTGCGACTTCGACGGTGACGGCTGGGCACTCGACGCGCTCGCCCTCCTCGACGCCTGCCATGCAACACAGGTCCCGGCAGTTCTCGAGCGCTCCCGCTCCGGGAATGGTGCCCACGTCTGGGTCTTCTTCGAGTCGCCCGTTCCCGCGACCTCGGCCCGAGCGATGGGCATGGCGCTGCTCCGCCAGGCGATGACGAAGCGATCCCAGCTCGACCTCGCAAGCTACGATCGGTTCTTCCCCTCACAGGACTTCATGCCACGAGGTTCGTTCGGGAATCTGATTGCCCTCCCGCTGCACGCCGACTGTGTCCGGCGCGGCTCGACCGTATTTCTCGACCCGACGACGATGACGCCGTGGCCGGACCAGTGGGCATTTCTCTCTTCGGTGGCCCGAATGTCGGCCGACGCCGTCGATGCAACCGTGAAGTCAGTTCGCGCTCTGGAGACCGGACCACACCTCACGATCGCCGAACTCACTGAGATCGATGGACCGCCCGCGCCACCCGTGATCGAAGCACGAGTCGGAGGGATGCTGTCGATCCGTCGATCCGGACTCCCTCCGGCGATGGTGGCCGGCTTGAAGCACCTCGCTTCGATCTCGAACCCGGCATTCCACGAGAAGGAACGACTTCGGTTCTCCACCTGGGACACACCACGGTTCATCCGCTGCTACCGGGAGGATCTCGACTGGTTGTCGGTCCCGCGCGGGCTCATTGCGTCGATATCTCAGCTGGTCGACGACGCCGGCAGCAAGCTGGATCTCACGGACAATCGAACCGTCCCGGAATCGATCGACCTCGAGTTCAACGGCACACTCCGTACCCATCAACGCGTCGCATTCGACGCCGCGAAGGACCACGAGCTCGGCGTGATCGTTGCACCGCCTGGCGCCGGCAAGACCGTGCTCGCGACCGCGCTGATCGCCCACCACGGACAACGCACGCTGGTCCTCGTGGACCGAAAGCCGCTGTTCGAGCAGTGGCGAGCACGGCTCATCGAGTTCCTTGGACTGGAAGCCGACCAGATCGGTACGATCGGCGGTGGGAACAACGAGCCGTCAGGGTTCGTCGACGTCGCCATGATCCAAAGCGTCGCCCGACTCGATCAACCTGAGGCCTTGTTTGCCACGTACGGGCTGGTGGTCGTTGATGAGTGTCACCACGTTCCCGCGGTGTCGTTCGAGTCGACCGTTCGCCACGCCGCCACCCGCCGCTGGCTTGGCCTGACCGCCACGCCGTACCGACGCGACGGACTCGAGGACATCATCACATTGCAGTGCGGCCCCGTCCGCCACGAGATCCGCACGAGCGACATCGGCGAAAGTGCGTTGGTCCAACGCAAGCTCGTCATCCATCCAACGTCCTTCGAGACCAACGACGATTTGGGCATCCAAGCGATCTTCAGCGAGCTCGCCGAAGACGAGACCCGAACACGACAGATCTGCACCGACATTCACGCATCTGTGAACGAGGGCAGAAGGTGTCTGGTGCTCACCCAACGAACCCAACACATTGACGCCATCACCGAACGCCTCGCGGAAATGGGCACCGAGGCCCATGTCCTGCGCGGTGGCCTCGGGAAGGAGGCGCGACAGACCGTCGCCGACGCCATCGACAGTGACGACGGAGCAGGCATCGCAATCGTCGCCACCGGTTCATACATCGGCGAAGGCTTCGACTGGCCCGAACTCGACACCCTATTCCTTGCGTTCCCGGTTGCATTCAAAGGACGCGTCGTCCAGTACGTCGGCCGGCTCCTGCGCACCCACGTCGGCAAGAACGACGTCGAGCTGCACGACTACGTCGACGAACGCGTCCCCGTCCTCGCTCGCATGCACAACAAGCGACTCCGCCCCTACTCCACGCTCGGCTTCGACACGAAGCCGCGCGTGTCACGAACGCGATCCCGACCGCATCGCAACGGCGACTGGACAAGATGACCTGCGAGCCAGAATCGTCGACGACCTCGTCGAACGGGTCACCGTCAGCGCATGCGGCGACGAAGGACACGAAGCATTCCTGTGCGCCTTCGACGACGAAGTCGTCTACCCGATCAAGGCTCACCTCGCCGGCACCGACGTCGTAGTCGTCAAGATCGACTACGACGCCGACTACCACGCCTGATTGACTACCACGCCTTGACTACCACGCCTACCACGCCTACCACGCCTACCACGCGCACACCACGCGCACACCACGCCACCACGCCACCACGCCTGTGTCACCACGCCTGGTCGCCCACCCGTGTCGCCCACCCGGAAGGTGTCAGCCCAATTGCTCAACCGATCTGACTCGGGAAGAAGATGCTTTCTGAGCAGGACCTATGTGTGGAGCTAAGGGGAATCGAACCCCTGACCTCTTCCATGCCATGGAAGCGCTCTACCAACTGAGCTATAGCCCCTCGCGAGGAGCGTCACGCTACCGCCGCCCGATCTGCCATCGCAACGACCCGACCGACCCCGACCGACCCCGAGCGGCGAAGCTCAACCGGTGCCGTCGGAAACCTCGCGCAACGACCACTCGACGTGCGGGACGTCGCGGTACAGGCGCTCGATGTCGTAGAACTCGCGCATCTCGTCGTCGAACACGTGAATCACCACGTCGCCGTAGTCGAGCAGGATCCACCGTTGCTCCCGCAGCCCCTCGGTCCGCACGACCGACCGCCCGAGCTCGTCCTTCACCGCATCCTCGATCGACTCGGCGACCGTGCGCACGAGGCGCCGGTTCGAGGCGCTGGCGACGACGAAGTAGCCGGTGATCGACAGCACATCGCCGACGTCGAGGATGACGATGTCGGTGGCCTTCTTGACGTCGGCGGTGCGAGCGGCGAGCACCGCCAGGTCGGTCGAGTCGTCGATGGGAGCCGGCCGCGCGTCGGACAGGTCGTTCATTCACCCTCAACCGTATCGCCGGACCGCTCCCGCTGAACGTCCAGATAACCCGTGCCGAGCTTGACCACCACGTCGACCCCGTCGAGCAACGTCTCCGCGACCACGACGTCGGCCTCGCCGAAGATCAGCGGGGCGAACTGGCGGATATCGTCGACGAACCGCTCCTCGGCGACCTCGACGCGGGTGACCGACGGCGCTCCCGCCGCGGCCCCGGTCGGGTCGACCGACACGACGTTGGCGGAGAAGAACAGCAGCTCGCCGACGAGGGTCCGCGAGACCTGCGACCGCGACGAGAACCGACTCCCGGCCGCCGCGAGCTGGTCGTCGGAGTAGCGGACCTCGAGCCGGAAGATCAACCCCTCGTTCGGCGTCGACACGAGCGACGGCGACACCTGCGTGAACACGAGCAGCGAGTCGCGGCGGTCGATCACGACGAGGTCGAGATCGTCGGGGTTCTCGGCGAGCGCCGCCAGGCCCGGATCGACGTCGAGGTCGCGGACCATCACCGGTCCCGACCACAGCCGCGCCAGGAACTCGTCGGTGCTGGCGGGCGGGGGCTCGTCACCGTCGGCAGCCGGCGCCAGCGCGCCGACCTCGAGCGGGACGTTGGCGTGAACGCCCGACCACAGCTCAACGGTCGTCGGGTGGTGGTCGTGCGCCTCACCGCTGTCGTCGATCGCCGTGAGCGCCTCGACCAAGACCGGCAGCCGAAGCGTCTGCTCGCCCGCGGCGACGACGATCCCGGAACCGTCCGCGCTGGAGTCGACGACGTCCTCGGGCAGGACGACGTCGATCGGGGCGAGCGGCGCCAGCAACTCCGACAGGCGGGCGGCGTCGACGACCTCGAGGCGCTCGATCGTGATCGACAGGAGCGACTCGACGACCGCCGCGAACCCCTCGGGGTCGTCGACGCTGAAGACGGTGTTGATCGGCTGGCGCGTCGGCCCGAGACCGACGCTCGCGTCGGCGTTGACCGGCACGATCGCCACGCTGCCGCCGCGGCCCTCGGGCAACAGCGTGGCGACGACGAGCGAGGCCAGCCGACCGTCGTCGTCGGCGACGGCGAGCGCCAGGTTCGGCGTCGTCGGGAACGTGACGACCGGCCGGGTGTCGACGCCGACCCGCTCGCCCTCCTCGGAGTCGCGGAGCGTGAACGCGCCGACGATCGTGGCGGCGATCGCGATCACCATCAGCACCGTCGCCAGGAACGCGGCGATCAGGGTGCGCCGACGGCGGCGGCTCCGAAGTGCCGTCACGGCGCGGCCTGGTACAGGGAGCGGCGGGCGATCACGTCGAGCACCGGCTGGGTCACGAGGTAGTCGAGCGGCCGCCCGTCGGAGAACCGCGCCCGCAAGTCCGTGCTCGAGACCTCCAGCCGCGGCACCTCGACCCTGATCCAGTCGAGGTCGTCGGGCAACTCGACCGGGTCGCCCGGGCGGTCGACGACGACGAGCGACGACTGGGCGACCACCTCGTCGGACCGCGCCCACGTCCGCAGCCCGGCGGCGGCGTCGTCGCCGACGATCGTGAACAGCGAAGCCGACGGGTATCGCCCGCCCAGCGCCGCCAGCGTGTCCGCGGTGTAGCTGTTGCCGCCGTGGTCGATCTCGATCGAGCCCGGCACGAGACCGGGAACGTCGGCGACCGCGGCCTCGACCATCGCCAGCCGGTCGCAGGCCGGCGTGATCGGGCGCGTGCCCTCCTTCTGCCAGGGAACGTTCGCCACCATCAACACGACGAGATCGAGGTCAAGGGCGTGCCGCACGTTGACCGCGGTGACGAGATGCCCGACGTGCGGCGGGTCGAACGTGCCACCGAACAGCCCGACGCGGCGGATGGTGCGGGCAGATTCGGGCACGAGGTACCACTCTAGGAGGGGTTCTACGCGTTTTCCGAGCACCCGACCCCTCGGGTGCTTGACACGTCTGTTACTGTGAGTTGTTCCCCGAAGACCCCCCATACCGGATCGAGTTCGATTTCACAACGAGATCGCTCCCCGTTAGCGTCCGCCGCTCCGTTCACCCGCCTCAGATTCACGCCTGGCGAGGGTCCACGAACCACCCGGTTGCTCTCGGTTGTGCCATGCGGCACAAGGCTCGCCCGGAATTCCCACGACAACGAATGGTTGTACGAAGCATCATGAATGATTCCATCGGTCTGTACCTCAACGATATCGGCAAGGTGGCACTGCTCACCGCCGAGGATGAGCGCGAGCTGTCGCGCGTCATCGAAGCCGGCCGGGAGGCCGCCGAGCAACTCGAGGCAGGCAAGAAGTCCGCGGCGCTCAAGGCGAAGGTCGCCGCTGCCGCCACCGCCAAGGACCGCTTCATCCGGTCCAACCTCCGCCTCGTGGTGAGCATCGCCCGCCGCTACCCCCTCCCCCAGGGCATGGACCTGCTCGACCTCATCCAGGAGGGCAACCTAGGCCTGGAGCACGCCGTCGAAAAGTTCGACTGGCGGCGCGGGTTCAAGTTCTCGACCTACGCCACGTTCTGGATCCGTCAGGCCATCGGCCGGGCGCTCGACCAGAAGGCCAGCCTGATCCGCATTCCCGGCGACCGCTCCGCCAGCCTGCGCGCCGCGCTGCGCCAGGCGTCGGGCGACGGCGAGACGCTCGACCAGACCAACGCCGAGCTGCACCGCCTGACCACGCCGGTCAGCCTCGACAAGACGGTCGGCGACGATGGCGACGCCACCCTCGGCGACCTGATGGCCAACGGCGACGGGACCCCCGAGGACCACGTCATGACGCTGGTCGACAGCGACCTGCTCGACGAGCTGCTCGGCACGCTCGAGCCGCGCGCCCGGTTCGCGGTCGAAGCCCGCTTCGGCCTCGTCGACGGCGAGCGGAAGAGCTTCCGTGAGGTCGGCGAGCAACTCGGCGTCACCGCCGAGGCCGCCCGCCGCCTGGTGAGCCGCGCGGTCGCCGGCCTCCGTGACGACGCCGAGCGCATCCTCGCCGTCTGAGGCGCCGTCTCGCGGCCTCGAACGAAACCTCGGCTCCGCCAGAAGCACCAATGAACTGAAAGGAGCGCCTCGGGTCTTCTCGGGGCGCTCCTGCGCGCGGCGACTCGATTCCGCCGCCGGGCCTGCGACGCCGCGCCGGTAGCCTGGCCGGCATGTCGAACACCCGTGCCGACTGGCAGCCGTCGTCGTGGCAGGACCGACCCGCCGGCCAGCAGCCGCAGTGGCCGGACCTGAGCGCGCTCGACCAGGCCCTCAAGCAGGTGGCGGCGATGCCACCGCTCGTCTTCGCCGGCGAGGCCAGGTCGTTGCAGTCCGAGCTCGCCCAGGTGGCGGCGGGCAACGCGTTCCTCCTGCAAGCCGGTGATTGCGCCGAGACCTTCGAGGACTTCTCCGCCGACAACATCCGCGAGAAGCTGCGGGTCATCCTCCAGATGGCGGTCGTGCTCACGTACTCGATCGGCGTCCCCGTCGTCAAGGTCGGGCGCATGGCCGGCCAGTTCGCCAAGCCCCGGTCGGCCGACACCGAGCGCGTCGGCGAGCTCGACCTGCCGTCGTTCCGCGGCCACATCGTCAACGACCCGACCGCCTCCGAGGCGGCCCGGGTTCCCAACCCCGAGCGGCTCGTGCAGGCCTACCACCAGTCGGCGTCGACGCTCAACCTGCTGCGCGCCTTCACCAAGGGCGGCTTCGCGGACCTGTCGCGCGTCCACTCGTGGACCCAGGAGTTCGTCACCAGCAGCCCCGCCGGACGGCGCTACGAGGCGCTCGCCGGCGAGATCGACCGCGCCCTGGCGTTCATGCGGGCCTGCGGCATCGAGACCGAGTCGAACGCCAACCTGTCCGAGGTCGACGTGTACACCTGCCACGAGGCGCTGATCCTCGGCTACGAGGAGGCGCTGACGCGCAAGGACTCCTTGACCGGGAACTGGTTCGATTGCTCGGCGCACATGCTGTGGGTCGGCGAGCGGACCCGTGAGCTCGGCGGCGCGCACGTCGAGTTCCTTCGCGGCGTCGGCAACCCGATCGGCTGCAAGATCGGCCCGACGACGGGCGCCGACTATCTCCTCGAACTGTGCGAGGTGTTCAACCCGTCGCGGATCCCGGGTCGGCTGACCCTCATCAGCCGGATGGGGGCCGACGGCATCGAGGCCGGGTTGCGGCCGCTGCTGCGCGCCGTCACCGACGCCGGCCATCCCGTGGTGTGGACCTGCGACCCGATGCACGGCAACACGTTCAGCACGACGAACGGCGTCAAGACCCGCCACTTCGACGACATCGTGCGCGAGATCGCCGGCTTCGTCCGCGCCCACCGGGCGGAGGGCACGTGGCCCGGCGGCATCCACGTCGAGCTGACCGGCGAGAACGTCACCGAGTGCCTCGGCGGCGGCGACGCGGTGTTGGACTCCGACCTCGACCGGCGATACGAGACGGTGTGCGACCCCCGGCTGAACGCCCGCCAGAGCGTCGACCTCGCCTTCCGGGTCGCGGAGCTGATCCGCGAGTTCACCTGACCGGGCGACCGGTCGGACGGCGCCGATGCCCGCGCTCGAGCTCACCGCGTCATGGCCGGTCCCCACCGTCGCCGCGGCGGTCGTCGGGTCGGGCGGCCTCCTCGACTCGTTCGGGGACGTCGACCACGAGTTCCGGCTGGCCTCGATCAGCAAGCCGATCGTCGCCTGGGCGGCACTGATCGCCGTCGAGGAGGGCGTGCTGTCGCTCGACTCGCCGATCGGCCAGCCCGGGTGCACGCTGCGCCACCTCCTCAGCCACGCCGGCGGCTACCCCACCGAGGGGACCACGCCGATCGCCGCCCCCGAGCGCACGCGGATCTACTCCAACGCCGGCTTCGAGCTGGTCGCCGCCGCCATCGCCGCCGCCGCCGGAATGCCGTTCGAGGAGTACCTCCGGCTCGGCGTGATCGAGCCGCTCGGCATGAGCGCCACATCGCTCAGGGGGTCGCCGGCCCACGGGATCTGGAGCACGGCGCGCGACGTCACCCGGTTCATCGCCGAGGTGCGGGCGCCGACGCTGATCTCGCCCGCCACCGCCGATGACGCGGTTCGCACGCAGTACCCCACACTGGGCGGTATCGTTCCAGGCGTGGGTCGCTTCGAGGTGTCCCCTTGGGGATTGGGATTCGAGGTGCGTGGGGACAAACACCCGCACTGGACCGGATCGGGCAACAGCCGCGCGACGTTCGGCCACTTCGGGGGCAGCGGGACGATGATGTGGATCGACCCGGACGCCGCGATCGGACTCGTCGCGCTGACCGACCGGCCCTTCGACGAGTGGGGGGCGACCGCGTTGCGACGGTGGCGGGAGCTGTCCGACGCCGTGCTGGGGCAATTCGCCGGAGCCGGATCGAGATGACGTCGTTCCACCACGGGGACCGGATCCGGTACGCCACGACCGGCGACGACGGCTATCCGCTCGTGCGCTACGGCTTCGTCGGCGGGGAGTCGAACGGCGACGGCCCCGTGGTGGTCATGCTCGACGGCGAACTGGGAGGCGACGTGGTCGACCTCGACAAGATCGAGCCGGTGCACATCGACAACGTCGTGCTCACGCTCGACGGCGCCGACCTGCTCGACGACCCGTCGCTGCGGCAGGGCCTGGTCAACCTGTGGCGGGCCGAGGCCGAGTCGGCCGGCCTGGAGATCGCGTCGCTGCACTCGATCGGCACGGGCGTCCGGGACTCCCACGACGGG
>JBFGCT010000138.1:0-10948 GCA_041581055.1 Ilumatobacteraceae bacterium | reverse complement strand
TCCGACCTCGTCCAGGCCGTCACGGCCGTGCCGGGTGTTCGGGGGATCACCCGCATCTCCCTGACGACGGGAGGCGTCACCGACCCATGGTCGATCGACCTCGATCCCGACTCCACGCCTCACCTCGATCTCGAGCGTTCGACGATCATCCTGACGCGCGGCAACCTCACCGCCCGCGGCGGCATCGACGGGGTCAAGGACGAGCACATCCGGCGGCGGACCCTCGCCCGCGACGACCACCCGGGAGCGGCGTCGAACGGCGCGATCGCGGAGTTCGTCCCGGAATCGGGGCGGGACCGCGCCGTCGGCCACTACTTCTCGATGCAACATCAGTTCCCCGCGTTGTACGGCATCGCCGAGATGGGGCTTCCCCGCTCGGCCGACCCGGCCCGGCGGGCGCAGACCAAGCAGTTGAAGGCCTACCTGCTGTTCTTCGATCAGGTGCTGGCGAACATGTTCGCCCAACTCGCCCACGTCGGCGATCTGTTCTCGTTCCGCTCCGAGTCGAACCGCACCTACTTCGCGTCGGCGATCGACGACGAGCGCCTCGGGCTGGACGACGTCCGGATCGGCGACCTCGCCGAGCATGCCGCACGGATCGCCGAGCTGACCGATCACCCCGACGAGCCCGACGGGGGCCGCTCGGCGGCTAGCGCCGGTCGCCGGGAGCGATTCCTGAACCACCTGCTGGCGCGATTCGCCGAGCGGCTCTCCGACGCGGCGCTCGTCGGCGGCGAGGAGCTCGAGGCCCAGGAGCGGCGTCACGTCGCCGCCCGGGAGGCGTTCCTCGAGCGCTATCCGCGAGTGAGCGCGGCGCGCGGTGGCGCCGCCGACGACCTGCTCGCCCCCTCGTCGTTCAACGAGTCGGGACTGGCCGAACGGGTCCGACTCAAACTCGGGCTGGTCCGAGACGCCGGCGAGGAGTTCGCACTCGTCGAGCACCTCCTTCTTCGGCCGATGGCGGGCGACGAGGAACAACACGTGCCGGTGCTGACCGACGCCGAGGTCCGCGACCCGTACTCGCTGCAGGTCAGCTTCGTGTTCGCCGCATCCGAGGGTCGGATGCGCAACGAGGAGTTCCGGCAGCTCGTCCATCACACGGTGAGGTCCGAGACGCCCGCCCATCTCGTCGCGCACGTCAAGTGGCTCGACCCCGACGAATGGGCCACGTTCCGCACCGCCGACGCAGCCTGGCGCGACCACCGCCGCCGCACGCTCGCGGCGGAGTTCCTGATCGACATCGAACCGGAGGAATGACCGATGGCTCGCCGCGACAACCTCGGACTACGCGACGCCCGCGACCGCGTGCTCGATCTCCTCGGAAACCTCGGCAAGCCGGCGCCACTACGCGACGTCGAGGTCGTACAGGATGGTCTCGTCGTGCCGGTGAACCTCCCCGGCGGCGTGGTCATCGATCCCGGGCAGATCGACGTTCGCTACCTGCTCCGCGATCGCCACGGGAGCGCAGTCGGCGCTGGTCACGTGGTGGTGGGGACGGGTGGCGAGACGACGCTGACGACGCCACCGGTGACCGAGGACATCACCTACAAGGTGCTGGCGCGCAAGAAGCGTCCGAACGAACGCGAGGTCTACCTCCACGACCTCGCACCGATCCGCGTCGGCCTCGACCGCGGACTCCACGCCCGGATCCTGGCACCGCTGCTCGAGCCGGCCGAGGAACCGGCCGACTCCGACGCGCGGATCACCGACTACGAAACCGCGGTCCAGGTCGAGGTCGACCTGTCGCAGGCCGGTGTCGAGTACGACCTCGTCGCGGCTGCGGGAACGGCGGACGTCAAGGCCGACGACCCGTCGACGTTCGTCGTGCTGTCGAAGCCGCCCAAGCCGGGAGGTCCGGCCGCGATCGTCCTCGACCTCGACGCTGACAAGGTGACCGAAGACGTCGTGCTCCGGGTCAGGGCGACGCGGCGGTTCGACCGCTCCGAGCACCGCAAGAAGCAGGTCGCGCTCCTCGACGTCAAGATGCCGCTCGCGGTCCGTGCGAATCCGGACATCGAGACGACCCCCAAGCAGCCGATCGTCGATCACGCCGGCGCCGCTTCGCTCACGCTCGGCGACACCCAACCCGGGGTCCGCTACCAGCTCTACGCGCGGACGTTGACATGGCGGGACTTCGCGTACGGCGACGAGCCGGAGCCGATCGTCAGCGTTCCGGTTCCCGGCGAACCGGACGTGCAGGTGCTCAGGCCGCCCGAGGGCGCGCCGGGCGACGTCGTGCCGACGGGATTCCTGCCGGAGGGCGACGAGGAGGCCGGAACCGGCGGCGACGTCACCGTCGAGTTGGCCGAGTTGGTCGACGACATCGTGGTCGTGGCGGTCGCGACCAAGGAGCACGTCGGTGGCATCCCGTCGTCGATCCAGCTCCGGAAGGCTGCCGTCGTCCTCGTTCGTCCGGACACCGAGCGGGACATGGCGCTCACCGTGGTCATCCGCGACGACCGGCTGACCGGCGAGATGCGGGTGAGCGGCGGGCAGCCCGGTGTGCGGTACCACTTCCGCGAGGGCCCCGGTGCCACCGAGCCGCTCCTGCCCGCATACTTCCCCGAGCCGGACGCCGGCGAGGCCGAGCGCCGGGGCATCGGCCGGACGCGCATCGGCGTCGACTTCGTGATCGCATGGACCGCGACCGGCATGGACCCCCTCATCCAGTTGGGCGCGCCGATCTCGCTCCCCGTCGAGTTCCACGTTCGCGCGGTCAAGGCGGAGACCCGTGTGTCGGCGCCGATGGCCCGGACCGCGCACATCGGCAAAGATCCGCCCGTCCGCCTGGAACAGACCGAGATCGTCACCGGGTCGAGCGCCCGCATCGTCGTCGACGACAGCCGGCCGGGTGAGCGGTACCAGCGGTTCGCCGACGGCGACGTGGTGGGCCGGGCGAGGAACGGCAACGGCGAAGCGCTCTCCTTCACGACCGAGCCGCTCGCCGCCGACACGACGATCGTGCTCCAGATCACGGAGACGGACCGGTCCGGCTGGGCGGTCGACAAGTTGATCGGCATGCTGGTGACCGTGTGGCCGGAGGCGCCGGCCCGGGTGGTCGCGCCGCCGTTGAATCCGCGCAGCACCAGCGACACCAGCCCACGGTTGGTCGACTACGGGGCCACGCCGGTCGTAGAGATCGCAGCGAGCGAGCGCGACGTGCGATATCGCGTCGTCGCCGTCGCCGGTGACAGCACCGCCGTCGTTTCGAGGCGGCCCGTCGCCGGCGACGGAGGCCCGATCGAGATCCCCCTGAACCAACTCAAGGACGATGTCGAGCTCCGCGTCCGGATGACGAGGTCGGTCACGGTCGACGACCGCACCACGACGAATGACCTGGTCGTTTCGCGGGCGCTGGTCGTGGCGGTGCGCGCCGACCCCGATCGCCCCCTGACGGCGGGTGCCGGAGTGGTCGACCACGGGGCGGACGCCACGGTCACGGTCGTCGGCAGCCAGCCGGGCACCGCGTACCGCGCCTACGTCCGCTGGTTGTCGGACGCCGAGCTCTTCCCGGCACCGGACGACGTGACCGTCACGGTGTCGCAAGGCGAGGACAGCGTCGTCGTCCGTTCGCCCTGGTCCCCGCCGGCCGACGCCGACGAGCTCCCGGCCGGATTCACCGCGGCGGGCGACGCTGTGGTGGGCGCCGGCGAGGATCTCGCGCTGCCGATCGGCGCCCTCGATGACGACGTCGCGGTCGTCGTGATGGCGGGCAAGGACCACGCCGGCGTCGCCTCGGCCGTGCCACTGCGGCAGTCGTCGGCCGTCTTCGTGCGCCCCGACCCCGACGTCGAGTTGGCGTTCCGGGCCGCTGTGTCGGGTGGTCGGCTCGACGCGGTCCAGGTGTCGGGCGGCCAGCCTCGGGTTCGCTACCACCTCCGCAAGGGGGCGCGCGGCGCCGAGAACGAACTCGCCGCGTACTTCCACGGACGACTCGACGAGGCGAACCGCGGCATCGACGAGCTACGGGTCGGCGTCGACCTGATCCCGGCGGGGGGCCCGGGCGCTGACGGCGTCACCGCGCCGCCCGACCCGGTCGTGCAAATGAGTCGCCGGCCCGCACTTCCGGCGACACTGCACGTCAGAGCCAGCAAGGCGCGCACCGGTCTGAGCGTCGCGGTCAACGGGACGGCGGCGGTTCCGGCGCTGCCGGAGATCGGCCTCGTCGAGGAGAGCGTCGAGCCCGGCGCGGCGGCGCATGTGATGATCCGCGCCAGCATCGACGGCGATCACTACGCGCTCCACGTCGACGGTGTCGCGACGGACAGCACGGCCGTCGGGGATGGGTCGGACGTCGAACTCGTCACCGACCCCCTGGAAGGAGACGCACTCGTCGAGGTGGTCACGACACGGTCCGACGACGAGGGATTCCCCGTCGAGCGGGTCGTCGCACTTCCCGTGGTCGCACGTTCCGTGACGGTCGAGTGAGCATGCCCGCCCAGCGACACGCCGTTCGGCGCCAGACCTTCGAGTTGTCGGTTCGAGACGAGCCGACGGCCCGCCGGATGCACGAGGTGCTCAGCCGGATCCAGGCCTCGTCGATGGCGGCGATCATCGAGCGGTGCTGTTCGATGGCCGGCTCGCCCGACCGGGTGGACCGCATCGCCCACCTCGACGTGGATCTCGGGCGGCTCGATCCGGGCCGGTTCGAGGCCGACATCGTGGCGCGGCTGAGCGAGCGTCTGCCGGGCGCACTCGCGACCGAGCTGGCGGCCGCCGGAACGGACGGTCGGGGCCGAGCCGGTGTCGGCCTCGTCGATCGAGACGTCGACGACAGCTCGACGGCGGTTCGCCCGGGCGCGTCGACCGTCTCTCGATCTGCGCCACGAACGAGGTCCGCCGCTGATCCGCGGGCCTCGGCGGCGAGCGGCCCGGGATCGTCGGAGGCGTCAGCCGTCGTCTCGCGCCCCGAGCCGACCGATCGTGACGTGTCCGGATCCGCGACGACCGCCGCGGTCGACCTGGGCGGGCTCGAGACGCTGGCCCACTTCATGCGCACGGGAACGCTGCCCTGGTGGGTCGACCCGCTCCAGCCTGATCCGCTGCCGTCCGCCGTGCGCCGGGCGGTGGTCTCGTCGCCGGCCGCGCTCGAAGCCTTGGTCGCCGAGGTGATCGACACGCCCGCCCGCCTGACCCGCCTCGTTCAGGCGCTCGACGACGCGACGCTCGCCGCGCTCGTCGGCGCGTTGGCGCCCGAGGTCGCGGCACGGGTCGACGTCCTCCAGTTGACTGCGCCGCTCATGGCGGACCACGTCACGGGCGTGCGCACCCCGCGCCGTCGACGAACGCGCGTGTGGGCGTCGGTCGTGGAGTCGGTGCTCGCCGACGGCGACCACAACGTCCCGGCCGTGGTCGCCCACTCGCTGGGGCGCCTCGGGCGAGCGATCGGCGTCGACCGTCGCGTCCTCGCCGACGAGGCGCTGCGGGCCGCCCGTGCCGTCGCCTCGCCGGCCGTCGTCGTCGACGCGTTCGAGCGGGCGCTCCGAGGATCGACGCGCGAGCCCGCGGCCGCACCGGCGGTGGAGGCGACAGCGCCCGCGGCGGACGACTCGATCGCGCCCGAACGGCGTCCCCCCGACGCGTTGCCCGCGCGCCCGTCCGACGATCGCGGGGCCACCGTCACGACCGAGGACGGCTACGGGCGCGCGGGCCCGGAGGGAACCGACGTTGCGGGCGTCGCCCGCGCCCACGGTGCCGATACCCCCGACGTCCTTCCTGGAGCCGACACGTCCCTCACGCCGGAAGTCGTGCCAGGAGCCGACTCGTCCCTCACGCCCCTCACGCCGGAACACATGCCTCGAGCCGACTCGTCCCTCACGCCGGAACACATGCCTCGAGCCGACTCGTCCCTCACGCCCCTCACGCCGGAACACATGCCGGGAACCGACTCGTCCCTCACGCCCCTCACGCCGGAACACATGCCGGGAGCCGACTCGTCCCTCATGCCCGACGCCGGCCGCCTCGGCGACGCGCCGCCGATGCCGACCGGCGCTTCGGAGTCAGCCATCACTACGGATCGCCCTGCGGTCCGAGACGACGGTCGGACGGACGACGCCCGACCACCCGCGCCCGATCAAGCGGACCGGGCCCGGTCACACGAGGCTCGCACGTCGAGACGGTCGCGGACCGGGCTCGACCTGTCGTTCAGCGACTCCGACCGGGTCGAGGTCCATTCGGCCGGCCTGGTCCTGCTGGCTCCGTTCATCCCGACGCTCTTCGACCGGCTCGGGCTGGTGGAGCACGGCCGGTTCGTCAGCGACGAGGCGCGGCATCGGGCGGTCGCGTTGCTCCACCACCTCGCCACGGGTCAGGCAGAACCAGCCGAGTACATGGCGGTCCTCGACAAGGTGCTGTGCGGCGCGAACGTCGCCGACGTCCTCGAGATCGGGGAGCCCGTGACCGACATCGAGCGCGAGGAGTGCTCCGATCTGCTGACCGCGGTGATCGAGCACGCGGGGGTCTTCGGCGATCTCTCGCCGGAGGGGTTGCGCGGGACGTTCTTGTTGCGCCGGGGGATCCTCGCCGCGGAGGACGGGATCTGGATGCTGCGCGTCGAGCGGGAGGCCTACGACGTCGTGCTGGACCGGCTTCCGTGGGATTTCGAGTGGTTGTCCTTGCCATGGATGTCGGCGCCGATGAGGATCGAGTGGTGAGCGCGCCCGAGCCCAACGCCCACGACCTCGAAGCGGAGCTGGCCTGGTTCGCCGCCGTGGTCAACACCCGGTTCAACCTCTACTTCGGCTCCGAGCCGGCGGTCCAGAGCGTGTTCGACGTGCAGCCGCCCGACCTCGGCCGGGCCAATTCGCCGTACGCCCGGTTCGTCCGCGAGCACGACCTGACGTTCGCCGAGCGTGTTGCGCTCGTGATGGCGCTCGTGCCCCACGTCATGCCCCAGCTGCTCGACGTCTTCTTCACCAAGAACAGCACGTTCGACCGTCGATTCACCGAGTTCGGAGGGACCGGCGACAACGGCCAGCCGTTCGTCCCCACCGGCGAGACGCTCGCCTTCGTGCTCGCCGGCGCCGACCTCGAAGCGCGTTTCGCCGTCCAGTCGCTCTTCACCGAGGACCACCTGTTCGCACGAAACGACGTGCTCCGGTTGGAACGCGGTCTCCACGGCGACGCCTCGCTGAGATCGCCGCTCGTGCTGTCGGACGAACATGTCGCCTTGTTCACGACCGGAGGGGCCCGGCGCCCCCATTTCGGCGCCGACTTCCCGGCGCGCCGCATCACCACGGATCTGACCTGGGACGATCTGGTCCTCCATCCCTCGACACGCCGTCAGGTCGAAGAGATCGAGACCTGGCTCAGCCATGGCGACACGTTGATGAACGAGTGGGGAATGGCCGCCAAGCTGCGCCCCGGTCACCGGGCGTTGTTCTACGGCCCTCCCGGCACCGGCAAGACGATGACGTCGTGCCTGCTCGGCAAGTACACCGACCGCGACGTCTACAAGGTGGACCTGTCGCTCGTCGTGTCGAAATTCATCGGTGAGACCGAGAAGAACCTCTCGAGGATCTTCGACCAGGCGCAGCACCGGGGTTGGATCCTGTTCTTCGACGAGGCCGATGCGCTGTTCGGCAAGCGGACCGAGACGAGGGACGCCCACGACCGCTACGCCAACCAGGAGGTCTCGTTCCTGCTCCAGCGGATCGAGACCTTCGACGGCATCGCCATCCTCGCCTCCAACAAGCGGGACAACCTCGACGAGGCGTTCACCCGCCGGTTCGAGGCCGTCGTCTACTTTCCGATGCCGCGGCCCGAAGAGCGGCGGCGACTGTGGGAGCAGGCGTTCTCGCCGAAGTCCGAGCTGGCGCCGACGGTCGATCTCCCGGCGATCGCCGCCGAGCACGTGTTGTCCGGTGGCTCGATCATGAACATCGTCCGGTTCGCCTCACTCGAGACCCTCAAGGCCGGGACCAACGTCATCCCCGACGAGGTCCTCCAGCGCGGCATCCGCCGCGAGTTCGCCAAGGACGGAGCACACTCGTGATGTTCGAGCGCAGATCGGCTGCCGCGCCGTCCGGCGGGATGGGAGTGACGCGATGACCCGGTACGAGAAGGTAGCGAACCCCGCAACGGGTGATTCCGGGCGGAGGCGTCAGCCGTCAACCCGTGGTGTGGCACTGTCGCCGCCCCGCTATGGCATCGAGATCGCCGACCGCTTCCGGCGGCTGGCGGTGGGATCCGTCGACGACCGGGCGGAGGTCGAGGCGGATCGGATCGCCGATCACGTCGGCGCGCAGCTCCGCCGGGCGTCGAGCGAGTCCACGCGGATGCGCCGGCCTGATCGAGGATCCGACAACGACGACCCACTCCGTGAGGACCGAGCGCCGGCGGTGGCGTCAGCGGGCGCCGAGGCGCCGGTGGTGCGGCGCAAGGTGGTCCTCGGTCGGGGTGATGACCGTAGCGAGCGGACCGCCGACGCGGTCGCTGCGCGCGTCTCGGGTGGGGGGTCTGCCGGCGTCGCGGCGTTGACCTCGCCTCCGTCGGCGGATGGTGTGCTCGATCCGTCCGTGGAGTCGGCGATCACCGGGTCGGTCGGCGGTGGTGCGCCGCTGCGGGCCGCGGATCGGGAGTTCTTCGGCTCCCGGCTGGGTCACGCGCTGGGCGGTGTGCGGGTCCACACCGACGAGCGCGCGGCCGGCCTCGCGAGCGACCTGTCGGCGCGGGCGTTCACGGTCGGCAACGACATCTTCTTCGGGCGGGGCGAGTACGCGCCGGGAACCAGCGGTGGTCAGCGGCTGCTGGCCCACGAGTTGGTGCACACCGTGCAGCAGCAGGGCGGCTCGCAGGCGGTGCAGCGCCAGGACTTCCGGGGCATGGCCAACCGGGCGCGGAGTTGGGGCGGGCGTCAGGTCGATCGAGCCGAACGCCTCGGTGAACGCGTCGAGGACTGGGGTGGCCGCCAGATCGAGCGGGCCGGTCGGGCCGCGGAGGCCGCGTACGAGGAGGCCGAATCCTGGTGGAGTTCGGGCTCGGGTGTGGTGAGCCGGATGGACTTCGACGGCTCGACGCTGACGCTGAGCGGGACGGTGAGCTACTCGACGCCGGCCGTGTCGGGCCTGCGGGCCATCAACCGGCACGCCGGTGGTGTCGACTGGACCGGACCCGAGCATCAGGACGTGCCCAACAAGGGCCCGATCCCCGAGGGCGAGTACTACGTCGAGCCGGGCGAGGTCGAGAACCATCGCACCCATGGCTTCAGCTCCGGGCCGTGGGGGTACTACCGCACCCGTCTGCACTCCACGTTCATGACCACTGCCAGCCGGCGGTTGCTCACCGATCGGACCGGCGGGTTCTTCGTCCACCAGGACGGGGGAGGCGACGGCACCGCCGGCTGCATCGGCATCGACACGCACGCCCACAACAAGGTCGTCCACGACCACATCGCGGCGAACAAGGCCCGCATCCCCGTGCACGTCGACTACCCGGCGCCGCCACCGGCGCCCACACCGGCGCCCGCGCCCGCCGCGTCCGGCACGACGGCGCGGCGCGGCACGACGGCGCAGCGCAGCATGGTCGCGCAGCACAGCATGGTCGCGCAGCGCAGCATGGTCGCGCAGCGTCAGCCGGCCGCCGCCCCGGCGCCAACCCCGCAGCAGCACTACCTGATCCAGGCCGGACTCGACCGGCTGGCCGCCGACGTCGCCCGCTACGGCGTCCACGGCTTCCCCGCCGACTACTACGACACCCTGGCCCGACACCTCTTCGGGGTCGCGCTCGACCACACCGGCCGCGATTACGGCCGCTCGTTCAACCTGATCAACGACCTCCAGTGGGGCGAGCTCGGCGGGGCGCTGTCGCGCGAGTACACCCGCGTCGTCGGGACCGACAACACCAACGGCTGGGACAAGGTCCGCCACTTCACCTACACCGCCTACCTCCAATACACCTACAGCGGGTTCCTCGCCCCCGAGGCGTTCACCTACGGCAAAGAGATCTGGGACGCGCTCGAAGGCCTCGTCGGCGCCGACCCGGAGGGCTACAGCGTCGACGACATCCGCGCCGACAACCGGGGCGAGTTCTTCGGCGAGCAGATGCGCGCCCAGGAGCTCGCCGAGATCCGCGCCCGCAACGAAGCCGAGCTGCGCCGGATGCGCCGCGTGTTCATCGACCAGAACCCCGCGGACGTTCTCTGGTTCATCAACAACTTCGGCCGGTAGGCCCGATCGCGATCGACGCGGCCAGGTCCGCGTGCCGTTCAGGGATTGAGGAGAGACGGGACCTGGAAGCGAGGTGAACGGCCGCGGACCGGTTGTCGGCGCCCATCTTCAGGAGCAGGCCGCGACAGCCACGGCGCTTCAACTTGCCCGCGCCGCGGCGACAACCATCTCCTCATGCGTGCGGAGTCGAATCAGGTCCACCTCGAACCCGGCGAAGGCGGCGACGGCGCCGTCTCGCGACGTTGCGAGCCCTTCGAGCGGAGGGGTCACGGTGGTCACTCGTCGTCGAGCCCGGCGCAGTGCGGGCTCTTCTCCGCCGCGGTGGCGAGACCCTGATATCCCGGCCACGATTCGAGGTCGCCGAGATGGGCCTCGAGCGCCGCGGCGAACCCGTCCTGATCGTCGGCGTCCAGCGTCGCCACATCTGCCCGCATGGCGACGAGCGCGTCGTGGAGTCGCTTCGAGAACGGGCCGACACCGTCGGGTGCTTGCGACGTGCCAGGCGCGTCGAGGTAGGCGATGGCCTCATCGAGCGAATCGATCGGCGACTTCTCTGGGACATCGACGAAGTTGCCGGGGTCGACTTGGGCACCGGCCGCTTCCTCGACGACCAGCGTGGGATCGTCGGCGACCGCTCGTACCGTTTGCCGGACGAGGACGAGCGTGGACTCCGTCAGCGCCCAGCACACAGCACCGATCGGCGTGACCGGCCGGTGAACGTTCTCGGCCCGTGTCGGTGCGGCCGGTGGAGAGGGCGGCGCAATCGTCGGCGGGATCGCGTC
>JBFGCT010000137.1:0-10966 GCA_041581055.1 Ilumatobacteraceae bacterium | reverse complement strand
TCGACGATCACCATGCAGGTCGTCAAGAACGACTTCCTCGCCGGCCTCGAACGCGACGGCCGGTACAAGGGCCTGCAGACGCACTACGCCCTGATGCTCGAGAAGGAGCTGAGCAAGGAGGAGATCCTCGAGCGCTATCTCAACACGGTGTTCTTCGGGAACAACGCCTACGGCATCCAGGCCGCCGCCGAGACCTACTTCGGCAAGACCGCCGACCAGCTCACGTTCATCGAGTCGGCGTTCCTCGCCGGCCTGGTGCGCTCGCCGTCCGGCTTCGACCCGATCAACAAGCCCGAGCGCAGCCGGACGAGGTGGCTGCAGGTGCTCGAGCGGTTGGAGAGCGACGAGTTCCTGACCGAGGAGGAGGCCGAGTACTGGGCCGAGGAGTTCGTGCTGCCCGAGCGCGTCAAGTCGTTGCCGAGTCGCAACTTCAAGCGCACGTACTTCTCCGAGGCGCTGCGCGACTACCTGCTCAACACGTCGACCATCCTGGGCGACACCTACCAGGAGCGCTACAACCGCCTGTTCCGCGGCGGTCTGCGGATCCACACGACGCTCAACCAGTTCCTCCAGCGCAAGGCCGAGGAGGCGCGCAACGTCCTGCCGGACAACCTGCAGGGCTTCGACGCGGCGATCCTGTCGCTCGACTCGCAGTCCGGCGCGGTCCGGGCGATGGTCGGCGGGCGCGGGTTCGAGCCCAACGAGCGCGAGATCAACATGGCGATGTCCCCGCGCCAGACCGGGTCGAGCATCAAGTTCTTCATCCTCGCCGCCGCGGTGCAGGCCGGGGCCCAGGCCGGCGACATCATCGACGGGGTGCGCGGCTGCCGGCTGCCGAACCCGGGCGACCCGAACGAGCCGGTCTTCGAGATCACCGGTGGGGCGTCGGGCAGCGTGACGACCCTGCAACAGCAGACGTGGAGCTCGATCAACTGCGCCTTCGCCCGGCTGTCGCAGATCGTCGGCTTGAACCGGGTCGTCGACACGACGTATCGGATGGCCGAGTCGGACTACCTGTATCTCGGCCAGCCGGCGTCCGAGCGGCGCCCGATCAAGCCGTTCGCCAGCTACGCCACCGGGGCCAACGAGATGAGCCCGCTCGACATGGCGTCGGGGATGCAGACGCTCGCCAACGAGGGCCTGCACAAGAAGCCGTACTTCGTCGAGTACATCGAGGACGTCGACGGCAGCCGGATCTACACCAACTTCGACCCGGGCACGGAGGTGTTCGACCGGGCCGCCGCGCTGACCACCGTCGACATCCTGAAGGGCGTGCTCCGCAGCGGCACGGCCCGCCGTCACCCGCTCGCCGACGGCCGGCCGGCGTTCGGCAAGACCGGCACCCAGCAGGACAACACCAACGCCTGGTTCGTCGGCGCGACCAAGCAGCTGACGACCGCCGTGTGGGTCGGCGACCCCGACGGGTACACGCCGATGGTCGGCGTCCCCGAGTTCCGCGAGCGCGGGGTCAACAAGGTGCAGGGCGGGTTGTTCCCCGCCGAGATCTGGAAGGCGTACATGGACCCGGCGCACGCCCTGCTGCCGTTCGAGGACTGGGAGCCCCCCCCGCCGCCGCCGCGCCCGAACGCCCGGCTCGTGCTCCCCGGGAACGAGTGCGTCTTCGAGGTCGTCGGGTTCATCCCTGGCGGAACCGTCGCCACCAGCCCGACCGTGCCGCCGACCACCGCCGAGCCCGTCGAGGGCGAACCGCCGCCCGAGCCGGTCGAGGCCGCCCCACCGCCGCCGCCGGTGACATTGCCGCCGATCCCGATCACCGCCAAGGTCGACATCGGCACGACGATCGACCCGAACAACCTCGATCCGCGGGCCCCGCTGCCGACGTTCGCCGCGTCGGCGAGCATCGCCCCCTGCTGAGGCGGGCGCCGAACCTGTCACAATGAGCGGCGATGATCGCCGAGCAGCTACTGACGCTCCAGGCACTCGACACCGAGGCCGACCAGTTGACGATTCGCCGCGAGCGCCTTCCCGAGCGGGAAGAGCTCGCCGCCCGGTCCGCGGCGCTCGCCGACTGGGAACGCCGGCGGGCCGAGATGCGCCGGCGGATCGGCGAGCTGACGGCGGCGATGGAGACTGCCGAAGAGCGCAGCGCCGTGCTCCGGACGGACAAGAAGCGATTCGAAGCCCAGCTCAAGACCGTGATCGCGCCCCGCGAGGCCGAGGCGTTGATGCACGAGATCGCCACCGTCGACGGGCAGTTGGAACAGGTGGAGACCCAGGAGTTTGCCGACCTGGCCGAGTCGACCGAGACCGAGGAGGCGCTCGGCGGCCATCTCCGGGAGGAGGAGACGCTGCGGGCCGCGCTGGGCCGGGCCGACGATGCCCTGGCGCTCGCCGTCGCCGACATCGACCGGGAGCTCGCCGACCTCGGCGCCCGGCGCTCGGAGCTCCGCGAGCAGCTCGGCCCGGCGATCCTGTCGAGGTACGACCGCATCCGCGGGCAGCTCGGCGTGGCGGTCGCCCGGTTGGTCGCCCATCGCTGCGACGGCTGCCACCTCGACCTCTCCGCGGCCGAGGTCGACACCGCCAAGGACGAGGCGGCCGAGACGGGGCTCACCGACTGCCCGCAGTGCGGGCGGATGCTGGTCGTCTGACGGGGTGTTCTTCTGGTTCGTCGGGACCGCGGTGCTCTCGGTCGGGTTCGTGTTCCGCGACCCGCGGTTCGACTACCGCCTGCTGATCGTGGGGTCGGTGCTCCCGCTCGGCGACGGCTTGCTCGGCGGGGCGCGGGCGTTGCACAGCGTCACGGTCAGCGTTGCCCTGCTCGCCGTCCTGATGGCGGCGACCGCCGGCCGCAAGCCGATCCGCCGCACGCTGCTCGGACTCCCGATCGGCATGTTCCTCCATCTCGTGTTCGACGGCGCGTGGAACGACACCGACACGTTCTGGTGGCCGTTCACCGGGGCCCGCCTGTCCGCCGCCGGCTTCCCGGTCTCCGAGCGAGGGTGGTGGAGCGTCCTCCTCGAGGTGGTGGGGATCGCGCTGTGCGCCTGGCTCTGGCGGCGCAACGATCTCGGTGATCCTGGCCGCCGGCGCGACTTCGTGCGGCAGGGCCATCTCGTCGCGGTGCCGGACCGCTTCGGCTGACCCCGTCGCCGACGCACCGTGCGGTATGGCACACTCACGCCGTGTTGATCCTCGTCCGCCACGGCCGCACGGAGGCCAATGAGCGAGGCCTGCTCCAAGGCCGTCTCAACCAGGATCTCGACGAGCTCGGCAAGCGGCAGGCGGTCGCCATCGCCCGCTTCGTGACCGAGAGTTGCCATGTCGACGCGGTCATCTCCAGCCCGCTGAAGCGGGCCCAGCAGACCGCCGCCCACTTCGGTCGCGAGATCGAGTTCGACGAGCGGTGGGTCGAGCTGTCCTATGGGGAGTACGAGGGGGTGCCGCACGCCGACGTGCCGTCGGAGGTCTGGCAGCGGTGGCGCCACGACTACGACTACGTGCCCGCCGGCGGCGAGTCGCTGACGGCGCTCACGCAGCGGGTGCGCGCGGCGTGCGACGACCTCGTCGAACGGGCGGCGAAGGACAACGTGGTCGTCGTGAGCCATGTCTCGCCGATGAAGGCGGCCGTGGCCTGGGCGCTCGGCACCGACATCGGCATCATGTGGAACTGCCACCTCGACCACGCGTCGGTCTGCCGGATCGTGTTCCGCGGGCGCCACCCGTTGCTGCAGACCTTCAACGAGTCGGTCGCCGTCGACTGATCGCCCGAGTCGGCGTCGTGCCCGTCGTGCCCGTCAGCAGCCCGAGACCGTCAGCTCGACGTAGCGCGCGGTGGGCGTGTGCAGCAGGTCGGCGGCGACCCACGCCGCCCGCCCGGTGTCCGGCGGGCCGCGCCATTCGATGATGCGCAGGTTGTCGACCGCCAGCCGCCCGCGCAACGCCGGCGGGGTGTCGATCAGCAGCGTCGCCGTGTTCGCCTGGTGCCCGTCGGCGTCGGGCGCGAAGAGGTCGTCCGGGAGCGGGACCGAGATCGAGTGCCATTCGTCGTCGTCGGCGACCTCGATCGGCAGCAGGAACTCCCGGAGCCGGGTGGTCTTCGGTGCGACGGTCGGATCCGAGTCCTCGAAGTCGAAGGTGACGAAGCGCATGCTCGGCCGCTCGCCTCGGCTCCGTTTGACGTCCATCCTGATCTCGAGTCGCGGCGGGGCGTCGATCGGGTCGCCGTGTCGGTTGAACAGGCGATGCTCGGCCAGATCGATCCGGGCCAGCAGTCGCATCGTCGTGACGCGTTCGGTGTCGGTGAGTAGCTCGATCGCGTCGTCGAGCGGGTCGAGCGTGCGGCCCGCCGTGCGGGCCCACCGGTCCGGGTCGTCGGGAACCGCCCAGTGCATCGGCAGCTCGCGCGTGCCGTCGGCGGTGTCGTCGTCGAACCGTCCCCACCCGTAGAGATCGACGCCCAGCTCGGCGTTCGCGGGCAGCCGGTCGCTGCGCACGACGGCGCAACTGTTGAGCACGCCGAGGCCGTCGCGGTCGACCGAGACGAGCTGCACGCGCTGGAGCCGGTCCTTGACGATCAGGCCGCTGTTGCGCTGGAACCGCAGCGACGCCGGCGACACGAGATCGGCGACGTCGGACGTCGTCGGACGGAGCTCGGTCCCGACCTCGAGCCCGTCGACCCGGTCGGCGACCGCCGGAAGCGCCGAGCGCTCGTCGATCCGGCGCACGATCTGGGCCGCGGTGTTCCCGCTGACCGGCACGGGCCGGTAGCGGTCGAGCATCAGCGGCATCATGCGGGCCTCGATGACGTTCGACCCCTCGGTGACGAGTCGGAGCATCGCGGTCGGGAACGTCGCCAGGAAGTCCTGGTCGAACACGAGGTTGCCGAGGCTGTAGACGACCAGCTTGTCGCGGTACCACTCGACGCCCTGCAGCACGTGGGGGTGGTGGGCGATCACCGCGTCGGCGCCGGCGTCGATCGCGGCGTGGGCGATGCCCTGGAGGAACTCGCTCTCGACCTCGGCGAACTGGTAGCCGCCGTGCACCTGGACGATGATCATGTCGGCGCCGTCCCGCTTGAGCTGCTTGATCTGCGCCTCCATGTCCTCCTGCCGATAGGGCGCCGCCCCGCCGTGGCCTCGCCGGGCCACCCAGTCCTGGAGCTCGGGATAGACCGCGCTGACCCGCTGCCAGAGCTCGGCGACCGCCTCCTCGCCGACGTCGCGCTCCAGTTGGGCGAACAGCGTCCAGATCTCGTTGATCCGACGGTTGTCGGGCTTGATGTACAACTGGTCGCCCGGCTTGCCGAAGCTGAACTCCCGGCTGGTGTACTGCCACAGCTCGTCGGCGGGCAGGTCGACCGGGAGCGGTTCGCCGGCGCTCGGCAGCTGGTCGTTGACGAAGCTCCCGTTGACCGTCGTGAACGACACGATGCCGAGCGTGCGGTCGCCCACCTCGACCATGCGGCCGCGCACCGCCTCCTCGCGGGTGGCGCCGGCGCCGACGTGGCCGATGCCCGCGGCCTCGAGGGCGCCGAGCGTGCTGACGACCCCGGCGTCGCCCCAGTCGTAGGCGTGGTTGTTGCCGAGGGTGACGAGGTCGACGCCGAGCTCGTCGAGCATCTCGGTGATGTGCGGGGTCGATTGGAGGAGAAACCGCTTGGCGGTGTAGGCGTCCTCGGCGGGGAGCTCGCCGATGACCGTCTCCAGGTTGACGACGGTCCAGTCGGCGGCGGCCGCCATCGGCGCAAGATCCTCGACGACGGCGCGGGCCGAGTCGCCGTCGGTCACGATCGGCGTGTCGGTGCGGTCGGTCTCCAGGTAGCGGCGGCCGAGCATGACGTCGCCCCCGAAGTGCATCGAGATTCGCTCGGCCCCGTCGTCCCCGAAGCGGTCCCAGAGCTTGATCGTCAAGGCGATGTCGCCGGGGGCGATCACCACCGGCTCGTCGAGCCGTCCGTCGGCGGAGACGACGCCGCTGACCGGCTGGCTGAGCTTGATGACGGTCTCGCCGTCCTCGTCGGTCGTCAGTTTCCGGCCGCCGAGGGCGATCGCCGCCGCCGGCACCGGCTCGCCGCGCTCGTCGACGACGGTCAGCACGATCGGCCTGGTCTCGCTCGTCCGGTCCGAGTACTGCGGTCCGAACGCGCAGGCCGAAGCGACCATCACCGACACCGCCGAGAGGGCGAGCAGGCGCGACGAACGGCGAACTCCCATACCACTGGGTATCGACCATCTTGCCGAAGTCTTGAGGGCGGGCGGTTTGCGCGTGAGGCGCCGGCGAGGTCCCTATGCTGGGCCGATGTGGCGGACAGGGCGACTCTCGTGGCGGGTCGCGTTCGTGGTGACGTCGCTGGTCGGCGTGCTCGGGGTCGGCGCCGGTCCCCGCGCCAGCGCCGGTGATCCGCCTCCGCCGCCTCCGCCGCCTCCGGACTTCGGGGCCGGCGCGCAGGCGCTGGCGGCCGCCGAGCGCGGGGAGCGCGTCCCGACGCGGCCGATCCCGCCGCCCCCGCCGCCGGCGTGCGCCCGGGTCGCCGTGATCGGCGACTCGCTGACGGTCGGGTCGCGGTCGGCGCTCCGGTCGGGGCTGGCCGAGGCCGGATTCGACGCCGTGGTCGACGCGTACGGCGGCCGGCGCATCGGGCGGTCGGCCCCCGACCCCTACAGCGGCGTGA
The DNA here is from genome assembly GCA_041581055.1 of Ilumatobacteraceae bacterium. GTDB lineage: Bacteria > Actinomycetota > Acidimicrobiia > Acidimicrobiales > Ilumatobacteraceae > JBFGCT01. Next base: position 4,332 of record JBFGCT010000137.1, on the reverse strand, counting down.
AGGCGGCGCTCGAGGTGCGGGCGACGTTCGGCGAGGCCGACTGCTGGGTGATCGCGCTCGGCACCAACGACCTCTACGCCGGCGCCGGCGACCCGCGCGTGGCTCGCGCCCTGGTCGACGAGATGCTCTCGGTCGTCACCCCGGGCGCGGACGTCTGGTGGGTGAACATCAACTTCCACGACAACCCGAACAACTTCGGCGCCCCGGTCGACGAGGAGGCGGGCACCGCCGTCTTCAACGCCGGGCTCGACGCCCGCGCCGACGGCGACGGGACGTTCACGGTGATCGACTGGTACGCGTACAGCGAGGACCATCTCTGGTGGTTCGTCGACTGGGTGCACGTCAACTCCGCCGGCTACCTGGCGCGCGCCCGACAGACGATCGACGCGCTGCCGCGCTGAGTCTCGGCGGCGGGGCGGCGCCGCGCCGACATCGGCGGGCGTCAGTAGCGTGCTCGGCGTGGCTCGCGTCGGATGGGGGAGTGTGCTGGTCGCCGGGTCGGCGCTGGCCGCCGGCTGTGTGGGTGACGACCCGGATCCGGTGGTTCCGGTGGCCGCGGTCGCGCCCGTCGCCGGCCCGGTCGAGGCGGCGGAGTTCATCTGCCCGGTGATGTGGACGTGGGTCAAGGACATCGGCGACGCGTTCAACTCGGCGTCGCGCGGCGTCGGCGACATCGGCACCCCGGAGGGGCGGCGGCAACGCTGGTTCGACGCCTTCGACGAGATGGACGCGCTCAACGCCCGACTCCTCGCCGACGTGAAGCCGTATCGCGGCGACGCCATCCTCGGCCCGCTGGTCGCCGAGATCGAGCGCGACGTGCCCCGCTCGGGCGACGAGATCGACGACATCAGGGCGCTGTTCGAGGAGAGCCCCGAGATCGACGAGGAGCGCCACCAGAACCGCACCGCGCAGGTGATCGTCCGCGTCGAGAAGGTGATCGACCTGCCGAAGCCGTCGCTCGCCGAACTCGACCTCGACGGCACGCTGCTGCCGGCCTTCCGGTCGGTCCCCTCGTGCCAGCACTCGATCAAGGACGTCGACGACGGCCGCGCCCAGGCCAACGGGTAGGTGTTTGCGCATGCCGGGCCGGTCGGGCCGGTCGGCTCGGGCGGGGGCCGCGAGGGTGTGCCGGGAAGAAATTTCCGAAATTGACAACCGTGGTTGACACGCTGACAACGCAGGTTGTCAATTCGGCAAATCGTTCCCCGGAAGGGACCGGTGCACCGGGCTTGCTCGGTCTCGGACGAGACGACCGGTGATCCGACGCGCGTCAGGCGGTTGCGGGCGCGCCGAGGGCGGTGGGAGGATGATCGGCGTGATCGTTGGCTGGGCGCGCACGGCAAGAGTGGCGATCCTGTTGGTCACGCAGAATTTCCTCGCGTCGGAGTTCTGATCCGACCGGGCCCCGACGGCAATGGGGTATTGCGCGGCCGCGGTCAGCAGGTGACGACGAGGTAGAACGCACGGTCGGAGAGGGCGGGCGTCGGCGCGCCGCCGCGGTCCGGGTCCGCGGTGAACACCCTCACGGCGCTGGTCACGGTCTGGACGTCGATCAATCCACCCGGCTCGGTGTTGATGTCGCCGATCGTCGCGGTCGTGGCGCAGCCGGTCACGTTCCTGTCGAACGTGACGTCGTAGACCCCCGCCTGGAACCGCTGGGCCGAGGTGACCCGCGAGCCAGCGGTCACGCTTCCGTTCCTGGCGACCTCGGCGTACATCGGCTTGACGAAGTAGCCGGTGATGTCGATGATCACGTGGGTGGTGCCGCTCTGGTCGCCGTTCCAGATCCTGACCGTTCGGTTGTGGTCGATCGAGACGATGCCGGCGTTGGCGACGTCGCTGGTGCCGTTGAAGTTGATCGCCGACGCGGTGAAACCGGTGGCGATGCCACTGGTGACCGCGACGAAGTTCGGGCCGGTCGGCCCGGTCGGAATCCGCGAGTCGAAGGCCCGCGCCGGGTCGATCGCCACGAACTTCGTGTCAAACGTGGTCGGCCCGCTCTGGGCCGCCGTGACCGCCTCGCTGTTGTGGGGACGTGGCTGCTTGTCGCTCGTCTCGTCGGCGAACAGTGTCGGCCCGGCCACGACCCCGATCGCCAGCCCCAGACCCCCACCGAGTGCTGCCCATCTGCGCTTCATCGCGTTCCCCTCACTCTCGACGTGTCGTTGTCGACACACCTCCAGCGTGCGCCCCGAGGAGTCTGCGAGGACCGGGCCGTTCGTTGTCATTAGGTGATCCGGAAAGCGGGGCTGCGACGAACCGTTGACATCACGCAGAGCCCGGGTCGATCGGAGTCGTCGTGGGTGCCGAGGAAAGCAGGTCCAACTCATGTCCGCTCCGAGGATGAACGCAGGTCGAAATACCTCGGTGCCCATCGGCCGCAACGATGTCGGCGACCGATCATCGTCGATTCACCGGTCAGCGCGCCTGGCTGTCGCCGCGCTGTTCTCGTCGGCGCTGGTTGTGGCGCCGGGCGATCTTCACGCGGCGCCCGATGACGCGCGCATCACCATTCGTGACGACGACATCCCTGGTAACTGCCTCGAGATCGGGGAGCAGGGCTCGTTCGAGCTGACGGTCGATTCCGTGCCCGCTGCTCAGGGCACGTTCGACGTGAGACGAGAGAGCCCCCGCAGGGTCGTGTACGTCGATCATGGTCGCGGTGGGCTCGTCGTGATCGTTGACCTGATCAAGCGATCGGCGCAGGTGATCGACGGCCACTACCTCGACGGTCACAGTGTCCACCGGTTGATCGTGGACAGCGATATCGACGACAACGGTCCGTGCGCATTGCCGACCGCTCCCGCCGCCGTGATCGACGCACGTCCCGACCCGGCTTCGTGCGGGGAGACGGTCACCCTCGACGGTTCCGGCTCGTTCCACACCGACGACCTACGAAATGTCGTCGACTGGCGGTGGGACGTCGACAGTTCCGACGGGGTCGACTTCAATCTGCCAGACGACGTCGGGCCCATTGTCGAACACCAATTCACACGGCTCGGCGTGTCCACCGTCACGCTCCAAGTGACCGACGACAACCTCGAGCCGCAAACGGGCTCGGCGACACGCGATGTCGTCGTCGCCAACCGGGCGCCCGTCGCTGACGCGGGCGGTCCGTATCCGTTGGTCGTCGGGGACGAGCTCTCCCTCGACGGGGGCGGATCGTTCGATCTCGACGGGGCGTGTGGCGACTCGATCGTCGCCTACGAATGGTACTTCGAGGGCGATGGGGTGTTCGACCTGTCGGGCCCGTCGCCGACCGTGGCGTGGATCGATCTCGCGGCTTTCGGTTGGAACGCGGGCGACGTCGTGTCGGTCGCACTCGTCGTGGCGGATCAGTCCGGCGCGACCGACACGGCGACCACGACGATCGAGTTGTTGCCCGAGCCCGAAATCTGCCTGCTCGGGCCCGATAGCGAGGTGGAGATGGTTGAAGTTCCCGGTGGGATCTCTTTCCCGGCGACGTCCGTCGTCGTCGACGACATCGTCTTGTCCGACTTCTCCGACTGCGTGCCTGCGACCGAGACGGGCTCGTCCCTGAATCTGACAGGAGTCCTCGACGGGAGCATCTCGCTTGACGGCGGGTCCACCACCGCGCCCTATTCGGCCCCGCTGGACATCGCGGGGTTCCTGTCTCCAATACTCCTCGGGGACCCGGCGATCTACGTGGGTAGCGCGTCCGGCGCGACCGACCCGGTCGGCGGTTTGGCGTTTGAACTGCTCGCTGCGCCGACCGTCTTCGTCGGCGGCAGTCCCGAAGGACCGGTCGTCGTGAGCATGTGGGAGCTCGCGCCGGCGCTCAGGCCGGAAGGGAGCACGACGGTGCACCCCTCCGAACCCGGTGTCGTGATCCTCAACTCTCCGCCACCCGCAACGACACCGACCCCGTGTCCCACGCTCGACGGCGACTTCAACCTCGACGGCACCGTGGACCAGGACGACCTCGTCACTTTGGCGGTGAACTGGCAGCAGTCGGTCACGACCGGCCCGCCCTACCTGCCCGGCGACGTCGACCTCGACGGCAACGTCGACGAGGACGACCTCCTCGCGCTGGGGGTGAACTGGCAACGAAGCTGTCCGTGAGTGGGCACCCGCCATTTCGGCGGGGCACCTGACAACGGCACGGTGCGATGGTGAGGGGGCCTGTAAGCGGGATTCTCTCCCGGCCGGTTCGCCTACCAGGGACGTCGCTCCAGGAAGACACCCTGACCAGGTGATTCACCTCCTATTGGGTCACAACACCTCTCGACCGTTCTCGTTGTCGTGAGGACGGAGTGAGGACACGTTGAGGACTTGACCGGCATGTTCGACGCGGAGCGGGCGAATGGGCCG
>JBFGCT010000136.1:0-10999 GCA_041581055.1 Ilumatobacteraceae bacterium | reverse complement strand
GGCCTGTAAGCGGGATTCTGTGACGCGGCGGCGGAACTCCGCGCCGGTGGCCATCCATCTGTGCGGCCTACCCGAGGGTGTCTGCGGACGGGCCGTCCTCCCTCTGCTCGGCCTTGCTCCGGGTGGGGTTTACCGAGCCGACGCCGTCGCCGACGCCGCTGGTGCGCTCTTACCGCACCGTTTCACCCTTGCCTGTGACCAGCGAGCTGGCCCATCGGCGGTCTCTCTCTGTTGCACGTCCGTCAGGTCGCCCCGACCTGGCTCTCGCCAGCACCCTGCCCTGAGGAGTCCCGACTTTCCTCGACGACACACGTGTCGCCGCGGCCACCCGGCCCCCTCACCATCGCCGGCCAGTGTACGGCGGCGTCGACCGGGTCAGCAGGTGGCGGCGACCTCGTTGTAGACGAGCGCGTTCTCCGCCGGCGTGCGCAGCGTGTACTTCGACCGGACGCCGTTCTCGTCGGCGGGGCCGACGACCACCTCGATCGCGGCGAGCGACCCGAACCGGCTGGTGATCGCGTACTGCGGGAGGACGCCCTCGGCGGTCAGCTCGACCTCGCCGCCGACGAGCGTGGGCGAGACGTAGGCCGCCGACCCGCCGGCCTGGATCGCCAGCCACGCCGAATGGCGGGCGTCGAGCGCCGCCGCCCGCGTGGTCGCGACGCGTTGCGCCGGCTGGGTCAACCGCCCGGCGAGGTCCTGATGGGTGGCGACGGCGATGTTCTCGAACGAGATCGCCAGCGTGAAGACGTCGATGTCGGGCTGGTCGGAGGCGTCGATCGCGGCGAGCACGGGGGCGACCTCGCGGTCGAGGATCCAGTTGTTCGTGCAGCGGAACGGCGTGGCGCCCTCGCCGGCGGTGAGCTCGGCCATCTCCTCGGCGATCGCCGCATGGTTCTCGATCAGGCGCTGGATCAGCGGCACCTGCGCCGAGCCGAACAGCCCGAGCTCGAGGACCTGCTCGTAGAGCGCCACCCCCGTCAGCTCGAGCGATGACGCCGTGCGCAGCAGCACCGCGTCGTCGATCGCGTACGTCGGTGGCTCGGTGACGGCCGGCGCGTTCCCGACCCGGCCGGGGTCGGTGAGCCCGCTGCGGTTCTCGCCGCATGCTGCGGCGATCGCGCCGAGCGAGAGCGCCATCCCGCCCAGCCTCAGCGCGTCGCGCCGGGTGCGGGCGACGGCGGCGGGTTCGTAGCGGTCGCCGTTCACGCCGTCGCCTCTGCGAGGCCGACCGGCGGTTGCTCGTTGCCGAAGACGATGTCGAGGTCGGACACGCCGGCGACGTCGGCGAGGACGGTCGCCTGGCGCGCCTCGACGACGAGGATCGAGGCGGTCAGCTCGACCGCCTGCAGGCTCTCGTAGATCCCCAGCAGCTCGGTGTGCGTCGAGACGGCCGTCTGCTCGAGCTGGTGCGCGGCGAGCACGAAGTCGGTCGAGAAGCTCGCGCTGAGCGAGTCGTACACTGTTTCGTTCCGCCCGGTCGCGGACAGGCCGGCGACCCCGGCGATGCTCTGCCCGAACGCCTCGTGGTTGGCGGCGAGCACCTCGACGAGCTGCGCCGTCTCGGCGGGGAACGTGCTGCTGACCAGCGCGTCCCGGTACAGGTCGTGGGCGGTGAGCTCGAGCAGCATCGCCTGTTCGAGCAGCGCGGTGTCCGTCTCGTTCGGCGGGACGGGGGCCGGGGCGGCGGAGACGGGTCGCGACACCAGCGCGGCCGCGGCCCCGACGATGCCGGCGGCGCCGGCGACACGGATCAGGCTGCGCCGCGACGTCGCGGGGTCAGCGGGTTCGAGGTCCACGGGGGAGCGTCCTTTCGGGTTCATGTGAGCGACATCCTTCCCGCTGGGAGGGCATTCGGGCAATTCTAGGGTTTCCGGCCGGCCGATCCCGCGATCGTCAGAAGTCGAGCGCCGAGAGGTCGGGCAGCCAACCACCGGCCCGCTCGAGGGCGCGCGCCCAGGTCGCCCGTCGGGCGTCGTGGTCGTCGCCGGCTCGTGGTTCCACGGTGCGGGCGGGGCGCCACAGCTCGGCGATCGCCGCGACGTCGGGCCAGACGCCGACGCCGACCCCGGCCAGGAACGCGGCCCCGAGCGTCGTCGCCTCGACGACCGGCGACACCTCGACCGGTCGCCGCGTCGCGTCGGCCAGGGCCTGGACGAAGGTCGGATTCTCACTCATCCCGCCGTCGATGCGCACCGTCGCCACGTCCGCCCCGGTGTCGGCGACCGCCGCGTCGACGAGGTCGGCGCCGCGGTGGGCGACCCCCTCGAGCACCGCCCGCACGACATGGCGGCGCTCGCTGCCCCGGGTCAGGCCGAGCAGCGTGCCGCGGGCGCCGTAGTCCCACTGCGGGGTGCCCAGCCCGAGCAGCGCCGGCACGTAGACGACGCCATCGGAGTCGCCGCAGCCGGCGGCGACGTCGTGGCTGGCGGCCGCGGTCTCGATCAGGCCGAGGTCGTCGCGCAGCCACTCGACGTTGCTGCCCGCCGACAGCATGATCCCCTCCGCGCCCCAGACGATCGCGCCGTCCCGTGACCACAGCGGCAGCGGGTAGGTGCCGTTGGCGTTGCGGTTGGCGGCGTCGGGGGTCGGGCCGCCGGTGCACACGTCGAGCATGCCGCCGGTCCCGAACGTGATCTTGGTGGCGCCGGGCGTCACGCCGCCCTGGCCGACGAGCGACGCCTGCTGGTCGCCGAGCATCGCCGCCATCGGCGGGCTGCCGGGCAGCGCCGACGCGTGGCCGAACACGCCGATCGAGTCGACGACCGAGGGCAGCACGGACTCGGGGATGCCGAACGCCGCGAGCACGTCGTGGTTCCAGGCCGCGCCATCGAGCTGCAGCAGCCCGGTCGCCGCCGCCGAGGCGTTGGTCTGGTCGCTGACGTGCGCCGCGCCGCCGCTGAGCGTCCACGCCACCCAGCTGTCGACGGTGCCGTAGCAGAGGTCGCGGCCGTCGATGCCCGGGGTGTTCTGGAGCAGCCAGGCGAGCTTGGTCACCGCCTGGTTCGGGGCGATCGCCCAGCCGTGCTCGGCCTTCGCGGTGATGCACTCGATCACGGTCCGCAGATCCTGCCAGCCGAGTCCGGGGCCGACCGGCTCGCCGGTCGAGCGGTCCCAGACGAGCGTGCTCGCCCGCTGGTTCGTGATCCCGACGGCGTCGATCGGCCGGTCGGCCCGGTCGATGACGGCGCGCGCCGCGTCGAGCAGCGTCGCCGCCATCACGGCGCCGTCGAACTCGACCAGGCCGGGGGCCGGCGACGTCGGCGCGGACAGGCGGTACTCGATGGCGGTGATCGAGAGCCGCTCGTCGACGACCGCGGCGCGCAGCCCGGTCGTCCCGACGTCGATGACGAGGATGTTGGTCATGATCGGTGCTCCGTCCGGTGTTTGTTGACCGAGGGGACCAACCCCTGCCGTTGGAGGCGGGCGCCCGTCAACCCGCCGACCAACCCGGCGACGACGACGAGCATCAGCGTCAGGAACACGCCGAACCAGTTCACGTCGTTGCCGCCGACGAGCCGGATCACGACGAACACGGCCTGGGCGGCGACGTACGTGCCGCTCGCCGTGACGATTCCGTGGCTGATCGGGGTCCCGGCCTGCTGGATCCACGCCGCGCAACCCGATCCGAGCACGAACCCGAGCATCGCGCCGAAGAAGAACAGCGCGTTGGTCCCGGTGGTGTCGCCGTCGACGATCGCCCCGACCACCGTGACCGGGATCGAGATCATCAGCGCGACGCCGGCGCCGGCGCGCAGCGCGACCACGTCCCAGCGGGCGGTCGCGGTCGTCATGGCCAGGGCGCCGGGCCGAACGGCGACGGCAGGCCCATCTTCCCGGGGTTGAGGATGCCGTTGGGGTCGAACATCGCCTTGAGCCGGACGAGGACGTCGAGCGTGTCGCCGCCGAGCGCCTCGCGCATGAACCTCGCCCGGTTGAGCCCGACGCCGTGGTGATGAGAGATGTTGCCCCCGCCGGCGAGGACGGCCCGCTGGCCGGCGTCCCACAGCGCGACGTACGTCGACTCGACCTGGTCGGCCGGGGGAGTGGCGGCGAACGTGAAGTAGAGGCACGCGCCGTCGGAGTAGCTGTGGGAGAGGTGGCACGTCGCGGCGACGGTGTGCGGAACGGCGAACAGCGCGGCGCGGGCGGCCTCGAAGATCGCCGGCAGGGCCGCCCACCGTGCGGCGATCTCCATCGTGTCGACGACGTACCCCTTGCGGGTCAGCGCCTGGAGCGCGTCGGTGTCGTTGCGGTGCTCGAGCCAGCCGTCGACGAGCAGCGGATCGGCGGCGACCGCCCCGAGCTCCTCGCACGCCGCCGCCACGAGCCGCTCGGTGGCGTCGACGACGGCCTGCTCGCCCTCGTCGAGGACGAGCAGCACGCAGTCGCTTCCGTCGCCGCCGTGCCCGCGCGCCGACTCCTGCTCGTCGTACAGCCGGAGGACCGCCGGCGTGCCGCCGCGCCGCAGGATCCGCCGGCAGACCTCGATCCCGTCGGCGAACGAGTCGAGGAGGTAGGCCGCCTTGAAGGACGCCGGCGGGACCGGATGCGTCCGCAACCACACCCGCGTGATGACGGCCAGCGTGCCCTCCGAGCCGACGAGCACCTGGGTGAGGTCGGGGCCGGCGGCGGCCGCGGGGGCCCCGCCCGTGCGGATCACCGTGCCGTCGGCGAGCACCGCCTCGAGCCCGACGACCATGTCCTCGATCTTCCCGTACCGGGTCGAGTACTGCCCCGCCCCGCGCGCCGCGACCCAGCCGCCGACCGTCGCCAGGTCGAAGCTCTGCGGGAAGTGCCCGACCGACGACAGGTGCTCGACCTGCAGCTCGCGTTCGAGCTCGGGGCCGAACGTGCCGGGCAGCACCTCGACCACGCCGGAGACCTCGTCGACCGAGACGATCCCGGCGAGCGCCGTCGTGTCGAGGATCACCCCGCCGTGGGCCGGCACGGACGACCCGCACACGCCGCTGCGGCCGCCGGCCACGGTCAGCGGCACCCGCCCGATGTCGCAGGCGCGGGCGACGGCGGCGACCTCGGCGGTGCTCGTCGGGCGGACCACCACGTCGGCGAGCTGCGGGACCTCCCCGGCGATCGACCAGTGCAGCGCCAGCGGCCACCAATCGCGGCTGGCCTCGGCGACCTCCCGCTCGCCTGTGCGGACCTCGCAGATCTCGGCGAGCGCGCCGATCAGCTCCTCGGGAACCTCGACGGGCGGCTGGCGGAAATGGGCGCCGGCGCCCGTCAGCTCAATCGGTGGCGTGGGTGAGGTGCTCACCGGCTTCCTCCTCCGCGGCGCACAGCCGCCGGTAGTCGTCGATCTGGCGCTGGGTCTCCGCGGCGGTCCAACCGAGCTCGGCGCCGATCAGCTCGGCGACCGCCGGCGCGGCGCGCAGGGTGGCGGACCGGTCGAACAGGTGGGCGCGCGTCCGTCGGAGCAGGATGTCGTCGAGGGTCGTCGCCATCTCGTCGCGCACGGCGTAGACCGCCTCGGCCAGCACGTACGGCTGCCCGTCGACGAGTGGCGCGCGGAGCGCGGGGTCGAGCGCGATCAGCGCCTTGACCTCGGCGGCGGCCGACCCGTACCGCCGGGCCAGGTGGGCGTCGAGCGACCCGCGGGGCAACCTTGCGCGGGGCTCGGCGCCGAACAGCGCGAGCCGCCGCGTCCGGTGGCCGCGTCGTCGCCAACGGGACCGGCCGAGGCTTGACAGCACCGCGTCGACGGTGTCCTCGGCCATCTCCCGGTAGGTGGTGAGCTTGCCGCCGCCGACCCGGATGACCCCGGAGTCGCTCACCTCGACGACGTGCTGGCGCGACAGGTCGGCGGTCTTGCCCCCGCGGTCGGCGGGGTCGGCCGACTTGACCAGCGGCCGCAGGCCCGACCAGACGCCGGTGATGTCTTCGCGGGCGATGTCGGTGGTCAGCGCCTGGTTGACCGCTTCGAGGACGTAGTCGAGGTCGTCGCCGTCGCACTGCGGGTCGTCGAGCGAGCCGTCGTAGTCGGTGTCGGTCGTGCCGATGTAGGTGTGGCGGAACGTGCCGTCGGGCTCCTCGTCCCACGGCACGAGGAACAGGCTGCGCTTGTCGCCGCGGACGGGGATGATCACGGCGATGTCGTTGCGCACCTTCTCCCACGGAACCGTGACGTGGACGCCCTTGGCGGGTCGGATCGAGTCGGGGTCGACGCCCTCGTCGAGCGCCCGCACCTCGTCGGCCCAGACCCCGGTGGCGTTGACGATCGTCCGGGCCGGCACCGGGAACCGGTCGCCGTCGGCCTCGACGACGACGCCCGAGGCCCGGCCGCCGTCGTCGGCGGTGATGTCGACGACCCGGCACCGGTTGACGAGGACCGCGCCGTGCTCGGCGGCGGTCCGGGCGATGGTCAGCGTGAGCCGGGCGTCGTCGGCCGCGGCGTCGAAGTAGAGGTACGCCGAGCTCAGCCGCTCGACGTGGGTGGTGGGGAAGTGGGCGGCGGCCTCCTCGGCGGAGATCCGCTTGTGCAGCCGGCCGATGCGCCACCCGCCGGTGAGGTCGTACATCCACATCGCCGAGCCGAGCGCCCGGGCGATCCGGCGCGAGACGACGCCGTCCCTGGTCGTGATCGGGATCATGAACGGCAAGACGGCGACCAGGTGCGGCGCGTTCCGCATCAGCCGCCTTCGCTCGCGGAGGGCCTGGTAGACGAGGCGGACGTCGCCGTTCTGCAGGTATCGCAGACCGCCGTGGATCATCTTGGAGCTCTTCGACGACGTGCCGGACGCGAAGTCGTCGCGCTCGACGAGCGCGGTGCGGAGCCCGCGCGCCGCGGCGTCGAGGGCGACACCGGCGCCGGTGATCCCGCCGCCGATCACGAGCACGTCGAACGGCTGGCCCTCGTCGCGCTCGCCCGACCGCAGCGCGGCGATCATCCTGGACCGATCGAACGGGGGGCGCTCCACCTCGCTGATGCTACGGGACGGTCGCCGCAGGCGGGTGAACGATCGGCGCAGTTAGAATCCGCCGACCGCCGATGAGCACAACGTACGATCCCACGGATCCGGTGTACCTGGATGAGGCCGACGTGCGCGGGGAGTTGACGCGGGTGTACGACCTGTGTCACGGGTGCCGGCGGTGCGTCTCGTTCTGCACGTCGTTCCCGACGCTGTTCGAGATGATCGAGCGGCACGACGACCACGACGCGGGGCGGCTGACCCCGGCGCAACAGGATCAGGTCGTCGCCGAGTGCTTCCAGTGCAAGCGCTGCTACCTCAACTGCCCGTACATTCCCGAGCTCCACGAGTGGAATCTCGACTTCCCCCGGCTGATGCTGCGGGCCGAGGCGATGCGGCACGCGGCGGGCCACATCCCGGCCCGCCAGCGCGCGGCCAGCCGGTTGATGGGTCGAACCGACCTTCTCGGCAAGGCGGCGACGAGGACCGCGCCGCTCGCCAACCGCGTCGTGGCGGCGACGCCCGGATCCCCGGTCCGCAAGGCGGTCGCGGCGGTGACCGGTGTCTCGGCCGTACGCCTGCTGTCGCCGTACGCCAGGCAGCGCTTCTCGACCTGGTTCGACAAGCGGCCGACGATCTCCGTCGGCAGGCGGCAGGGGAGGGTGACCGTCTTCCCGACGTGCTTCGTCGAGTACCAGGAGACGGGCATCGGCAAGGACCTCGTCAAGGTCTACGAGCGCAACGGCATCGAGTGCGAGCCCACGGCGGCGGGCTGCTGTGGGGCGCCGGCGCTGCACTCGGGCGATCTGGAACGGTTCACGGCGATCGCCAGGAAGAACGCCAAGGCGCTCGCCGCCGAGGTGCGCGCCGGCACCGACATCGTCGTCCCCCAACCGACCTGCGGGTACGTCCTGAAGAAGGACTATCCCGACTACGTGGGCGGCCCCGACGCCGATCTCGTCGCGGCGAACACGTACGACGCCGCCGAGTACCTGATGAAGCTGCACGAGGCCGACGACACCGTGCTCGACACCGGCTTCGACGGGCAGACGTTCGGCACGATCACGTACCACGTCCCGTGCCACCTGCGGGCCCAGAACATCGGCTTCAAGAGCCGCGACCTGCTGAAGCTGACCGGGGCGCGGGTCGAGCTCGTCCAGCAGTGCTCGGGCGTCGATGGGATGTGGGGCCTGCGCGCCGAGAACGACGACATCTCGATCCCGATGGCGAAACGGCTCGGCGAGCTGGTCGAACGCGCCGCAGGCGACGTCGTGGCCGGCGACTGTCACCTCGCCAACACGGCGATCGCCGAGCAGACCGAGCTGGTCCCCGCCCATCCGCTGCAGCTGCTGGCGCGGGCCTACGGCATCCCCCAGGAGGAGTGAGCCCCCCCGGCGGGATGGCGGCCGGCGACTCACACGATGAGTGGGTCTTTGACCACTGAACGTGCGCTTCGGTCTCGGCGCGCCGAAAAAATCCCTGGCGTCCGCCGCCGGACGGGCCTAGATTCGATCCTGGTGGGTGGGATGATGCCGCCTGCCTTGGGGTACACGTTGTTGACGTAGGGGGCTCACGTGTCGGTTCAAGAAGCGAAATGGTGGGATCTCGGGGCGTGTCGCGGCTTGGACGCCGCCATCTTCTATCCGGATGACGAGGACGACGCGAACATCGCCAAGAGCGTGTGCGCCCAGTGCCACGTCCGCAAGGCGTGCCTCGAGCACGCCCTGGCCTTCCGCGAGAAGGCCGGGGTGTGGGGCGGGGCGACCGAGCGCGATCGCCGCCGCATCATCCGGCAGCGCCGCCGCTCGGCCTGACCGCAACCCCCGGGCCCACCCGGCCCACCCGGCCGCCCGCGGTCTTCGCCGCGGCGGGGGAGCACGCCTACCATCTGGGCGATGTCACGACTGGACGAAGTGGGCGGCTGGCCGGCGCTGTTGTCCGACCTGATCGCCGGGCGCGACCTCAGCGCCGCCGCCGCCGGCGCGGCGATGGCCGCGATCCTGGCCGGCGACGCCACGGGGGCCCAGATCGCCGGGTTCGCCATCGCCTTGCGGTCCAAGGGGAAGACGGCCGAGGAGCTGTCGGCGCTGCTCGACGCGGCGCTCGCCGAGGCGACGTTCGTCCCGCTGACCGACGTCGAGCGGGCCGAGGCGATCGACATCGTCGGGACGGGCGGCGACGGGGCGAACACGATCAACGTGTCGACGATGGCCTCGCTCGTCGCGGCGGGGGCCGGGGCCAGGGTCTGCAAGCATGGCAACCGGTCGGCCTCGTCGGCGTGCGGGACCGCCGACGTCCTCGAGTTGCTCGGCGTCGCCATCGAGCTGTCCGCCGACGGCGTCGCGGCGTGCGTGCGCGAGGTCGGGATCGGCTTCTGCTTCGCCCGCGCCTTCCACCCCGCGTTCCGCTTCGCCGGGCCGCCACGCGCCGAGCTGGGCGTCCCGACGGTGTTCAACCTCCTCGGGCCGATGGCCAACCCCGGTCGGGTGCGGCGGCAGCTGATCGGCGTCGCCGACCCGGCGTTCGCCGTGCCGATGGTCGAGGCGCTCCGGCGGCAGGGCCTGACCGACGCGTGGGTCGTCCACGGCGACGGTCTCGACGAGCTGACCACCGCCGGGCCGTCTCACGTGTTGGCCTTGCGCGGCGGTTCGGTCGACGAGTTCACGGTCGAGCCCGAGGACGTCGGCCTCGCCCGCTCGACCGTCGCCGACCTGCGCGGCGCGTCGCCCGACGAGAACGCCACCGCCGTTCGGCAGGTGCTGTCCGGCGTGTCGGGGCCACACCGCGACATCGTCGTCCTCAACGCCGGCGCCGCCCTGGCGATCGCCGAGGTCGCCGATGATCTCGCCGACGGCGTCGCCCGCGCGGCGGCGGCGATCGACGACGGCCGGGCGGCCGCGACGCTCGACGCGTTCGTCCGGGCGTCGCAAGCGCAGCGGCCGAGCTGATGCGGGTCCGACGATGACGCTGGTCGTGCGCACCCCGGCCACGTCGGCCAACCTCGGGCCGGGGTTCGACGTGCTCGGGTTGGCGGTGGCGTTGTACGCCGACCTCGGCACGGGCGCCGCGCCCGACGGCGCGCAGGCGGTCGACCGCCACCATCCGGCCCGCGGCCCGTTCGAGGAGCTCGGCGGCGAGGGGCCGCTGTGGCTCCGCAGCTCGATCCCGGTCGCCCGCGGCCTGGGGTTCAGCGGCGCGGTTCGGGTGGGCGCCGCGGCGCGCGCCGTCGCCCACCGCAGCGACGGCGCCGCCGGATCGATCGAGGCGGCGGCCGCCGAGATCGTGCGGACCGCCGCGGCGCGGGAGGGGCACGGCGACAACGCCGCGGCGTCGGTGCACGGGGGCCTGGTCGCCTTCGTCGACGGGCGGGTCGTGCCGATCGCCGTCGGCCCGACGCTCGCCGCCGCGGCGGTCGTGGCTTGGATCCCCGACGCGACGACGTCGACCGACCGGTCGCGGCGGGCCCTGCCGGGGGTGGTCGAGCGCGCCGCGGCCGTGCACAACATCGGCCGCGCGCTCCAGCTGGCGCTGGCGTTCGAGCACGACGACCCGGCGCTGCTGCCCGGCGCAACCGACGACCAGCTCCACCAGCCCGACCGGCTGCCGCTCGTGTCGGGCGCGGGCGACGCGCTGGCGGCCGGCGTGGCGGCGGGGGCGTGGTGCGGTTGGCTGTCGGGCAGCGGCCCGACGGTCGCCTTCCTGTGCGCCGCCGGGGTCGCCGACGCGGTCGCCGGTTCGCTCCCCGCCGGGGCTCACACCAAGCGGCTCGCCATCGACACGGTCGGCGTGCGGGTCGTGCCGCGCTGAGCGGCTCACGCCGCCCGCGTCAGTCGGGGGATCTCCTCGGAGGCGCCGACCGGGAACGACCACTCGCCGGCACAGGTGACCACCGCCGCGGCGGCCCGCTTGTCGAAGAAGCGGGCGAGGCACAGCGCCTCGTCGATCTGCCGTCGGGGGAGCGGCGCCTCGTCGGCGGGCGGGTCGGGTGGCCGAACCGGCAGGGCTGCGGTCAGCCGGCCGTCGCTCCGCACGTCGAGCAGGCGGGCGCGGTCGATGATCCACGTCGAGTC
>JBFGCT010000135.1:0-11128 GCA_041581055.1 Ilumatobacteraceae bacterium | reverse complement strand
GGTGCAGGTGACGTCTTCGCCGGGTTCGACGTTGAAGGTGGCGGTGGCGGTGCCGGTGTCGCCGGAGGAGTTGCCGTCGGAGCAGGTGATGTCGGTCAGTTCCCATCCGGCGGGGACGGTCTCGGTGGAGGTGTAGGCACCGGGGGCGACGGGTTGGGTGGCGGTGCCGCCGTCGCCGAGGACGCCGGCCACGTCGCCGGCGAAGGTGAAGGTCTGCGGGTGGCCGTCGGGCAGAGTCTGCTTCTCGATGGTGATCGACCCGTCCTTGGTGTCGGTGAAGGTGCAGGTGACGTCTTCGCCGGGTTCGACGTTGAAGGTGGCGGTGGCGGTGCCGGTGTCGCCGGAGGAGTTGCCGTCGGAGCAGGTGATGTCGGTGAGTTCCCATCCGGCGGGGACGGTCTCGGTGGAGGTGTAGGGGCCGGGGGCGACGGGTTGGGTGGCGGTGCCGCCGTCGCCGAGGACGCCGGCCACGTCGCCGGTGAACGTGAACGTTGCCGGGTCGCCGTCGGGCAGGGTCTGCTTCTCGATGGTGATCGACCCGTCCTTGGTGTTCTCGAACGTGCAGGTGATGGTCTCGCCCGGGCTCAGGTCGATGGCGGTGACGGGGGAGCCGTCGCTGCAGGTGGCCGAGGTCAGTGCCCACCCGGCAGGGACGGTTTCGGTGACCGAGTAGGTGCCCGGAGCCACGTCGATGAAGACCTTGGTGTTGGAGAGGGTGCCGTCGGCGTCGTCGTCGAGGTCGAAGTCGCCGGAGCCGTCGATGTCCTGGCTGAAGGTGAAGTCCTGCGGGTCGTCGGGGAGGGCGTCCTTGACGATGGTGATCGATCCGCCCTCGGTGTTCTCGAACGTGCAGGTGACGTCCTCGCCGGGGTCGACGTTGAACGTGGCGGTGCGCGACGGGATGTCGGTTCCCGACGGCGTGGCCGATGCGCCGTCGTCGCAGGTGAGGCTCGAGAGGGCGAACCCGGCGACGGCGGCCTCGGTCACGTCGTACGAGCCGGGAGCGACATCGGGGAAGACCTGGGTGTTCGACAGGGTGCCGTCGGCGTCGTCGTCGAGGGTGAACGCGCCGAGGTCACCGGAGAAGGCGAAGTCCTGCGGGCCGTCGTTGATCGTGTCCTTGACGATCGTCACCGATCCGCGCTCGACGTTGCCGAAGGTGCAGGTCACGGTCTCGCCCGGCTCGAGCGTGATCGAGGCCGTCCGGGTGCCGGTGTCGCCCGTCGAGTTGCCGTCGTCGCAGGTGAGCGAGTCGAGGTCGTAGCCGGGCGTCGGGTCGTCCTCGGTCACCGCGTAGGAGCCCGGTAGCACGCCGGTGAAGGTTTCGGACTGGCCGTCGTCGAGCGTGAAGGCGTTGGGCGCCCCGATGTCGTCGGTGAACCCGAACCCGGTCCCGCCGCCGGGGCTGGTCCCCTTCTCGACCACGATCGTGCCGAGCTCGTCGTTGGTGAACGTGCAGGTGACGTCCTCGCCGGGACCGAGGTTGATGAACGCGGTACTCCCGCCCTGGAACGACGGCGCGGTGGACGCGCCGTCGTCGCAGGTGATGGCCACCGGGGCGTACGCGGGGTCGACCACCTCGTCGACCTGGTACGCGCCGGCGACGACGTCGTTGAAGACCCGGGTGTTGGAGAGGGTGCCGTCGGCGTCGTCGTCGAGGTCGAAGTCGCCGGAGCCGTCGATGTCCTGGGAGAAGGTGAAGTCGGTTGCGGCGTCGGGCGCGGTGTCCTTGACGATCGTGATCGAGCCGCGCTGCCGGTTGCGGAAGGTGCAGAACACCGACTCGTCGGGCGCGACGACGGCGGTGGCCGTGCCGGCCCCGAGGTTGGTCGTCGAGTCGCTCGTCGGGTCGATGCAATCGACGACGGTGAGGTCCCAGCCGGGCACCGGCGTCTCCGTGAACGTGTACGAGCCGGGCACGACGTTCACGAACGACGCGGCGTTGTTGATGCCGTCGCTGTCGTCGGTGTCGAGGGTGAACGGGCCGAAGTCGGGGCTGGTGAACCCGAAGTCCTGCGGATCCGTTGTGGGATCGGTGTTCTTGCCGATCTGGATGAACCCGAAGCGCGTGTTGGTGAACGTGCAGGTCACGGTCTCGTCGGGTTCGAGGTTGATCGTCGCCGCCCGGGTCGGCAGGTCGCCGGTCGAGGCGGCGCCGGCGCCGTCGCTGTCGACGCAGGTCAGGTCGGACAGGAACGAGCCCGACGGCTCGGGATCGTCCTCGGTGACGGTGTAGGTGCCGGGCGGGACGTTGACGAAGGTCTCGGTCTCGGCGTCGTCCAGCGTGAACGAGCCGGTGCCGCCGGGGATGTCGTCGGTGAAGCCGTAGCCCGTGTAGCCGGCCGGGTCGGTCGCCTTGACGATCTCGATCGTGCCCAGTGCGGTCACCTCGGTGTCCTCGGCGACGGTGTTGTTGGACAGATCGGGGTCACCGGTGGACGACCCGACCTCGGCGTCGTTGGTGATCGTCCCGCTCGTGGCGACGTCGATGTCGACGGTGATGGTGAACGACGTCGTGGCGCCCGGGGCGAGGTCGCCCAACGAGCAGGTCGGGACGCCGTCGGGGTCCTCGGCGCAGCCGGTGGTCGAGTCGAGTGTCACACCGGCGGGCAGCGTGTCGGTGACCGTCACGCCGGTCGCGGTGTGCGGCCCGTCGTTGGTGACCTCGAGCGTGTAGGTGAGCTGCTCGCCGGCGAGCTCGGGGTCGGTGTCGTCGGTCTTGGTGATCGAGAGGTCGGCGTGGGGCTTGACGTAGCCGACCACGTCGACGAGGAGGTGGGTGCTGGCGAACGTGAACACGCACAGCTTGCCGTTGGCGTCGAGGTCGGCGATCAGCTCGTTGGCGCCGTTGACGTCGGTCGTGTAGTTCAGCGACGAGGCGTTCGGCTTGGGCGCCGTGCAGGGGAACACGGTGAGGAACCCGGCGGCGTCGGGGTCGACGGCGGCGACGTTGACGACCGCCGCGACGGCGTCGGCGGGGACCGCGCCCCGGCCGCCGATCTGGAGCATCGTCGTCGAACCTGCGGCGCGCTTGCCGCCTCCCTGCTCTTGGCCGTCGAACGTGGTGGCGCCGTCGCGGGTCTCCCGGTAGCGGGCGTTGGCGAGGCTGACCAGGTCGGACCCGGTTTCGACGTAGCCGACGACGTCGACGATCAGGTCGACGTCGTGCTGGGTGAAGATGCAGATCTCGCCGCTGGCGTTCGGCTGGACGATCAGCTCGTTGGCTCGGTTGACCCCCGCGGTGTGGTTGATCGACGACGCCGTCGGCACGGTCGCCTGGCAGGAGTACACGGTGACGAACCCGTCGTCGGTCGGGTCGACGACGGCGACGTTGGCGATCACCGCGCTGAACGTGGCGGGCACGTCGTCGCGGCCGGCGATCTGGACGGTGGTGATCGAGCCGGGGGTGGTGCGGCCGAAGCCTTCCATCTGGTTGTCGAACGTCGGCGCGCCCTCGCGGCTCTCGGCAAACCGCTTGGAGATCATCGTCTCGACGCTGTCGGACGCCTCGACATAGCCGACGAGGTCGATCAGCAGTCCGGCGCCGGCGAACGTGTAGACGCACACCGATCCGGCGGCGGACAGCTTGATGACGACCTCGTTGGCGACGTCGACACCGCCGGTGTAGTTCAGCGCCGACGCGTTGGGGCGGGGGGCGTCGCAGTCGTAGACGGTGAAGAATCCTGGGGCGTCGGGGCTGAGGGCGGTGACGTTCATCACGCCGGCGACCGCGTCGGAGGGGACCGAGCCGCGGCCGGCGATCGTCACCTCGTACGTGTCGCCCGCCGGCCGCTTGCCGGCCCCGAGGAACAGCCCGTCGATCGTGGCGCCGCCGGCCCGGGTGTCGGCGAACCGCTCGCCCTTGAACGTGGTCAACGCCGGCATCGCGGTCGGCGGGGAGAGCTCGGCCGTCACGTCGACGGGCTGGGCGGGCGACGCCGACACCGAGCCGGACGCGGCAGTTGTCAACGTGGCGGCGCCCAATCCGAGTGCCAGTGAGATCGTCAGCGCGCGCCGTGACATCGTCCTACCGCCTTGTGCCTTGCGAACCATGTGGTTTCCTCCCAGGCGCGCCCCGTCCGGTCGCGCGGTCGGACCATAGCCCACTCTTCGAAGTCGCCGCACAGGGTTCTGGGGCAGAATCAACGCCATGTTGCACAAAGTCACCCGAGGGCGTCACGCGGTCGTCGGCGTCGTGATCGTCGCCCTTTCGATGCTCGCCGGGTTCCGGGTGATCGGCGCCGGCGACGCCGCGGTGTTCCGGCCCGAGCACTTCGACGCCAAACAGGTCACCGTGTGGCCCGACGGCGCCGACGGCGTGCGCATCCGCGAGGTCGTCGACATCGACTTCGGGATCAACGAGCGCCGGGGCTACCAGCGCATCGTCCCGAACGACTTCGGCGAGCCGATCGACATCACCGCCGTGTCGCGCACCGCCGACGACGGCGTCAAGACGCTCGACCTGGGCAGCAGGACGCGCATCCGCGTCGGCGACCCGAACGTCACCTACACCGGGCAGCACCGGTATGTCCTCGAGTACACGCTGCCGGACGCCCAGATCTCGACCGGGGTGCTGGCGCTCGACATCATCGGCACGGACGAGACGTTCCAGACCGACCGCTTCGAAGTCGTGCTGGCCGGGTTCGACCTGACCGACACGACGTGCGACACAGGGTCGTACGGCCAGTTCGGGGGGTGCTCGCTGGCGCGCGACGACGCCGGCCGGCACGTTGCGGTGATCGAACCGCTCGAACCGGGCGAGGGCATCACGGTCGGCGGCGCGATCGCCGCGCTGACCACGCCGGACCTGCCCGAGCCGCCCGCGGCGCCCGACCCGATCCCGTCCGGGTTCCAGCCGCTCGGCCTGCTCGTCGCCGTGCTCGGGCTGGCCGCGTCCGGCGGCGTCTTCGCGCTCAGCCGCTGGTACGGCAGCAACGAGATCGTCAGCGGGGGCGCCGCCGACGCGGCGTACGGCGCGCTGCCGGCGCCGCAGGTCGGGGACCGCGTCGCCGACGTCCCGACCCACCGCGTGCCCGACTCCCGGCTGGCCGAGTTGGCGACCATCGAGTTCGTCCCCCCGCGGGGGCTGGAGCCGTGGCAGGGGGCCGCGCTGCTGCGCGAGCGCGTCGACGACGACAACGTCTCGGCGTGGTTCTCCGGGATGATCGCCCAGGGCGCGATCGTCCTCGACGACGGCGACGACGGCGACGACCTGCGGCTCAGGCCGGGCGAGAACACCGCTCGGCTCAGCGCCGTCGACCAGGCCCACCTCAAGGCGCTGTTCGGGTCGAAGCGGTCGGTCAAGCTCGGCAAGTACAGCAAGTCGTTCACGACGACGTGGAACAAGATCAGCAGGGAGCAGCGGCGATTCGTCCGGGACTCCGGATGGTGGAGGCGGGGGGCGCCGGATGGGCCGGGGTTCAACGTGCGCAGCCTCGCGTCGTTCATCTTCCTCGTCCCCTTCGCCTTCCTGGTCGTCTTCGGCGACGGCCCGATCGGCGACGCCCGCTCGTCGTGGCTGGGCGTCCTCGCGCCGGCGTGGGTGGCGATCGTCGGCAGCGTGGCGATCGTCGCGCTCGCGTCGTTCCTCGCCTACCGGTCGCTGCTGCCGGCGCGGACGGCGACCGGCTCGGCGCTCGCCCTGCTGACCGAGTCGTTCCGCCGGTTCCTGGCGGCGAGCGAGGGACGTCACGTCGAGTGGGCGTGGGACAACGGGCTGCTGCGGGAGTACAGCGCCTGGGCGGTGGCCCTCGGCGAGGCCGACGCGTGGAAGCGGGCGGTCGAGTCGAGCAACATCCCCCATCCGGAGCAGGCCCTGCGCGGGCCGCTGCTCGTGCACACCAACGCGTCGTCGTTCCGGTCGGCCCACACCAAACCCTCGAGTTCAGGTTCAGGTTCAGGCGGCAGCTTCGGCGGGGGCTTCAGCGGCGGCGGCGTCGGCGGCGGGGGCGGCGGCGGGAGCTCCGGTTCGTGGTGACGCGGCGGGTCGCGCCGCGCCGGCTCAGCCGGCGATGATGTGTTCGAGCGTCAGCTCGGGCTCGTTCTGCTCGATCCGCGCCAGCGCGTACTTGTTCTCGAACAGGGCGACCAGCCGTTGGTCGCCGCGGGCCATGATCCGCACGCCGGGCTTTTCCCGCAGGACGGCGGCGGTGTCCCGGTCGGTCAGCCGGATCGCCTGATACGGGGCCGACGACAGCTCGATCGGCGCGTTGAACTCCACGTCGAGGCGGTTGGCGAAGACGTCGAACTGGAGTTGGCCGACCGCCGCCAGCACCGGCGACGCGTCGCCCCAGTCGGGGTCCTTGAGCACCTGGACGACACCCTCCTCGCCGAGTTGGTCGAGGCCCTTGCGGAACTGCTTGGTCTTGCCGGTGTCGGTCGGCCGGGCGGTGGCGAAGACCTCCGGCGCGAACTGCGGGAGCCGGGGGTACTCGACCGGCGCGCCCGTCTCGTCGTAGAGCGTGTCGCCGATGTTCAGCCCGGTCGCGTTGACCAGGCCGACGACGTCACCGGGGAACGCCTCGTCGATCGTCGTGCGCTCGGCCCCGAAGACGGTCGACGCGTACTTGGTGGCGAACGGCTTGCCCGTGCGGTGACAGGTCAGCACCATGCCGCGGTCGAAGCGGCCCGAGCAGATGCGGGCGAACGCGATCCGGTCGCGGTGGTTGCGGTCCATGTTGGCCTGCACCTTGAACACGAACGCCGAACACGGCTCGTCGAGGTGGCGCGGCTTGTCGTCGATGTCCTCCCGGGGCGGCGGCGCGGGGGCGAGGTCGACGATCGCGTCGAGCAGGTGGCGCACGCCGAAGTTGGTCAACGCCGACCCGGCGAACACCGGCGTCGACTCTCCGGCGAGGAACGAGGGCAGGTCGACGTCGGCGCCGATCGCGTCGAGCAACTCGGACTCGTCGCTCGCCTTGGTCCACTGCGCGCCCTCCTCGGCGGCGGCCCGCTCGGCGGGCACGTCCTCCTCCGGCGCGATCTGGGCGCCGCGGGCGGTGCGGGTGAAGCGGGTGAACACGTCGGTCCGGCGGTCGATCACGCCCCGCAGGTCGCCGAACGTGCCGACCGGCCACGTCGCCGGCGTCGGCCGCAGCCCGATCTGCTCCTCGATCTGGTCGAGCAGCTCGATCGGCTCCATCCCCGGCCGGTCGAGCTTGTTGAGGAACGTCAGCACCGGAAGGCGCCGGGCGCGGCACACCTCGAACAGCTTGAGCGTCTGCGGCTCGATGCCCTTGGCCGAGTCGAGCACCATGACCACCGCGTCGACCGCCGACAGCACCCGATACGTGTCCTCGGAGAAGTCCCGGTGGCCGGGCGTGTCGAGCAGGTTCAGCTCATGGCCCCGATAGGGGAAGTTGAGCGCCGTCGACGTGATCGAGATGCCGCGCTTCTGCTCCATGTCCATCCAGTCCGACATCGCCGCCCGCCGGCCCTCGTGCGCCTTGACGGCGCCGCCGGACTGGATCGCGCCGGCGTAGAGCAGGAACTTCTCGGTGAGGGTGGTCTTCCCCGCGTCGGGGTGCGAGATGATGGCGAACGTCCGGCGGCGCGCCGCTTCGGAGATCACCTGCTCGGACATCCCCCCGACGCTACCGGCGAGCCCGCGCCGTACCTTTCGGTGAGAGGTGAGACCTACAGGTGGTCTCACCTCTCACCGGAGATGGGCAGGCGGTGGCTCTGGTGAGATCCAGGGTGACCTGTGGGTCTCACCTCTCACCGGAGACGAACGCGCGGGTTGTTATCGTCCGGGTCGTGGACACCTTCGACGGGACGCTGCCGGCCGACGCCAGCGCGGCGCGCGACGTGCTGGCCGCGGCGGAGCGGATCGTCGTCCTCACCGGCGCGGGCATCTCGACCGACTCGGGCATCCCGGACTTCCGCGGGCCGAACGGGCTGTGGACGAAGAACCCGGCCGCCGAGAAGGCGGCCAACATCCAGCACTACCTCGCCGACCCCGAGGTCCGCCGTGCCGCCTGGCAGAACCGGCTGACCACGCCGGCCTGGACCGCCGAGCCGAACACCGGCCATCGCGCCATCGCCGACCTCGAGCGGCGGGGCCGCCTGCACGCCGTGGTGACCCAGAACATCGACGGGCTGCACCAGAAGGCCGGCAACGACGCCGAGCGGGTGATCGAGGTGCACGGCACGGTCTGGTGGACCCGCTGCTGGGACTGCGCCGATCGCCGCGCGATGGCCGACGCTCTCGACCGCGTCCGCAACGGCGAGGCCGACCCTCCGTGCCTGGTGTGCGGCGGCATCCTCAAGAGCGACACGATCAGCTTCGGCCAGGCGCTGGTCCCAGAGGTGATCGACCGGGCGCTGCGGGTCAGCGAGGAGGCCGACGTCCTGCTCGCCGTCGGCTCGACGTTGAGCGTGTTCCCGGCGGCGAACTGCGTCCCGCGGGCGAAGGCGGCCGGGGCGCAGATCGTCATCGTCAACGGCGACGAGACGGCGATGGACCGCTACGCCGACCACCTGCTCGTCGGCGGCATCAGCGAGATCCTGCCGGCGCTGCTCTCCTGACCGGCCTCGTCGTCCGGCTGGCCAGGATCGCGCCGGCGATGACGAGCGCGACGCCGACCAGCGCCAGCGCGGCGACCTCGTCGTCGCGGAACACGACGCCGAGGGCCAGCGCGACGACGGGGATCAGGTACGTGATGAACGAGGCCCGCGTCGAGCCGACCCTCCCGACGAGGCTGGCCATCACCGCGAACGCGATCCCGGTGCCGACGACGCCGAGCGCGACGACGGCGACGAGTGGGCCGATCTCCCACTCCGCCTCCCCGAGGTCCCAGAGTCCATACGGCAGCGTCCAGACCGTCGCCAGCGCGAGCATCTTCGCCATGACGTTGACCGACCCGTACCGCTGCTGGAGTGGCGGGGTGAGGTTGAGGGCGAACCCGTAGCAGACGGTCGCGCCGACGACGAGCGCGACGCCGAGCGCCTCGCTCGAACCCTCGCTGATCGACGGCAGGCTGATCAGCGCCACCCCCGCGAACCCGACGACGATGCCGGCGAGCAGCGGGCCGCGCGGCGGTTGGCGGAGCAGCACCGTGGCGACGAGCGCGGCGAAGATCGGCGTCCCGCCGTTGAGCAGGCCCGTGACCGAGGAGTTGATGTGCTGCTCGGCGATCGGGAACAGCGTGAACGGAATCGCCACCCAGATCACCGAGAGCACGACGAGTCGCGCCCGATCCGACGGCTCGATCGGCGCGCGGCGGCGGGGGATGGCCGCCAGCGCCAGCGCGCCGAGGCCGACCCGGAGCAGCGTGATCAGCCCGGGCGGCAGCGCGTCGAGCCCGATGTCGATGAACAGGAACGACGAGCCCCAGACGCCGGCGATGGCGAGGAAGAGGGCCCAGTCCTGCGGTGCGAACGCCCCGTCGTTGGTCGCCGTCGTCGCCGTGAACATCTTGCGCGGGGAGGTCGCCGGGGGGTCGGACACCATGGGAATGTAGGGAACCGCTCGGCGGTTGGACCTATTCCCGACTAGGTAGGTAGGCTTTCTGACCATGGCAACGTTCCGCGACCTGCTCGCCGCCGCGAAATCCGAGATCGACGAGGTTGACACCGAGACCGCGGCGTCGCACATCGACGACGGCGCGCTCGTGCTCGACGTGCGCGAGCCCGACGAGTACGCCGAAGGCGCGATCCCCGGCGCGATCCACATCCCGCGCGGCCATCTCGAGGCCCAGGTCGAGGGCAAGATCGGCGACAAGGACGCGCCGGTCGTCGTCTACTGCGCCGGCGGCGTCCGCTCGGCGTTCGCCGTCAAGACGATGACCGAGCTCGGCTACACCGCCGCCGAGTCGATGGCCGGCGGGTTCGGCCGCTGGAAGGACGAGGGCCGGGCGTGGAAGCTGCCGGTGACGCTCACGTCGGAGCAGAACAACCGGTACAAGCGCCACATCCTGCTCCCCGAGGTCGGCGTCGAGGGTCAGGCCAAGCTGCTCGACTCGAAGGTGCTGCTGCTCGGCGCCGGCGGGCTCGGCTCGCCGGCCGCGCTGTACCTCGCGGCGGCCGGCGTCGGCACGCTCGGCGTCGTCGACATGGACGAGGTCGACTCGTCGAACCTCCAGCGGCAGATCCTGCACAACGTCGACCGCATCGGCGATCGCAAGGTCGACTCGGCGAAGAAGACGCTGACGATGCTCAACCCCGACGTCGACGTCGTCACCTACGACACCCGGCTCGACGCGTCGAACATCATCGAGATCATCGCCGGCTATGACGTGATCGTCGACGGCGCCGACAACTTCCCGAGCCGCTACCTGCTCAACGACGCCAGCGTCAAGCTCGGCATCCCGGTCGTGCACGGCTCGATCTTCCGCTTCGAGGGCATGGTCAGCGTGTTCCACCCGCTCCTGGGTCCGACATACCGTGACATGGTCCCCGAGCCGCCACCCGCCGAGCTCGCCCCGAGCTGCGCCGAGGCCGGCGTGCTCGGCGTGCTGCCCGGGATCATCGGCTCGATCCAGGCGTTGGAGACGATCAAGCTGCTGCTCGGCCTCGGCGAGGGGCTGGTCGGGCGCATCCTCACCGTCGACACGACCGAGATGGAGTTCCGCGTGTTCAACCTGAAGCGCGACCCCGCGAATGAGGTGACCTACGCCAATCGCGACCGGATCGAGATCAAGGAGCTCGACGGGCTCTGCGCCCCCGGCCTCACCGGGTGAGCGCGGCCGCGGCGGCGGCGATGTGGGTGTCGTCGGTGCCGCAGCAGCCGCCGAACACCGTCAGGCTCCCGAACCGGTCCCGCAGCGACGCGTAGCGCCGGGCGAGGTCGTCGGGGTCGCCGGCGTCGAGCTCGTCGGCCTCGTCCAGTTCGGCGTGGCTCATCGTCGATGCGTTGGCCCGGATGCCGCGGAGCCGGGCCATCCACTCGCCGCCGAGCACCGACTCGAAGTGCGTCGGGTGGGCGCAGTTGACCATGTAGTACGCGGGCGCGGCGTCGGTCTCCCGGTCGACCGTCGTGATCGCCTCGCCGAGGCCGTCGCCGGTCGGCAGCCGGCCGTCGGTCTCGACGGTGAAGGACAGCACCACCGGGACGTCGAGCTCGGCGGCGGCCCGCGCGATCCCGATCGCCTCGGGCACGTTGGTCATCGTGATCCCGGTGACCAGGTCG
>JBFGCT010000134.1:0-11316 GCA_041581055.1 Ilumatobacteraceae bacterium | reverse complement strand
TGATCACCACGGCCTCGCCGCCCTCGTGGCCGATGTCGTCGATCAGCGCGTCGAGGTCGGCGATCCGGTCGTCCGGCCAGCGATCGGCGAGACCGCGCCGCGCGTTGCCCCACCTGATGTCGTGGCGCTGCCGCGCGTCGTCGAGCGCGCTCGGGCTCGGGATGACGAGTGTCAGAAACGGGCCGGGTCGGCCGACCAGCTCCCGCAGATCCCGGAGGTCGATCGACCTCGTCACCGAGCGCACAGGGTCATTCACATCAGCGTTCATCCTGCGAGCATGACCGGTTCGGCGCAGATCGAAACGGCGCCGTCGGATTCGATCGGCGCCCGGCACGGTTTGCCGCACGCGGCGGCGGGGTACGCCACGGCCATGAAGAACATCCTCATCGCCGTCGACCTGACCGAGGAGTCCCGCCACGCGGCAACCGTGGCCAGGGAGATCTTCGGCCCGGACGCCACCTACATCGCGATCAACGTCGCCGACGAGCCGACGGCGCGCAGCGCGGCCGCCTTCGGCATGCCCGCCTGGGGGAGCGTGTTCAGCTATCCCGACCCGATGCTCACGGCCGGCCCCGACGCGCGGCACCCGGTCGACCAGGCCGAGCAGCTCGCCTCGCACGTCGCCACCGAGGCCGGCGTCGACGGGGCGGTCCCCGTCGGCGCGGTGGGCGACCCCGCCAACGCCATCGTCCGCGCCGCAACCGAGCACCGTGTCGACGTGATCGTGGTCGGATCGAGCGAGCGCGGCTGGTTCGGCAAGCTGCTCGACGGCTCGGTCGCCGAGGATGTCGTGGACGCGCACGCGTTCCCGGTGTTGGTCGTCCCGCAGCCGGTCGACGCTGGCTGAGCCGAGCGCCGGAGCGGTGCTCAGTGCCGATCGAGGCGCAGGCGGGTCACGACGTCGGCGGTCTCGGGTGGCGTCCCGGGTCCGTACATCCCGACGAAGGTTCCCCGGTGGCCGCAGGACGGTGTGATCGCGAACAGGATCGACTCGTCGCCCGGGTCGCTCTCGCCCTCGAAGCGGAACACCTGGTCGACCGTCGCATCCTCGGGGCGGCCGACCTGCCGGCAGTGGCCGCACGCCAGCCCGCCGGCGACGCCGTCGAGCTGCGCCGTCCAGCCCGCGGCGTGCAGGCGGCTCATCTGCTCGGAGAGCGTGTCCATCGGTCCGGTCACACGCGGCACTCTAGTGCTGTGACCGTGAGTGTTCGGGGTGTCGACGTCGAGTCGAGTTCGCCGCGCGAGGGCCGGCGAGAAGGAGCATCATGACCTCATGACCGATTCATCGAGCGCACCATCGTCGGATCCGGACTCGGAGTCGGACTCGGCTTCGGACTCGGCTTCGGGCCCGGGTCGCCTGTGGGGACCCGAGACCGACAAGGCGATCGACAACTTCCGGATCTCCGGGCGGCCGATGCCGCACGGAGTGATCGCGTGGCTCGGGCGCATCAAGGCCGACGCCGCACGCGTGAACGCCGAGCTCGGACTGGTCGACCGGGATGTCGCCGCCGAGATCGCCGCCGCCGGCGACGCGATCGGCGACGGCGAGCACGCCGACCAATTCCCGATCGACGTGTTCCAGACCGGGTCGGGGACGTCGACGAACATCAACGTCAACGAGGTCATCTCGGCGTTGACGGGCGGCCGGGCCGATCCGTACGACGAGGTCAACCGGGGGCAGAGCTCGAACGACATTATCCCCACGGCGATCCACCTCGCCGCCCTGGACGCGGTCCACGCCGCGTTGCTGCCCGGCCTCGACACGCTGATCGAGGCGCTCGACGAGAAGGCCACCGAGTTCGCCGATGTCGTCAAGCCGGGCCGCACGCACCTGATGGACGCCGTCCCGGTCACGCTCGGCGCCGAGTTCGGCGGCCACGCGGCCCAACTCCGCGCCGGGCGGCGGCACCTGACGGCGACGGTCGGGCACCTTGGCGAGCTCCCGCTCGGCGGCACGGCGGTCGGCACGGGGCTCAACGCCCATCCGCAGTTCGCGGCGGCCGTGCGCGAGCGGCTCGCGGCGCGCGTGCCATGGGGACAGCTCCTGTGCGCGCCGGACGATCGCTTCGCCGCGCAGGGGGCCCGCGACGCGCTGGTCATGGTGTCCGGGGCGATGACGGTGCTGGCCACGTCGCTGAGCAAGATCGCCAACGACCTCAGGTTGATGGCCAGCGGCCCGCGCACCGGGCTCGGCGAGATCCGGCTCCCCGAGTTGCAGAAGGGCTCGTCGATCATGCCCGGCAAGGTCAACCCGGTGCTCTGCGAGGTGGCGATGCAGGTCGGCGCGCAGGTGCTCGGGAACCACGCGACCGTCGCCACGGCGAACATGCAGGGCAACTTCGAGCTGAACACGATGATGCCGGTCATGGCGAAGAACGTGCTCGAGTCGATCGAGTTGCTCGGCGCCGCGTGCCGGTCGCTGGGTGACGACTGCGTCCGCGGCGTCGTCGCCGACCGGGAGCGGTGCCGGTCGCTGGCCGAGCTCAGCCTCGCCAACGCCACCGCGCTCGCGCCGGCTCTCGGCTACGAGCTGGTCGAGCGGATCGTGCGCCGCGCCGTCGAGCGCGGGGAGTCGATCAGAGCGGCGGCGCTGGCCCACGACGTCGACTCTGTCGTCCTCGACGACGCGCTCGACCTTCCCCGGATGGCGCACGGTCGCCCCCCGAGCGCCGGCGACGGCGAACCCGCGTGACCATCGGCGGCTGACACCGCCGTCACCCCCGTCGTGACGCCCGGTCGTGACGCGTTGAGCGGATGTTGACGCCCTCTTGCCGGCTCCTTGCGGACGCGGTCGCGCGACGGACGGTTTCCGGACAGCAAGGAGTTCGAGCGATTGCGCTGCCCAGGCGGGGAGCGATTGACGAAGGCAGGGCGACATGACCGACACCACCGACCACACCACCTTCAACGGCGGCGAGCGGAGTCCGGCGTCGAAGTTCCGGATCGCCGCCGGCGCGCTGTCGATGCTGCTGGTGAGCGGCCTCATCGTCACGACCTCCCGCGCGGCGTTCACGCAGACGACCGACAACACGGGCAACAGCTTCACCGCCGGCACGGTCGACCTGACCGACGACGATCTCGGGGCCACCAGGTTCACCGTCACCGACATGGAACCGGGCCAGACGATCACGAACTGCATCGTCGTCACGTACAACGGAACGGTCGACCCCTCGACTGTCAACCTGTATTCGGGGGGCTACGTCGACTCCGGCAACTTCGCCGACTACCTCAACGTCACGGTCGACGAAGGCGACGGCGGCACCTACGGCGATTGCACCGGGTTCGTCGAGGACGACGCGGGCGCCGAGTTCGCCAACACGTTGACCTTCTTCGACGCCAACCACGTCAGCTACGCCACCGGCGTCGGCGAATGGGACCCGACCGGTGTGGGCCAGTTCAAGACCTACCGGATCACCGTCGAGCTCGACGCGGCGACACCCAACGCCGAGCAGACAGAGTCGGTCACGGCGTTGAACTTCACCTGGGAAGTCCAGAACTAGGACCTGGGTCGGCACCGACCCGAGGGCGTCACCGCATGCCTCCCAGCGCCAGGGACCGGGCCCGGTTCGCGGCGGGGTTGGTCAGCCTCGTCGCCGCCAGCGCACTGCTCTGGATGGCGCTCTGGGCGGCGGCAGCGCCACCGCTGTTCGGCTGGTCGCCCGTGGCGGTGATGTCCGGTTCGATGGCGCCGAGCATCGACACCGGTGACGTCGTGGTCGTCATTCCCCACGACGGCGGCGAGATCGATCTCGGCACGGTCATCGTCTTCGACGATCCCGCGACCGACGGACGGATCACCCACCGCGTCGTCGATGTCACCCCGTCCGGCGAGTACGTCACGCGGGGTGACGCCAACGGGCGGCTCGACTCGACCACGATCCGCTCGGAGGACATCATCGGAACCGGCCACCTGCTCGTCCCGGTGGTGGCCACGCCGCTCGTGTGGATCGATCGCGGGCAATGGCTCTTGCTGCTGCTCGGGTTCCTCGCGATCACGGCGATGCTCTGGACCTCCCGCTGGGCGCTGCTCGACAGGTACGACCCGTGGGGCGCGCAGCCCGACATCTCGCCGATGACGCTTCGGCCCCATGACTCGCCGCGCGAGCTCACGCCGTACGTGGTCGTCATCCTGCTGTCGCTGGTCGCCGTCGGGGTGTCGACGACGCGCAGTCGCTCGGTGTTCGCCGGCCTCACCGACAACAGCGGGAACTCCGTGCAGGCCGGCGCCGTCGCACCGCCCACAGCGCTCGGGGCCAGCGTCGGCGGTCCGACCTCGATCGACCTCACGTGGACGCCGTCGGCCACGGCGTGGGCCGATGGGTACGAGCTGTATCGCAGCCTGGCGTCCGACTCGGGGTACGCGTCGATCGCCGTCGTGCCCGGGCAGGCCAGCTCGAGCCACGCCGACAACTTCTCACCGCAGCCCGGAACCTCGTACTACTACGCCGCCGAGACCACCGCGGGGCCCTGGACGAGCGTCGCGTCGAACGTTGCGTCGGCCACGACCTCGGGGTTGTCCGACGTGCAGCTCGTCGGCAGCTGGGGGACAGGGCTGTCCCACGCCGTCGAGCCGGGTGACGATCGCGGCCTGATCCTGATCACCGGGAACGAGCAGAGCGCCCCGGCCCCGACGCCCGTCCAGACGCTCGGCGCCTGGGGCACCGGGCTCTCCCACGCCGCCGAAGCCGGCGCCGATCGGGGCCTGATCCTGATCACCGGGAACGAACAGCGCGCGCACGTCCACTCGCTCGGGGGTTGGGGAACGGGGACGACCCACCCGTCGGTGAGCGGCAGCGAGCGCCTCCTCGTCTTCATCGCCGGGCACGAGCACTCCGCCGCCCCCGCGCCAGTGCTCACGTCCGTCACCTTTGGCGGTCAAGCCCTCACCCCGGTCGACGGAGCGAGCGCGGGCACGTCGACGACGGCCCGCGCCGAGATCTGGATCCTGAACGAGGCGGGGATCGCGGCGGCGACCGATGCGACGTTCGTCCCGACCTGGGACACGCCGCCGGACCAGCCGATGTACTCGCATTCCTTGTTCGGGGGCGTCGACCAGACGACGCCGACCGGCGCCCAGGCGACGAACTCCTCCGACGGCGCCTCCCCCAACCCGATCACGACGGCCGCGCTGGCGACGACGTCGGGGACCGACGTCGTGGTGACGGGAGCGGTCGCCGGGAACCTCGGCACGTACACGCCGCAGAACGGATTCGTCCTCGGGAACAACCAGGACGCGGGGGCGACGACGACGCTCGGAACTGCCACCAAACTCGCCACCGCCGCGACCGAGACTCCGTCGATGTCGCATTCGGGGCCGAACCGCCAGGTGATCGCCGGCGTCGTGTTGAACGCGTCGACCACCGCGGTCGCGCCGACGGTCACCTCGGTGAGCTTCGGCGGCCAGGCGATGACGAAGCTGACCGGCGTGAGCGTGGGGGTGGCCACCACGGCCGCCACGGAGATCTGGTTCCTCGGCGAGGCGGGGATCGCGGCGGCGGCCGATTCGACGTTTGTCCCGACCTGGGACACGGCGCCGGACCTGCCGATGTACTCGCACTCGTTCTTCGGGAGTGTCGACCAGACGACGCCGACCGGCGCCCAGGCGACGAACTCCTCCGGCGCCGCCACCCCGAACCCGATCGCCACCGCCGCGCTGGCGACCGCCACCGGAACCGAGATGGTGGTGACGGGGGCGGTCGCCGGCGACACGGGAACGTACACGCCGCAGAACGGCTTCTCGCTCGGGAACAACCAGAACGCGGGGGCGACGACGACGCTCGGAACCGCGTCCAAGAGTGCCGCTGGAGCCACCGAGACACCGTCGATGTCGCATTCGGGGCCGAACCGGCAGGTGATCGCCGGCGTCGTGCTCAACGCGTCGGTCCCCGGGCCGAGCGTCACGTCGGTGAGCTACGGCGGCCAGGCGATGACGAAGGTGACCGGAACCAGCGTCGGAACCGCGCCGACGGCCTCCACCGGCATCTGGTTCCTGAACGAGGCGGGGATCGCGGCGGCGACGGACTCCACGTTCGTTCCCACCTGGGACACGGCGCCGGACCTGCCGATGTACTCCCACGCGTTCTTCGACGGCGTCGATCAGTCAGATCCGATCGGTGACAACGCGGCGAACCGGAGTGCGGCGGCGACACCGAATCCGATCACCACCACCGGGCTGACCACGGTGGCCGGGGACGTCGTCGTCACGGGGGCGGTCGCCGGCGACACGGGAACGTACACGCCGCAGAACGGCTTCTCGCTCGGCAACAACCAAACCGCTGGGGCGACGACGACGCTCGGCACGGCGGACAAGACCGCTGGCGCAGGCGCCGAGACGCCGTCGATGTCCCACTCCGGTCCGAACCGGCAGGTGATCGCCGGAGCGGTGCTCAACCGCCGACGGGCGGTCGTCGCCAACTCGTGGACGACCGGTGTGACGCACACCGCCGGCCAGGGCGACGACCGGATGCTCGTCTTCGTCGCGGGCGTGGAAAACGGTGCCGACCCGGGCCTCGCCCCGCAGGGACAACGCGACCTGACCTCGGTCACCTACGGCGGTCAGTCGCTGACCCCGGCCGCCGAGGTCATGATCTGCACCAACGGGGCGACCAGCTCGTTCTGCGCGCGGGCCGAGCTCTGGTATCTGCTCGAGGCGGGGATCGACGCCGCCACCGACAGCACGTTCGTGCCGACCTGGGCGGGAGACGCGCCGTATGAGCTGGAGGAGATGTACGCCGCGGTGACGCTCGACCGCGTGCATCAGACCGCCCCGACCGGCAACATCGGCACGAATGCGGCGACGACCAACCCGATCCAACCGGTCGACCCGGTCGGCGTGGGCCGCGGCGACATCGTGATCGTCGCCGCGATGGGTGGGATGAGCGGCACATACACCGACCC
This sequence comes from Ilumatobacteraceae bacterium, assembly GCA_041581055.1. Taxonomy (GTDB): domain Bacteria; phylum Actinomycetota; class Acidimicrobiia; order Acidimicrobiales; family Ilumatobacteraceae; genus JBFGCT01. The sequence goes on along the minus strand of JBFGCT010000134.1, from coordinate 4,419 downwards.
GGCCGGCTACACGGAGGGGACCGACCAGACGCTGCTGTCCTCGACGCTGGCGACCGCGTTCCTCGAGGCCACCACCGACGGGACCGAGCAGCCGAGCATGAGCTTCGACGCCTCGATCAACCGCCACGTCGTCCTCGTCGCGACGATCAAGGCCAACGGCACGCCGTAGCCGCGACGCCGGGTGCGCCGCCGGGCGACGTGACTTGCGGCTGTGGTCGCACCGCGGGTACGAATGCGGTCCGTGAGTCCTCGTGTCGACCACACCGGTGGCGGGGACGTCGCGGCGCCCCGGCGCACGTTTCGACGGATGGCTCGCGCTTCGGCGGCGCTGGCTTGCCCGCTCGCCGTGATCGCCTGCGGGGGAGGGGGAGCGGGCGGGGACGGCCGCACGTCGGCGTCGGCGCCGGACTGGGTCGGCGACGTTCAGCGGGCCGTCGCCCTGGTCGAGGCAGAACTCGGTGAGGGGCAGGAGTTCTTCGAGGTCACCGCGAATGTCCAGCTCACGAACGTCTTCGTGGCCGTCGACGGCGCGACCGCAGCACTGCCGTACGTCTATCTCGACGGCGAGTTGCTCGACCCTGCGCCCCGGCTCGAGGGGGCCTCCGGCGAGACGTTCACCGCGGGGGCGATCGGGTTCGACCCGAACACCGTGCTCAGCCGCGTCGAACGTGAGTTGCCAACGGTCACGGTGGACGCGTTGAGTGTCGAGGGCGGGCCGAACGGCGCCGTGCGCTACATCGTGTCGGCGCGCTCCGAGCAAGGTGGTGTGCTCGATATCGAGGTTGCCGGCGACGGGGCGATCCTCGCCGTCGACCCCCGCTGAGCCGGTCAAGCCGACGTGGCGGCCCGCCTCGTGGCGGAGCGAAGAACCACCCCCTTGCTACCGTGGGGGCCAGCCATGTCCACCTGGGGCCCCTCCAAGAAGAAATCGCCCGGCAAGCGCTCGACCAGTGTGAACGGTCGAGCCCGCACGGCGCGCACGAGCCGCTCGTCGGCGCCGCCCGACGGGTCGTCCGGATCCGGGCGCTCCCGGGGCGCGGTGCGCGACGACACGCCGCCCGGGGCGCCGCGATCGCGCCGTGACCGGGCGAACGCGGAGTTGCGCGAGGCGGTGGCCGGGCGCGAGCACGAGTTTCTCGGGCTCGGGCTGATCGGTGGCGGCGTCCTGCTCGGGCTCGGCGTGTACTTCAACCTGGCCGGCCCGCTGGGTCGCGGGATCGAGACGCTGACCGGCTGGCTCACCGGGCTCGGCCGGTTCGCTGCGCCCGCCGTCCTGATCCTCGCCGGTGTCGCGCTCGTCCGCCGGGGCCGGTCCTACAGCCCGTTCCGGCTGGCGGTCGGCTGGGCGCTGGTCGCCGTGGCGATGCTCGGGTTGCTGCACATCGTGCGCGGGCCCGACAAGATCTCGGCCGGCTTCGACGAGTTCGGAGACGCCGGCGGTTGGCTCGGGGCGCTCATCGCCGAGCCGTTGCAGGCGCTCGTCGCGTCGGCCGGCGCCGTCGTCGTCCTGATCGCGCTGTTGCTCGGCGGCATCCTGCTGATCACCCGCACGTCGCTGCGGACGATGGCGACGCAGACCGGTGGGGTGCTCAACGCCGTCATGCGTCCGCTCGGCCGCGCCGCCAAGTCCGGCATCAGCAACATCTCGACGCTGAACTCCGACCGCGACGACGCCGGCGAGCCCGACCGGGCGCTCGAGCCGGGCGCGTTCGGCGCGATCGAGGTCACCGGCCAGCCCACCACGCCGACCGATTCGACGACCGTGTACGACTTCGAGGCCGACGGCGACGAGTTCGCGGAGGCGGCCAAGCCGAAGCGCAAGCACAGGCCGAAGATCTCCACCGGGGCCGACGGCGGAGCGGTGGCCGCCGGCGACGGGCGGGTCGGCGAGTGGGTGCTGCCGCCACCGAGCATGCTCGACCGGCCGGGCGCGATCACGGTCGACCGCAAGTCGATCGAGGCGCGCGGCCAGACGCTCCAGGAGTCGCTGGACTCCCACAACGTCGACACGACGCTCGTCGGGATGACGGTCGGGCCGACGGTGACCCGGTTCGAGCTCGAGCTCGGACCCGGGGTGAAGGTCGCCAAGGTGACGAGCCTGCAGAAAGACATCGCCTACGCGATGGCGGCGACCGACGTCCGCATCCTCGCTCCGATCCCCGGGCGGTCGGCGATCGGCGTCGAGGTCCCGAACCACCAGCGCCAGCTCGTCGCGCTCGGCGACCTGCTGTCGTCGCCCGAGGCGGCGGCCGCGACCCATCCCCTCGACGTCGCGATCGGCAAGGACATCGCCGGCCGCCCCGTCTTCCTCGACCTCGCCTCCACACCCCATCTGCTGATCGCCGGAGCGACCGGCGCCGGCAAGTCGAGCGGGCTCAACTGCATCATCACGTCCCTACTCATGCGCACCACGCCCGACGAGGTGCGCCTCATCCTGATCGACCCGAAGCAGGTCGAGATGGGTCAGTACCAGCGGCTCCCGCACCTGCTGACCCAGCCGGTCACGAACCCGAAGAAGGCGGCCAACGCGCTCGGGTGGGCGGTCAAGGAGATGGAGCGGCGCTACGACGTGCTCTCCGACCTCGGGTATCGCGATGTCGCCGGCTACAACAAGGCGGTGGCGGCCGGCTCGATCGAGACCCCACGCACCTCCGACCCCGACGACGCGGAGCCGTTCGAACCGATGCCGTTCATCGTCGTCGTCGTCGACGAGCTGAACGACCTGATGATGGTCGCGGCCCGCGATGTCGAGGAGTCGATCACCCGGATCGCCCAGAAGGCGCGGGCGGTCGGCATCCACCTGATCGTCGCCACCCAGCGGCCGTCGGTCAATGTGATCACCGGGGTGATCAAGGCCAACATCCCCGCCCGGATGGCGTTCGCCGTGTCGAGCCTGACCGACTCGCGGGTGATCCTCGACCAGCCCGGCGCGGAGAAGCTCGTCGGCAAGGGCGACATGTTGCTCCTGCCCGGCAACTCCTCGGTCGCCAACCGGATCCAGGGGTCGTTCGTCAGCGAGGACGAGGTCCGCCGGATCGTCGCCCATTGGCGGGCGCAGGCTCCCGAGCCGGTCTACTCGACCGACGTCGAGGACGATGTCGAGGGCGCGGGCGCGCTGACGCCGCCGACGGCCGGTGGCGGGCCGGGCGGCGGGTTCGACGTGACCTCCGACGCCCACGCGTTCTCCGCCGGTGACGAGGACGACGACGCGGCGATGATGCGCCAGGCGATGGAGTTGGTCGTGCGCAGCCAGCTCGGTTCGACGTCGATGCTGCAGCGCAAGTTGAAGGTCGGCTTCGCTCGCGCCGGGCGCATCATGGACCTGCTCGAGCAACGCGGCGTCGTCGGGCCGAGCGAGGGCTCCAAGGCGCGATCGGTGCTGATGACCGTCGAGGAGTTCGAGCTCCTCCAGCAGAGCGGCCAGGTCTGAACCGGGTCGCGTCGTTCGCCCGCTGACGACAGGCGGGGCCGCGGTTGCCAAGATGGCGCGATGAGCAGCGCCGCCGCCCGATTCACACCCGAGCTCACCGAGGTCGCCGACGGGCTGCGGTTCCCGGAAGGTCCGGTCGCCATGCCCGACGGCTCGATCATCGTCGTCGAGATGTTCGGTCAGCGGCTGACGCGGGTCCGCCCCGGCGGCGACAAGGACACGATCGCCGAGATCGACGGTGGCCCCAACGGGGTCGCCATCGGACCCGACGGCGCGGCGTACCTGTGCAACAACGGCGGCGCGTTCAGCCCGATCGAGATCGACGGGATGCTGTTCCCGGGCGGCCACGATCCCTCCCGCTACATCGGCGGCCGGATCCAGCGGGTCGACCTGCACGACGGAACCGTCACCGACCTCTACACCGAGTGCGACGGCCGCCCGCTGCGGGGCCCGAACGACATCGTGATGGACGGCCACGGCGGGTTCTGGTTCACCGACCACGGCATCCGCGACGCGACGACCCGCAAGGCCGACCTCTCGGCGATCTACTGGGCGCGCGCCGACGGCTCGGAGATCCGCGAGGTGGCCTTCCCGACCGACTCGCCCAACGGCATCGGCCTGTCGCCCGACCTCTGGACGCTGTACTGGGCCGAGACGCACACCAACCGCGTCCAGCGGCGGCGGGTCGTCGGGCCGGGCGAGCTGGCGGCGGTGATCCCGCTCGACCCGAGCGCCCAGCTGGCCGGCCTCGGCGGGTTCCAGTACCTCGACTCCCTGGCCGTCGACGGCGACGGCTGGGTGTGCGTGGCCACCATCGCCGACGCCGGGATCACCGCGATCTCACCCGACGGGGCGACGATCGAGCACCACGCAACCGACGACCCGATGACGACCACCATCAGCTTCGGCGGCGAGGACCTGCGCACGGCGTTCGTGACGCTGTCGTCCACCGGCCGTCTCGTGTCGTTCCCCTGGCCCCGCCCCGGCCT
>JBFGCT010000133.1:0-11405 GCA_041581055.1 Ilumatobacteraceae bacterium | reverse complement strand
CGGCGTCGGCCAGCCCCTCCACCGTGGTGACCTGGCGGCCGGCGATCCGCTTGGCCGGTGTCACGCAGGCGACCCGCGCCGAGCCGTCCACCCACACCGTGCAACAACCGCACTGACCCTGTGGGCTGCAGCCGTCCTTCGGCGACCGCACGCCGAGCCGGTCGCGCAGCGCTTCCAGCAGCGAGCAGCCGTCGTCGGCGACCTCGACCGGCCGGCCGTTCAGCTCGAACTCGATCGGCGGCGCCGCGTGCCCGCAGCCTGGGGCTCCTCCGCTCGCGCCGTTCGGATCGCGGGACACTGGCCGGCAACCGGTCAGCGATCGGCGCCGAGCTCGTCGACCAGCGCCTGGTACTCCGCCCATCGGCCGTCGGCGAGCAACGCCGCCTGGCGCGGCCACGAGCCCGGGTCGTGGGTCTTGTACTGCGAGCCGCCGTCGTCGAGCATCGTCTTCAGCATCGACGGTTCGGTGTCGGCGAGCTGGCGCCATGTCGTGACCCCGATGCCGGCGCACAGCTCGACGATCTTCGGCCCGATGCCGACGACGACGGTCAGGTCGTCGGGTTCCACCTCGCGGCCGAGCGTCGCCCGGGCGGCGTCGAGGTCCAAGGGCGCCGCCGAGAAGCCGAGCGCGCCGGCCGAGCTCCCGCGGACGTCGGCCAGCTCCATCCTCAGCCGATCGCGCTCCGCAACGATCGACTCCATGTCGGCGACGCGGCGCCGCAGCCGATCGACCTCGGTCTCGTCGGCGTCGGATGGTCGCAAGGCGGCGCGCCCGCCGCCCCGCAAGCTGCGCAGCAGCCACCCGATCACGACGCCGATCAGCGCCATGCCGAGGCCCCAGAGGAAGAACATGGCGAGTGTGTACGGCACGGTAGTTGTCTACTCCCTCTCCACGATGAACTCGACCCGCCGGCTCGCCGCCTTGTCCTCCACGCCGTCGACGAGCACCGGTCGCTCGGATCCGCGGCCGACGGCGACGAGGTCGGCGCGCGGGACACCGCGCGTCGCGAGCTCGTCGACCACCGCCTCGGCCCGCTCCTGACTGAGCGCGAAGTTGGCCAGCACGGCCCCATCGCTGTCGGTGTGCCCCTCGACGGTGATCACGAGGCCGCCGAGCGACTTGGCCAGCGCGGCGATGCGGTCGAAGACGGAACGGTCGGGGCGCAACTCGGCGCTCGCCGGCTCGAACCGGATCGGGTCGGCGGCCACCATCGCGTTCAGGCGCTCCTCGACATCGGCCGCGCCGGCCTCGGTCGCGTCGGGGCGCGGCGTCAGCGCCGTCGACGCCCCGAAGGCGTCGGCCGCGGCCTCGATCGAGAGCGAGGTCACGTACACGCCGGAGACGAAGATGCCGTCCCGGGCGACGACCACCTCGCCGACGACCAGGTCACGGGGGATCGCGCTGATGAGCTCGACGAGGGCGTCGACGTCGGCGTCGGTGACCGGCGCCTCGGCATCGACGACGAGCTGATCGACGACATTGCCGGGCGTCAGGAACCGGCCCGCGGCGGAGACGGTGTCGATGCGTTGGCCGTTGGTCGCGACGCTGCCGGACAGCGTCATCCGGCCCTCCTCGTAGCGGGCGACGAACGTGAACACCTCGGCGACGACGCCCAGGTCGAGATCCTCGGGGAGCAGGACCTGGTCGATCACGTGGACGGTCCCGTTCATCGCGTCGAGGTCGGCGTCGACGACCGCGGCCGTGATCTCACCGCTCATCACCCGCACGCCCACGGACGTGTCGATTTCGACCGCCGTGCCGTCGATCATCGTCAACGGCCCGTCGACGAGGTCGTCCGCGGCGACGTCCTGGGCGGCGATGTGGTGCCGGAGCACAGCCGCCAGCGCGTCGGGGTTCGACGCCAGCGCGGCGTTGAAGTTCGGCCCGAGCGCGGCGAACGCGTCGTCGGTCGGGGCGAAGATCGTGACCGGGCCGGCGCCCCCGAGCCGCTCGCCGAGGTCGACGGTCTCCAGCGCGTTCTTGAGCACCGAGAACTGCGGGTTGTCGACGATGATGTCGAGCGCGGTGGTCGGGTCGGGCAGCGTGCTCGTCGAACTGGTGCTCGTCGCCGCCGCGACGGTCGTCGGCGCGATCGACGTTGTCGCCGTCGGCGGCGGCTCGGATTGAGCGGGGGACGGCGCGTCGTCGACGACGACGCAGCCCGGCGCCAGATCGATCGTGCGCACGCCGCGCTGCTCGGCACCGATCTCGCGTGCGGCATCAGGGTCGTCGAGCGGCAGGGCGCACCCGACGGCGCCGTCCTGCCCGGAGAACGAGACCGAGATGCCATCGAAGCCGGCGTCGTCGAGGGCCCGCGTGACGCGCGTCCGCAGGTCGTCCTCGACCCGGGCAAGGGTGACCACGCTCCCGACGGCGAACACCGCGAGCAGCGCCGCCGCGCCCCACCCGACGACCCGGCGACGGTATCGTCCTCTGGAGAGCCTGTTGCCGGATGCCTCGCCCATGACCCGCCCACGTTCCCACGTCGGGGGCCGTGGTCGCAATCACCCCGGCATCCCCCGCCGCCCATCCCCACGATCGCGAGCCAACCGATGCCCGACCGCAACACGACCGGAACGTTTCGCCCGACACGGCGGACCTTCCTCGTCGGCGCGATGACCTCTGCGCTCCTCGTCGCCTGCAGCGATTCCGACGACGACGGGGGCGCAACGGGGTCGACGATCCAGCCCGGCGCGGTCGGGCGGTACACGATCGTCAAGCGGTTCCCGCAGCGGATCCAGATCCCCGGCGAGGTCAGGCTGCCGATCAGCCTCTCGACCGGCGCCGCCGACTTCGTCCAGGATCCCCCGCCCACGCTCGGGGCGCAGGTCGTCGACCTCGACGGCAACCCGATCGGCGAGCGGATCACCACCGTCCGGCGCGACGTGGCGCCGGCGCCGTACTACGCCTTCCGGCCGACGATCGAGACGGTCGGGCTCTACCGGCTGTTCGTCGACGGCGGCCCGCCGGACGGGGCGGCCTTCGAGGTCGCCGATCCCGCCGCCGTGCCCGTGCCGGTGCCGGGCGACTTCCTCGCCGGGTTCGACACGCCGACGATCGGCGACCCGGCCGGCGTCGACCCGATCTGCACGCGGACACCCGAGATGTGCCCCTTCCACACGATCTCGCTGTCGGCGGCGCTCAACGTCGACCGGCCGGTGGCGTACTTCGTCGGGACACCGGCGTTCTGCCAGACCGGAAGTTGCGCTCCGGCCCTCGACTCGCTGATCGAGGTGCAGGACCAGTTCGCCGACCGGATGACGTTCGTCCACGCCGAGGTGTACACCGACGACACGGCGACCGACATCACGCCCGCCGTCGCGGCGTTGGCGCTGTTCTACGAGCCGGCGCTGTTCGTGACCGACGCGCAGGGCGTGATCGTCGAGCGGCTCGACGGGTTGTGGGACACCACCGAGGTCGTCGAAGTGCTCGACAAGGCCCTCGCGTGAATCACGCGGTCAGGAGAAGCTCTGGCCGCAACCGCAGGTGCGCGAGGCGTTCGGGTTCGTGATCGCGAAGCCCGACTCGTCGAGCCCGTCCTTGTAGTCGAGCGTGGCGCCCTCCAGGAGCTGGGCCGACGCGGGGTCGACGATCACCTTGACGGTCCCATCGTCGCCGTACGTCGCCTGGTTGTCGTCGGGGGCGACGTCGCCGTCGAAGAACATCTCGTAGGAGAAGCCGCTGCACCCGCCGGGGCGAACCGCGACGCGCAGTGCGAGGTCCTCGGCGCCCTCGGCGTCGAGCAGTTGGCGGACCTTGTTGGCGGCGGTGTCGGTGAGGGTGATCATTCAGAACCTCCTGAGTGGTGTGAACAACATTATCGGGCTGCGACGGTGACCCGGCAAGGAGTCCGGGCGGTCAGCGTGCAGAACTCGCGCACCTCGGCGTCGCCCATCTCGGCGACGAACCCGGCGACGAGGCCGCGATGGAGCCCACACACCAGCTCCGGCCGTTCGCGGGCGAGCTCGGCGAACGGGCAGTTGGCGAACGCGACCACGGCGGCGTCGTCGCCATCGGCGTCGTCGGTGACCACGGGGTCGAACCCGAGCCGGTCGAGGTCGGAGACCAACGCCTCCAGCGTCGACGGCGCCCGCTCGAACGGCGCGGCCCGCACCTTGCCCTCGTCGCGACCGACCGATTCGGCGTCGTCGGCGCTGGCGCCGAGCCGGTGGGCCATGGCCAGCACCATCCGGGCGAGCACCGGCATCGTCGGCGGCTCGAGGCCGAGCGACGGCGCGTTCGCGGCCACCGAGTACCGGTGCTGGGGGCGGCCGACGTCGCCCCGGCCGGCGATCTCGACGTCGAGCACGCCCACCTCGCGCATCCGCTCGAGGTGCGGGCGGACGGTGTTCGGGTGCAGGTTCAGCGTCTCGGCGATGTCGGCGGTCGCCAACGGCCGCGATGACCGCGCCAGCTCCAGGTAGATGGCGTATCGCGTGTTGTCACCGAGCGCTTTCAGCACGTCGAGCTGGGAAGGGTTCGGCGTGGTCGGGTCGACGTCCACACCATGAGATTACACGGAAATTGCCGGTAAAATACGGGCCATGGCCTCCACCGCCCCGCCGACCGTCGACGACGTGATGTCGGTGCTCGGTTCGGTCATCGACCCCGAGCTCGGCGCCGACATCGTGTCGCTCGGCATGGTTCCGTCGGTCGACGTCGCCGACGACGGGGTGGTCACGGTCGGCGTCAAGCTGACGATCAAGGGCTGTCCGCTGCGGGCCGAGATCCGCGACGAGGTGCGTGACCGGGTCGGTTTGCACCCCGGCGTGACCGACGTCAAGATCGACTGGGGCGAGATGGACGCCGACGAGCGCGCCGCGGTGATGACCAAGGCCCGCTGGAACGCGCGGGAGAACGCCCCCGACACCGAGGTTCCGCTGTCGTGCCGTGTGCTGGCGATCGCCAGCGGCAAGGGCGGCGTCGGCAAGAGCTCGGTCACGGTCAACCTCGCCGCCGCGCTCGCCGCGGCGGGCCACACCGTCGGCGTGCTCGACGCGGACATCTGGGGCTTCTCCGTGCCGCGCCTGCTCGGCATCGACGACCGGATGGAGGCCGAGGCGGTCGAGGGGTCCGACAAGCCGAAGATCATCCCGAACGAGCTCGTCGTCGGCGACGGGTTGCTGAAGGTCGTGTCGACCGGCTTCCTCGTCGACGAGGAGACGGCGCTGATGTGGCGCGGCCTGATGCTGACCAAGGCGGTCGAGCAGTTCCTGCGCGACGTCCGGTGGGGCGCGCTCGACTACCTGTTGATCGACATGCCCCCCGGCACCGGCGACGTCCAGATGGGTCTCGCCCGCATGCTCCCGCGCACCGACCTCATCGTGGTGACGACGCCGGCGCTCGCCGCGCAGAAGGTCGCCCAGCGAGCCGCCGACATGGCCAAGCGCAGCTTCTTGAAGGTCGTCGGGGTGATCGAGAACATGACCGCGTTCACCGACGACCACGGTGACGTCCACGCGCTGTTCGGCAGCGGCGGCGGCGCGGCCCTCGCCGAGGCGATCGGCGCGCCGCTTCTCGGGCAGGTCCCGATCGAGCCCGCGGTCGCGGCCGGTGGCGACACCGGCGTCCCGGTGAGCGTCGCCGGCGCCAGCGCGGCCGCCGACGTCTTCCGGGCGATCGCCGACCGCATCATCACCGAGGTCGCGCCGCCGACGCCGCCCGACGAGATCGACATGGCCGGCTGCACGGCGCGCCTGTTCGACACGGTCAACGAGGCGTTCGCCAAACTCGACGCCGACTCGCCCGCGTGACCCCTGGCGTCAGTCGCCGTTCGCCACGAGTCATCGCCCGTGTCGCGCGCCAGCCGTCAGGCGAGTGTGGGGTAGTCGGGGTCGGCGGGCATCGCGACGCCGGTGATCCGCCCCCCGGCGTCTCGTCGTAGCCGCGGCTCGATACGCGGCGGATCGACGATCCGCGCGGCGGCGGCCAGCGCGTCGCCCGCGGTGTCGTGCGGTTCGAGGAAGCGGAGGTTGGCGACCGTCGGGGGCATCATCGCCAGCTCGCCCTGCGCCTGTGACCGCAAGGCCTCGGACGGGTGGACCCACAGGCTGTCGACGGTCTCCTTGTCGTCGTGCAGCGGCTCCTGATCGGGCGGGGCCCCGGTCAGGAAGAAGCGGGTGTCGAAGCGCCGCGTCGTCTCACCCTTCGGCGTCACCCAGTGGTCGACGTAGTGCGTCGTCGAGAGGTCGAGGACGAGGTCGTCGCGGCGGCAGAGCTCGACCAACGTGAGCGTCCCGTCGTGGACGGCGTGGCGGTCCTCGTTGCGGAGGTCGAGCGAACCGCCGTCACGCGGCCGCGCCAGCAGCACCCCCGCCTCCTCGAAGCACTCGCGCACCGACGCCACCCAGTAGGCGAGGCCGCCCGATTCGATCCCGAGCTTCGCCGAGGCGCGCGCGTCGTCGAGGCCACGGCAGCGGGCGGCGACGTCCGATCCGCCGTCGGCCGGATCGACGCGACCGCCGGGAAAGACGTACATCCCCGCCCCGAAGGACGCGCCCGCCGCCCGCCGGAGCATGAACACCTCGACCCCTGGCCCGCCGTCGGCGGCGTCGCGCACCAGCATCACGGTCGCCGCCGGCCGCACCGGCACGGTCGCGGGGTCGAGGTCGTCAGCCATGCGACGCCGACGGTATCCAACGGCGCCGCCACCGGACGCAATCGGACGTTCGTCGGTCCGGGGCATTAGCTTCGGCGTGTGGACAGCGCGCCGAACCAGCCGAGCGACGTGCTCGACCACCTGGCCCCCGGCACCCAGATCATCGTCCCGTTGGCCAACGGCGAGCCGACCGCCGTGCTCGACGCGATCGAGGACGGGGTCGCCGCGGACGTCGCCGCCGGCACGACCCGGCTCGACGGCTTGCGCGTCCACCAGATGCACGCGCTCCACGACCGCCGCTACCTGCGCGGCGACTTCGGCCGGCGGCTGAAGCACATCTCCTATTTCCTGTCGCACGTCACCCGCCCGCACTTCGCCTCCGGCGCCGTCGGCCTGGTCCCCGGGCACTTCTCCGAGACGTACGCGCTGATGCGCCGGCGCACCGACGACCCACTCGTGATCGCCGCCGCGTCGCCGCCCGACCGCCACGGGTACTTCAGCCTCGGCGTCTCGGCGGACTACACGGCGAGTTTCATCGGGCGCGGCCGGTTCTTCCTCGAGGTGACCGAGCACATGCCGCGCACGTTCGGGCGCAACCAGCTGCACATGTCCCAGGTCGTGGGGTGGTGCCGATCGGACCGCCCCCTGGTCGAGGTGCCGCCGATCGTCCCCGAGGCCGTCGACATCGAGATCGCCGAGCTGGTCGCCGAGCGGGTCCCGGACGGGGCGACGATCCAGACCGGCATCGGCGCGATCCCCAACGCGATCATGGGCGCGCTCGCCGGTCACAAGGATCTCGGCGTGCACACCGAGTTGCTGTCCGACGGCGTGGTCGGGTTGGTCGAGTCCGGAGTCGTCAACGGCGTCAGGAAGCGGCTCAACCGGACCAAGACGGTCGGCACGTTCGCCCTCGGCACCGGGCACCTCCACGAGTTCCTGCACGAGAACACCGCCATCGAGCTGCACGCCGTTCGCTACGTCAACGATCCCCGCGTGATCGCCCAGGAGGACGACTTCGTGTCGATCAACGCCACGCTGTCGGTCGACTTCCTCGGCCAGTGCGCGTCGGAGACGATCGAGGGCCAGTACTACTCCTCCTCCGGCGGCCAGAACGACTTCGCCCGCGGCGCGATGTACTCCACGGGGGGCCAGGGGTTCGTCGTGTTGCACTCGACGACGTCGAGCGGCGCCTCCCGCATCGTCCCCCAACTCGCGCCGGGCGACGTCGTGACCACGCCGAAGAACACCGTCGACAAGATCGTGACCGAGTGGGGAGTCGCCGAGCTCCGGGGCGCCTCGGTGCGCGAGCGAACCCGCCGGCTGATCGCGATCGCCCACCCCGACCACCGCGAGGAGCTCGACGCCAAAGCCCACCTGATGAGCTATCTGTGACGCGCCGCCACCGTCGGGGAGTGGATCAGGCGTCGACGGCGTCGGCCGCCTCGGGGGCGTCGATCGCGTCGCCGCGATCGCCCGCCGGCCGGGCGAGGGCCACATCGTCCTTGCGGATCGCGACGAAGGCGATGGCGGCCACGACGACGGCGGCGAGGACGACGCCGACCGTCTGCCAGTTGTCGTTGAGGAACGTCGTGGCGTCGGCCTGCCGCTCGAACGCCCAATCGGTGATCGGATCGCCGACCTCTCGCAGATCGACCCAGTAGAAGTACCAGAGCAGGTACAGCCCGGACAGGACGACGAACGCCGCCGCGATCCGGTCGACGTACTGCAACCCGCTGCGCAGGAACTTGAGCAGGCTCGTGTTGGCGAACGCCAGCGCGACCGTCAGCGCGCTGACCAGCAGCGCCATGCCGGCGCCGTACGCCACCACGTTGCCGACGCCCTGGACGACACCCTCGCGGCTGGTCGTGCTGAACACCGTGGCGATGAACAGCCCGATCGTGCAGCCGATCGAGGCGACCGCGTAGGCCACGCCGAAGACGAACATGGACCGCACGGTCCGATCCTTGCCGCCGGCCTTGATCTGCGGGGTCATGAACGGCAGCTTGTAGCCGAACAACATCGCCGCGCCGAGCACGACCAGCGCGACGCCGATGCCTCCGGTGGCGTACTTGGAGTTCTCGTTGATCCAGCTCGTGAAGTTGTAGGAGATCAACCCGGCGATGAAGAACACGAGCAGGAAGCCGGTCGACAGGGCGGCGCTGACCAGGAGGGCGCGGCGGACCGACGCCCGCTGCGTGCCCGGCGCGGCGCCCTGGACCCCGAGGAAGTACATCAGGTACGTCGGCAGGAGGATGAACCCGCACGGATTGACGGCGGCGACCAGCCCGCGGATGAACGACAGGCTCACGTCGGCGCCCGGTCGGCACGATTGCTCATGCGGACCCCTCCAGGGCTTGCAGGTCGGCGATCTTGGCGCGCAATGCGTCGGCGTCGATTGCTCATGCGGACCCCTCCAGGGCTTGCAGGTCGGCGATCTTGGCGCGCAATGCGTCGGCGTCGAGCACGCCGGTCTGTTCGACGATGACACCGCCAGAGGTGACGAAGATCGTCACCGGGAACGCCGTCGCCCCGATGCCGTCGGTCAGCTCGGCGAACTCGTCGCGGTAGAGCTCGTACTCGACCCCGCGGTCCGCGGCGAAGCGCTCCATCACCGGGACGGAGTCGAGCGTGTTCACCCCGACGAAGCGCACGTCATCGCCCAGCTCGCGGTGGACCTCGGCGAAGTCGGGCAGTTCCTTGGCGCACGGCGGGCAGGTGCTGAACCAGAAGTTGACCACCAGCGGCCCGCCGAGCAGCTCGGCGGAGGAGAACGCGACGCCGTCCCGATCGGTCAGCGTCCCCTCCGGGAACCGCTCACCCTCGACGTCGTCGTTTCCGAGCTGGTCGCCCGGGCTCGGCTGGCGATCGAGCGGGTCGGTCAGCGTGGCGTCGATGGGGTCGGCGGCGTCGTCCGATTGGGCCGTGACGACGGCGATGCCCAACCCGACGACGAGCGCGGCGGCGAGCGAGCCGGCGAGCAATCGTGGGCGGGCGACCTTCACCGTGCTGAGGCTACTGAGCGCGTCCCTGGAGGCCGTTTCGGCCGCCCTGAACGTTCCGGGAACATGTCGCGCCGGAGGCGCGTCCTCGTTCCGGCGCCGGCGGGGGTTGCCGGCGCCGGAACGGGATGTCGCGGCGCTCGCGCGCCGGCGGCCGAAGCCCGGTCAGGCGACGACGCCGACCGGGCCCATCTCGTCGTAGACGACGTCGGGGCGGGGCCGCTTCGGCGGGCGACCGCACGGGCGCTTGTTGGCGATGATCCGCCCGGCGGACAGTAGCTGGCCGCCCCAGACGCCCCACGGCTCCTCGCGCTCGAGGGCCCCGGCCAGGCAGGGCTCGCGCAGCGGGCACATGCCGCACATCGCCTTGGCGCGGGCGATGTCGACGACATGATCGGAGAAGAACAGCCCGGTCAGGGTGCCGTTGCCGTCCGCGCACCGAGCGACGGGTCGACGGGCTTCGATCGACGGCGCCTCGGCCCCGGGCGGGCTCGGACTGTCGGGCGCGCGCGGGTCGGCGTCGATCGATCGGTTGATCGCCGGGAATGGGCTGATGGGGATCATGGGCGCTTCCTTGCGGGGTGCGAGTGGGGGCGTGTCGAACGGGTGGCCGTCGTGCTCGGCGGTGATCGTCGTGGCGTTCATGGGTCGTGCTTTCTGTCGTCGGGTGGTGGTCGGGTGCTGCTCGGGGCGCTGGATGGATCGGCGGGCGGAAAACCGAAAAGGCCGCCGGGTTCGATGAACCCGACGGCCTCGTGAGAGGTGATCTGACGCTGTGCTTACGTCAGTCCTCCTCGGAGGCGGTCGGGTGCGATTCGCTTGGCGACACAAGTACCGGAGTTGTCAACGCCGAGCCGAATACCACCAAGCCACTCATTCGCCGGCGTGAGCCCGGACCCGAAGGCGGCTGCGTGCACGGCGGCGGGCGCGAACATCGGCGAGTACGGGCGCGGCGATGCCGGCGATGTCGTCGGCGTCGGCGTTGTGATCATGCGCTCGTCCTTTCCGTGTTGTCGGTGGGCGTTGATGTCCGGTCGTGTCTGGGGCGCGGCGAGAGCTTGGCGCGTGAGTGCAAGGCAACCACGTCGCGGGCGCCCTGGTCAAGGGGGTTTCTCCTGGTGCCCCGATGCGCGCCGCCGATCGGACCCGTCAGGCGACGAGATGCGGGGGAACCGGCACCTCGTCGACCACCAGGATCGGCTCGGTCCGCTTGGGGGGCCGGCCCCGCTTGCGCTTGAACTCGACCGGCACGCCGTCGAGGACGAGCTTGCCGCCCCAGACCCCGTACGGTTCGGCACGGTCGACGGCGCCCGCGAGGCACTGGGCACGCCGCCCGCAGGGCCGGCAGATCGCCTTGGCACGGGCGATGTCGTGGTCGTCCTCGGAGAAGAACAGGTGGCTCAAGGTGCCCTGCCCGTCGGCGCATCGCGCCCTGGCCGCCACCGACGCCTCGGCGTCCGCGTGGTCGGGGGCGATGTCGGTGTGGGAGATGGTGCTGGTGAGGTTCATCGTCGGTCCTCTCAGAGTGCGGGGACTTCGTCCCGACGGCGCGTGAGGAGAGCGACGATCGAGCCGAAGCCGAGGGTTGTCAGCCCGAGGCCGAGCAGGATCCTGGTTCCGTCGGTCCCGGTGCGCGGCAGGCCGGGACCGCGTGTGCCCGATTCGTCGCCGCCGGTCAGCCGTTGCTCGACGACCTCGCCCGCACCGTCACCCTGGTCGCCGGGGTCGCCACCCTGGTCGCCGGGGTCGCCACCCTGGTCGCCGGGGTCGCCACCCTGGTCGCCGGGGTCGCCACCCTGGTCGCCGG
>JBFGCT010000132.1:0-11413 GCA_041581055.1 Ilumatobacteraceae bacterium | reverse complement strand
GGGCGCACCGTCGGCGCCGGCCGCGTCACCAAGATCAACAAGTGACCCGGCGCTGAGCGAGAGAGACGACCGACCCATGACGCAGAGCATCCGCATCCGACTGAAGGCGTTCGATCACGAGATCATCGACCAGTCGACGAAGAAGATCGTCGAGACGGTCACCCGCACCGACGCCAACATCCGCGGCCCGATCCCGCTGCCGACCGACAAGCACCGCTACACGGTCATCCGCGGGCCGCACGTCGACAAGGACTCGCGCGAGCATTTCGAGATGCGCGTCCACAAGCGGCTGATCGACATCGTCAACCCCAACGCGAAGACGATCGACAGCCTGCAGCGCATCGAGCTGCCCGCCGGCGTCGACATCGAGATCAAGATCCAGAACGCCTGATCCTCCGAGCCGGACGCGGCGCTCCGGCGCCTGGTCGGAGTTGTGAAACCGGTGTGAACGTCGGCGGCCGGTCCAGTGCCGGCCCCGATCGGCCGATAGACAATGCGTATGGCCCAGCTGCCGCCGCCGTTCCCAGGTGCCGCGCCGCTCCCGCCGGCGCCGCCCCGCGAGCAACGACCGAGGCGCGGGCTGATGCTCGTCGTCCTCGTCGGCGTCATCGCCTGGCTGGCCGGGATGTCCGGCGTCCTCGTCGGCAGCCAGGTCAACGACTGGCTGAACCGCCCGCCGAGCCGGCCGTCGGGCCGTCCGATCGATGTCGCCGACCCGCGTGACCCGATCAACGCCCGGGTCGACGTCGCGGCCGTGGCGGCGTATGTCGCGCCGTCCGTGGTGACGATCAGCGCCGACGTCGACGGTGGGACGGCGACGGGCACCGGGGTGATCGTCACCTCCGACGGCGAGATCCTGACCAACGCCCACGTCGTGCAGGACTCGTCGGCGATCCGGGTGCGGCTGTCGGGCGAGACCGAGCCGCGTGACGTGCGGCTGCTGGCTCTCGACAGCGGCAACGACCTGGCGCTGCTGCGGATGGACGGCGACGGTTTCGAGGCGGCCACCTTCGCCGACCCGGGCAGCGTCCGCCTCGGGGACGAGGTGATCGCCATCGGGTTCGCGCTCGGGCTCGACGGCGAGCCGTCGGTCACGCTCGGCATCGTGTCGGCGCTCGACCGCACCATCGCCCAGGACGACGTCTTCCTCGACGGGCTGATCCAGACCGACGCCGCGATCTCGTCGGGGAACTCGGGTGGCCCACTCGTGAACGCGGCCGGCGAGGTCGTGGGGATCAACACCGCGGTCGCCCGCGACTCGGCGGTCATCGCGGCGACCAACGTCAGCTTCGCGATCTCGGTCGGCGAGGCGTTGCCGGTGATCGAGGGCCTGCGCGACCAGGCCAAGGGCGTCGAGCGGCGCGAGGGGTTCCTCGGGGTCGCCCTCGAGAACCGGCGCGATGGCGGTCAGGGGGCGATCGTCACCAGGGTCGACGAGGGGACGCCGGCCGCCGAGATCGGCGTCGTGGCCGACGACCTGATCGTCGCCGTCGACGGCGCGCCGACCGACGGCACGACCGGGCTGATCGCCGCGATCCGCGACCAGCAGCCCGGCGACTCGGTCACGCTGACGATCATCCGCGACGGCGAAGAGCTGAACCTCGCCGTCACGCTCACCGATCGCCCCGACCCAGCCGCTCCGTGAACCCGGTCATCGGCCTTTCCTTTCCGCGTCCCGTGGTGTACGTTTCGTAAAGCGGGCGGTTGAGTACACCAATCGAACGCCGGAAGCGAGCCACGCCACGCGCCGGCCTTCCTGAAAAGGAACGCCCACCCATGCGCAAGCTTGCCCTGCTGGCGGCCGTCGTCGCCCTCCTCGGCCCGCTCACGGTCATCCCGACCACGGTCGCCGCCGTCTCCCCCAACGTCGTCATCAGCCAGGTGTACGGAGGCGGGGGCAACTCGGGCGCCACCTACACCCACGACTTCATCGAGCTGTTCAACCGCGGCACGAGCGCGGTGTCGATCACCGGGTGGTCGGTGCAGTACGCGTCGTCGACCGGCACGGCGTGGTCGAAGACCGATCTCAGCGGCACGCTCCAGCCGGGCCAGTACTACCTCGTCCAGCAGGCGGCGGGGTCGGGCGGGACCACGCCGCTGCCGACCGCCGACGCGATCGGTTCGATCGCGATGAGCGCCACCGCCGGCAAGGTCGCCCTCGTGGGCAGCACGACGTTGCTCACCGGATCCTGCCCGCTGGCGAGCACGGTCGACTTCGTCGGCTACGGCGGCGCCAACTGTTCCGAGGGCAGCCCCACGCCCGCGTTGGCCAACGCCACCGACGCGATCCGGCTGAACAACGGCTGCACCGACACCGACAACAACGCCGCCGACTTCGTGGTCTCGGCGCCCAACCCGCGCAACTCCGCGTCACCGCTCGCCCCGTGCCCGACGTCCACCAACCCGACCGGCGCCGGCGCCGCCAACCCCGACCCGGTCGACCAGGGCGGCGCGACCTTGCTCACCGTCGCCGTGACCGCCGGCGCCAACCCGACCAGCACCGGCCTCGCCGTCACCGCCGACCTGACCCAGCTCGGCGGCGGCGCCGCGCAGATGCTCTTCGACGACGGCACGAACGGCGACGTCACGCCGGGCGACCTCACCTTCTCGTACTCCGCCACGGTCGCCCCCGCCACCCCGGCGGGCGCCAAGGCGCTGCCGGTCTCGATCACCGACGCGCAGACGCGCGGCGCCAGCGCGACCATCAACGTCACGGTGCGGGTCCCGGCCACGCCGGGTGCGGTCGTGACGATCAGCCAGGTCTACGGCGGCGGCGGCAACTCCGGCGCGACGCTCACCAACGACTTCATCGAGCTCTACAACCGCAGCACGTCGCCGGTCAACATGGCCGGCTGGTCGGTGCAGTACGCGTCGTCGACCGGCTCGTCGTGGTCGACGACCGCGGTGTCGGGAACGCTCCAGCCCGGCCAGTACTACCTGATCCAGCAGGCCGCGGGCGCGGGCGGCACCACCGCGCTGCCGACCCCGGACGCCACCGGCACGATCGCGATGGCGGCCACCGCCGGCAAGGTCGCCCTGGTCAACACCACCACGGCGCTGGCCGGGGCCTGCCCCACCGGTGGCCCGATCGTCGACTTCGCCGGCTACGGCGCCACCGCCAGCTGCTTCGAGGGCACGGGTCCGACGCCGGCGCCGTCCAACACGAACGCCGTGCTGCGCAAGGCGGCCGGGGCGACCGACACGAACGACAACGGCGCGGACTTCGTCGCCGGAGCCCCCAACCCGCGCAACACGAGCTTCGGGTTCGACTTCGCGCCGTCGGTCGCCAGCACGACGCCGGCCAACGGCGCGAGCAGCGTCGCCGTCACCGCGAACGTGACGATCGCGTTCAACGAGCCGGTGAACGTGGCCGGCTCGTGGTTCACGATCCTGTGCGCGACCAGCGGGAGCCACGCCGCGGCCGTCACCGGCGGCCCGACCACGTTCACGCTCGATCCCGGCGTCGACTTCGCCAACGGCGAGTCGTGCACGGTCACTGTCGTGGCGGCCCAGGTCACCGACGTCGACCTCGACGACCCGCCCGACAACATGGCCGCCGACTTCGCGTTCACGTTCGAGACGGTGGCCCTCGACCCGTGCGCCCTCGGGTTCACCCCGATCTACGCCATCCAGGGCAGCGGCGCCGCCAGCCCGCTCGCCGGGTCGACGCTGTCGACCAAGGGCGTCGTCGTCGGCGACTTCCAGGGGAGCACCGGCCTGGGCGGCTTCTACGTGCAGGACTCCGCCGGCGACGCCGACCCGGCGACGTCGGACGGGATCTTCGTGTTCGTGCCGTCCGGCAACCCGCTGTCCAGCGTCGACGTCTCCGTCGGCGACGTCGTGCGGGTCAGCGGTCGCGTGATCGAGTTCAACACGCTGACCGAGATCGACACCGTCACCGCCATCACGAACTGCGGCGCGACCGCGCCCCCCGCGGCGACGCCGGTGTCGCTGCCGGAGACGGTGAACGGCGACCTCGAACGGTTCGAGGGCATGCTGATCTCGTTCGCCCAGACGCTCACCGCGAGCCAGAACTTCTTCCAAGGACGGTTCGGCCAGGTGACGCTGTCGTCGGGCGGGCGCCTGTTCACCCCGACCAACGTGTTCGCCCCCGGCAGCGCCGCGGCGATCGCGCTCGCCGACGAGAACGCCCGCCGCCTGCTGGTGCTCGACGACGGCACGACCCTCCAGAACCCCAACCCGATCCCGTACATCGGGCTCGACAACACGCTGCGCTCCGGCGACACCGTCACCGGGCTGACCGGCGTGCTCGACTACGGGCTGATCAGCTCCAACAGCACGACCCGCGACTACCGGCTGCAGCCGACCGTCGCCCCGTCCTTCAGCCGTGTCAACGCCCGCACCGCGGCGCCGGCGGCGGTCGGCGGCGACGTCACCGTCGCCGCGTTCAACGTGCTCAACTACTTCAACGGCAACGGGCTCGGCGGCGGGTTCCCGACCCCGCGCGGCGCCAACGACCTCAACGAGTTCAACCGGCAGCGGGCGAAGATCATCGCCGCGCTGACCGCCATCGACGCCGACGTCGTCGGCCTGATGGAGTTGGAGAACGACGCCACGCCGAACAGCGCGATCGAGGACCTGGTCGCCGGGCTCAACGCGGCGACCGCGCCCGGCGCCTACGCGTTCGTGAACACCGGGGTGGTCGGCACCGACCAGATCAGGGTCGGCGTGCTCTACAAGCCGGCCGCGGTCACCCCCGTCGGGCCGCACAAGGTGCTGACGTCGGCGGTGAACCCGCTGTTCGACGACACGCGCAACCGGCCGGCCATCGCCCAGACGTTCGCCGAGAACGCCAGCGGCGCGAAGTTCACCGTCGTGGTCAACCACCTCAAGTCGAAGGGCTCGGCGTGCGCCGGCGACCCCGACACCGGCGACGGGCAGGGCAACTGCAACCAGACACGGGTCAACGCGGCCAACGCGCTGACGCAGTGGCTGGCCACCGATCCCACCGGGAGCGGCGACGCCGACTTCCTGATCATCGGCGACCTCAACGCGTACGCGCAGGAGGATCCGATCGCGGCGATCACGGGGGCCGGTTACACGAACCTCATCGAGGCCGCGCTCGGCGCGTCGGCGTATTCGTTCACGTTCGACGGCCAGTCCGGCTATCTCGATCACGCCCTCGCCACGAGCTCGCTGGCGGCGCAGGTCACCGGCGTCACCGAGTGGCACATCAACGCCGACGAGCCCTCGGTGATCGACTACAACACCGAGTTCAAGCCGCAGGACCTCTACACCCCGACCGCCTACCGGTCCTCCGACCACGACCCGGTGCTGGTCGGGCTGGCGCTCAACGCGCCGCCGACGGCCGACGCCGGCGGTCCGTACTCGGTCGGCGAGGGCGGCGCCGTGGGCCTCTCGGCCACCGGGACCGACCCGGAGGGTGGCGCCTTGGCCTTCGCGTGGGACCTGGACGACAACGGCACCTTCGAGACGGCCGGCCAGACCGCCAGCTTCTCCGCCGCTGGACTCGACGGGCCGAGCAACGCGATCGTGAAGGTCCGCGCCACCGATCAGGGTGGCCTCACCGCGGTCGCGCAGGCGACGGTGACGATCACGAACGTCGCGCCGTCCGTGGCGGCGCCGTCGACCTCGCCGTCGCCGTCGACGCCCGGGCAACCGGTGACCGCGTCCGCCTCGTTCACCGACCCGGCGCCGGCCGACGGACCGTTCACCTGCACCGTCGACTACGGCGCCGGCGGCGGCCCACAGCCCGGCACCGTGGTCGGAGCGACGTGCACCGGCCCGGCGCACGCGTACGCCTCGACCGGCACGCACACGGTGACCGTCGCGGTGACCGACAAGGACGGCGGCGTCGGTTCGAACGCCGTCTCCCACTCGGTGGTGTTCGCGTTCGACGGGTTCTTCGCGCCGATCGCCATCCAGCCGTCGGTGAACCAGCTCAAGGGCGGTCAGGCCATCCCGATCAAGTTCAGCCTCGGCGGCGACCAGGGTCTCGCCATCTTCGCCGTCGGCTACCCCAAGTCGCAGCCGATCGCGTGCTCGACCGGGGCGCCGATCGCCGATCTCGAGTCGATCGAGAGCCCGGGGTCGAGCGGACTGTCGTACGACGCCGTCACCGACACCTACGTGTACGTGTGGAAGACGGCCAAGTCGTGGGCCGGCACATGTCGCCAGCTCGTCGTCAAGTTCGTCGACGGCACCACGCACGTCGCCGACTTCACGATCAAGTAGGCCGAGCGATCGCCCGTCGCGCGGCGGGCGAGGTTGGAAGGGTCGGTCGGCGCTCATAGCATTAGCTCGCTGCATTCGGAAGGCATTCCGGGCGCCAACACACTGTGCAACCGATGTCCTGGTAGGCCGCCCACACCGTTGGGGCCTGGAACCGCCGGGCAACCCAGAGTTTCAAGCTCCGCGTGTCCGTGGAAACCCGGACGGCGGAGCTTTTGCGTGGAGAGCCCCCCGCACCATCCGGTGCGCGAGGGGTTTGGACAACGAGAAGGAACGCCTCATGGCACAACAAGCGATCGTCGGCGAGAAGGTCGGCATGACGCAGACGTGGGTGGACGACAAGGTCGTCCCGGTCACCGTCGTGCGCGTCGATCCCATGCGCATCGTTCAGATCAAGACCGACGAGCGGGACGGGTACAACGCCCTGCAGGTCACGTACGGTCACCGCGACGCGAAGAAGCTGACCCAGCCGGTGGCCGGTCACTACGCGAAGGCGGGCGTCGCCCCGGGCAGGCGGCTCATCGAGCTGCGCCTCGACTCGGTCGACGGCTTCGAGGTCGGCCAGGAGATCACGGTCGAGCAGATCCCGTCGGGCTCCAAGGTCGACGTCACCGGCACCAGCCGGGGCAAGGGGTTCGCCGGCGTGATGAAGCGCCACAACTTCAAGGGCCAGCCGGCGTCGCACGGCAACCACAAGAGCCATCGCAAGCCCGGCGCGATCGGCTCCTGCGCCTTTCCCGCCCGGGTCTTCAAAGGCATGAAGATGGCCGGCCACATGGGCCACGCGCAGGTCACGACGCAGAACCTCGAGGTCGTCGAGTCCGACGCCGATCGCAACGTGCTGCTCGTCAAGGGCGCGGTTCCCGGTCCGGCCGGCGGCGTCGTCGTCGTGCGCAACGCCGTGAAGCTGGCGGGGAAGGGAGCCTGACGATGGCCTCGCTGACGATGAAGAACCCCGCCGGCAAGGACGCCGGCACGGTCGAGCTCGACGAGTCGATGTTCGGTGTCCAGCCGAACGTGCCGCTGATGCACCAGGTCGTCACCGCGCAGCTCGCCGCCCGGCGCTCGGGCACGCAGAGCACCAAGACCCGCTCCGACGTGCGCGGCGGCGGCGCCAAGCCGTACCGCCAGAAGGGCACCGGCAACGCCCGCCAGGGCTCGATCCGCTCGCCGCAGTTCACCGGCGGGGGCGTGGCGCACGGGCCCAAGCCCCGCAAGTACGACCAGAAGACCCCGAAGAAGATGATCAAGGCGGCGCTGCGGTCGGCGCTGTCCGACCGGGCCCACGACGACAAGATCATCGTGGTCGAGTCCTGGGGCATCGACAGCCCGAAGACCAAGGACGCCAAGCGGGCGCTCGGCACGCTGGGCATCGAGGGCACGGCGCTGATCGTCCTCGGGCCGGATGACGCCGCGGCGGCCCTGAGCTTCCGCAATCTGCCTGCCGTGCAGGTGATCGACGTCTCCGAGCTCAACGCCTACGACGTGCTCTGCAACGACTGGATCGTCTTCACCAAGGCGACCCTTCCCAGCGGCCAGGCCGCGTCCTCGGCTGCGTCGGGCGCTCCGGCGGCGCCCGCCGACCCGGCCGACACCGGCGATTCCTCCTCCTCCTCCTCCTCCTCCGACGTCGTCGCCGGCGAGTACCCCGGGTCGGCCCAGCCGCTGGAAGACGCCGGCGAGGCGCCGGCCGGCCACGAGATCAAGGGCAATGCCGACTCGATGCGCTACCACGTGCCGGGGAGCCGCTACTACAAGACGACCAAGGCCGAGGTGTGGTTCGACACCGCCGAGTCGGCCGAAGCCGCCGGCTTCACCGCGCCAGGCACCCCCGCTGACTCCGCCGACACGGCAGGCGACACGGCAACCGACAAGGACGAGTCATGAAAGACCCCCGCGACATCATCATCGCCCCGATCGTGTCGGAGAAGAGCTACGCGCTGATCGAGGAGGGCGTGTACACGTTCCGCGTGCACCCCTCCGCCTCCAAGCCCGAGATCCGCGACGCCGTCGAGTCGATCTGGGGGGTCGAGGTGCTCAAGGTCAACACGCTCAACCGCAACGGGAAGCGCAAGCGCACCCGTGGGACCAACCGCGTCGGCACCACGCCCGACACGAAGCGGGCCATCGTCACCCTGGCGGCGGGCGAGATCCCGCTGTTCGAGAACTGAGCGCATCATGGCCATTCGTTCCCGCAAGCCCACCAGCCCCGGCCGGCGCTTCCAGACCAGCTCGGACTTCGCCGACATCACCAAGTCGACGCCGGAGAAGTCGCTCCTGGCGCGCAAGAACAAGACCGGTGGTCGCAACAGCTACGGCCGCAAGACGTCGCGTCACCGTGGCGGCGGTCACAAGCAGCAGTACCGGATCATCGACTTCAAGCGGGTCAAGGACGGCGTGCCGGCGAAGGTCGCCGCCATCGAGTACGACCCGAACCGCACGTGCCGCATCGCGCTGCTGCACTACCACGACGGCGAGAAGGCCTACATCCTCGCCCCGCGCGGCCTCGGGGTCGGCGACGTCGTGCAGAGCGGCCACGGCTCGGACATCAAGCCTGGCAACGCGATGGAGCTGCGCTACATCCCGGTCGGCACCGTCGTGCACAACGTCGAGTTGCGTCCGGGACAGGGCGGCAAGATCGGCCGCTCGGCCGGTATCGCCGTGCAGCTCGTCGCCAAGGACGGCGACCACGCCACGCTGCGCATGCCCTCCACCGAGATGCGCCGCGTGCTGATCGACTGCCGGGCGACCGTCGGCGAGGTCGGCAACTCCGAGCACGAGCTGATCAAGATCGGCAAGGCCGGCCGCAACCGGTGGAAGGGCAAGCGCCCGCAGACCCGCGGCGTGGCGATGAACCCGGTCGACCACCCGCTCGGCGGCGGCGAGGGCCGGACATCCGGCGGCCGTCCGGCCGTGTCCCCGTGGGGCCAGCCCGAGGGCCGCACCCGCAACAAGAAGAAGTCCAGCCAGCAGCTCATCATCCGTCGCCGGCGCTCCGGTCGGGGTCGCCGCTGACGCGGCCCGGCCAATCAGAGAGGTATTGAACCGCATGTCTCGCAGTCTCAAGAAGGGCCCGTTCGTCGACGAGCACCTGCTCAGGAAGATCGACGACCAGAATGCCGCCGGAGAGCGCAAGGTCGTCAAGACCTGGTCGCGCCGCTCCACGATCATCCCCGACATGGTCGGCCACACGATCGCCGTCCACGACGGCCGCAAGCACGTCCCGGTCTACGTGACCGAGTCGATGGTCGGCCACAAGCTCGGAGAGTTCAGCCCGACCCGGACGTTCAAGTTCCACGCCGGCCAAGAGCGCGGGGCGCGACGCTGATGACCGGTCCGAAGCTCAACGAGAAGTCGTACGTCGTCGGCGAGCGTTCCGGCACGAAGGCCACCGCCAAGTACGTGCGCGCGTCGGCGTCCAAGGCCCGCGAGGTGCTCGACCTGATCCGCGGGGTCGACGTGCGGACCGCCGACCAGCGGCTCCAGTTCACCGAGCGGCACATCGCCCACGACGTCCGCAAGGTGCTCGCCAGCGCCGTCGCCAACGCCGTCAACAACGATCTCCAGGACGCCGAAGAGCTCTACGTCGTCGCCTGCTTCGCCGACGAGGGGCCGACGCTCAAGCGGTTCCGCCCTCGGGCCCGGGGCCGGGCGTCGCGCATCAACAAGCGCAGCTGCCACATCACCGTCATCGTCGGCCGGATGAGCGACGATCGCCTCGCCATCGTCCAGGCCCGCGAGGAACGCGCCGGCGGGGCCGCCGGTCGCGGCCGCCCGCAGTCCTCCGCCGCCAGCCGCCGCGCCCGCGTCGCCCGCAGCCGCGGCAAGGACGAAGCCGCCGCCGAGACCAGCGCGGCCGCCGAGGGAAGCGCCAGCGACGAGGCTGGCGACTCGGCCGACCCGAAGGGTGCAGCCGCGACCGGCTCCGAGGCCGAGTCGATCGAAAAGGCCGAGTCGATCGAAAAGGCCGAGTCGGTTGTCGCGGCCCAGTGGCCCGGCGGCGTCGAACCGCTCGAGGACGTCGGCGAGGCGCCGGCGGGCCACGAGATCAAGGGCAACGTGGGGTCGATGCTCTACCACGAGCCCGGCACCCGCTACTACAAGGCGACCAAGGCCGAAGTGTGGTTCGACTCCGTCGAGTCCGCCGAAGCCGCCGGCTTCTCCAAGCCCGGCGCCAACAAGGCCGACGGTGGCACGGGATCGGCCGGCGATGAGGCCGACCAGACAACCGGTGGCGAGGGAAGCGCAAGCGACGAGCCACCGTCCGATGAGGAGAACCAGCGGGCCGACGAAGAGGACGACAAATAATGGGCCAGAAGATCAACCCGTACGGGTTCCGCCTCGGCATCACGACCGACTGGAAGTCGCGTTGGTTCAGCGAGCGCGAGTACAAGGACTACCTCACCGAGGATTGGAAGATCCGCGAGAAGATCATGACGCAGCTCGAATCGGCGGCGATCAGCCGCATCGAGATCGAGCGCACGCGTGACAAGCTCCGCGTCGATGTGCACACCGCCCGCCCGGGCATCGTCATCGGTCGCCGCGGCGCGCAGGCCGACGAGCTGCGCAAGATGATCACCGACATCACCGGCAACCCGAAGATCCAGCTCAACATCGTCGAGATCAAGACCCCCGAGCTCGACGCCGCGCTGATCGCGCAGGGTGTCGCCGACCAGCTCGCCAACCGGATCGCGTTCCGTCGAGCGATGAAGCGCGCGGTCCAGAACGCCCAGCGCGCCGGTGCCCTCGGCATCCGGGTGCAGTGCTCGGGTCGCCTCGGCGGCGCCGAGATGAGTCGTACCGAGTGGTACCGCGAGGGTCGCGTCCCGCTGCACACGCTGCGCGCCGACATCGACTACGGGTTCGGGGAGGCCAAGACGGCGAACGCGCGCGTGGGTGTGAAGGTGTGGCTCTACAAGGGCGACATCCTCCCGTACAAGTCCGCCAACGAGGACAAGATCGCCCGTGAGGCCGCCATGGCCGTCGGCGAGACGTCCGGCCAGACCGCCGACGACGGGCCCCGCAAGGTCGTGTCGTCCGCTGCCCGCCGGCGCGATCAGGTGCCCGAGCCCGAGACGCAGCCCCTCATCAAGGACGCCGATCCCGAGCTCGAGAAGCTGCTCGACGAAGAAGAGACCATTGCCCGCCAGACCCGCGAGGGTCACGAGACGCCCCACTTCCGGGGCGACGACTGATCGCG
>JBFGCT010000131.1:0-11491 GCA_041581055.1 Ilumatobacteraceae bacterium | reverse complement strand
GCCCGACGTGCCCGACGTGCCCGACGTGCCCGACGTGCCCGACGTGCCCGACGTGCCCGACGTCGGCGCGTTGCTCGACCTGGTCGAGCGTCTCGACGCCGACAACGAGCGCCTTCGGCTGCGGGTGCTGGAGGTGATGGCGTGGATGGAGGACGCGGTCACCGCCCAGGTCGCCGCCGAGCGGCAGCTGGCGGCGTGCCGGCAGCGGGCGGTCGAGCTCGCCGCCGAGTTGGACGCGATCGAGCGCACGAAGTCCTGGCGGCTCCTCGCCGCGCCGCGTCGACTGTACGCGGCCGCCCGCCGGAGCCTGGGGCGACGCCGGCGATGAGCGCCGACGTCCCGGTCCTCATCCCCGTCCGCGATCGGGTGACGCCGCTGCGGCAGCTGGTCGACTGGCTCGAGGGGGCCGGCCACCAGGAGATCTGGCTGATCGACAACGCGTCGACCTACCCGCCCCTGCTCGACTATCTCGCGTCGACGGCGCACCATGTCGTGCGCCTCGATCGCAACCTCGGCCATCGCTCGCCCTGGTTGTCGGGCACGGCGCAGCGCGTCGCCCACGGCCGGCACCTGGTGATCAGCGATCCCGACGTCGTCCCCGACCCCGGGTGCCCGCCCGACGCGGTCGCCCGCTTCCGGGAGCTGCTCGACCGGCACCCCGACGTGGACAAGGTCGGCTTCGGGCTGCGCATCGACGACCTGCCCTCGTCGTACCCGCTGGCCGGCGACGTGCGCGAGTGGGAGCTCCGCTTCTGGCGCGACGAGGTCGAGCCCGGGGTGTTCCGCGCCGACATCGACACCACGTTCGCCCTCTACCGGCCGCTCGACCGGCGTCACGACGAGTCTCGTGCCCTGCGCACCGGCCCGCCGTACGTCGCCCGCCACCTGCCGTGGTACCTCGACGCCGACGACCTGTCCGCGGAGGATCGCTATTACCGCGAGCACGCCGACGCGATGATCGCCAACTGGGACCGCGACCAACTGCCGCGGTGGAAGCGCCGCTGGCTGGAGGAGCAGGCGCCGGGTTGAGCGCGCTCAGACCTCTTCCGCGAAGCGCGGGGCGAGGCGCAGGAACAGCGCCCAACCGAGCGCGAGCGTCACGAAGCTCGTCAGGGCGACGCCGCCCATGGTGACGAGTCCGGGCGCACGGCCGTCGTAGACCAGCCGGCGGAACACGCGGGCGAAGGCGGCCATCGGGTTGAGCTCGAGGGCCCGGTTGGCCCAGCTCGGGATGTCGGGGTTGGTGGCGACGAGGCCGGGCGGGTAGATGATCGGCGTGGCGAAGAACCACACCTGGATGGCGATCGCCCAGAGGTACGACATGTCGCGGAAGTAGACGGCGAGCGCGCTCAGGGCCAGCGCGAACCCGGCGCCGAACACGGCGAGCAGCGCGCCGGTGAACACGATCACCGGGAGCCAGGGGAGCAGCGGGCTGCCGGCGACCAACAGGATGACGCAGACCAGCGTCATCTCGATCGCGAACTGGACGCAGGCGTGCAGCACGTTGGCGAAGACGAGAACCTCGCGGGGGAACGCGACCCGCCGCACGAGACCGGCGTTGGCGGTGATCGAGCCGAGGCCGAGGTTGCAGATCAGGGCGAAGAAGCTCCACGGGATGAGGCCGCTCACCAACCACAGCGCGAAGTTGTCGAGCCCGCTCGGGTGGCCGGTCGGCGCGGGGCTGCTGAAGATGACGCCGAACACGAACCAGTAGATCGCCACCGTCGCCAGCGGGTTGAGCATCGACCAGGTCCAGCCGAGAAGGGAGCGGCGGTACTTCGTCCGCAGCTCGCGCAGGGTGAAGTTCCACAGCAGTTCTCGGTTGCTGACGACGCTCATCACGGCACTCATGGGCAGCGTCCGGAGGCTATCCGCACGGCATCGGGCTCCGTCGTGACCGTTGCCAGGCCATGGCGGCGAACGGCGAATTTCGATGAGATGTGGTCGGAACCGGCGCTGAATCGGTCAGACTGGTGGCCCCATGCCCGACAATGCCGTCGTCGTCGAGAACCTGTGGAAGAGCTTCCGGCTCTACCAGGAGAAGAACCAGTACCTGAAGGCGACCATCCTCAAGGGCCGCCGCGCCCAGTACGAGGAGTTCTGGGCGCTCAAGGGCGTCGACTTCGAGGTCGCGTCCGGGCAGACGTTCGGCATCATCGGGGCCAACGGTTCGGGCAAGAGCACGCTCCTCAAGTGCCTGGCCGGCATCCTCCGCCCCGACCGGGGAAACATCAGCCACGTCGGGCGCATCTCGGCGCTGCTCGAGCTCGGCGCCGGGTTCCACATCGAGCTGAGCGGCCGCGAGAACGTGTACCTGAACGGGGCGATCCTCGGGCTGAGCAAGCGCGAGATCGAGAACAAGTTCGACGCCATCGTCGAGTTCGCCGGGCTCGAGGAGTTCATCGACACGCCGGTGAAGAACTACTCCTCGGGCATGTTCGTGCGGCTGGGGTTCGCGGTCGCCGCCAACGTCGAGCCCGATGTGCTGCTGATCGACGAGGTCCTCTCGGTCGGCGACGAGACCTTCCAGCGCCGCTGCGCGGAGAAGATCGAGGAGTTCCGCCGCGACGGCCGCACGATCGTCTTCGTCAGCCACGGCCTCGCCCAGGTCGAGCAGCTGTGCGAGCAGGTGGCGTGGCTCGACCACGGTCAGCTCGTCGAACTCGGTCCCGCCCCGGCCATCATCACCCGCTACCGCGGTGACAGTCACGAGGGCGAGCGGGTCGAGGCGGACCTGGGCGAGCGCTGGGGGAGCCTGGAGGCCGAGATCACCGCCGCCGGCTTCGTCGACGACGCCGGCCAGCCGGCCCCGCTCCTGACCACCCTCAAACCGGCGACGCTGCGCCTCGAGTTCGACGCCCACCAACCGCTCCAAGACGTCGTGTTCGGTTTCCGCATCGACACGGTCCACGGCAATCTGGTCTGGGGCACCAGCACGCGGCTCGCCCACAAGACGATCGGGACGATCCGCGGCAAGGGAGCGGTCGAGTTGGCGATCGACGCGCTGCCGTTGCTGGAGGGGGTCTACGTCCTGTCGGTCTCGCTCACCGACCAGGCCGAGGTGCACGAGTACGACCACTGGGAGCGCGGGTTCCGGTTCGAGGTGCGCCAGTACGCCACCAACGACGCCGGGCTGCTCCACATGCCGGTCACGTGGCGGATCAACACCACCGTTCACCAGAGCTGAGGATGGCCGAGCTGAACGCACCGGCCCCGCGCGTGGGGGAGGCCGGCCGGGCGGGCATCGCCGACGAGGTCACCGCGGCGGGCGCGCCGGACGTGCGGATCGCGAGCTCGCCCGACCCGCTGGTCTCGATCATCATCGTCACGTTCGGCACCGGTCCCGTGATCCTCGACGCGCTGGCCGCGCTGGCCGATAACACCCGGCTACCGTTCGAGGTCGTCGTCGTCGACAATCCGGCTGCCGGCCGGCCCGCCTCGGGGGATCTCCTGCGGTCGCGGAGCGCCGGCGTGCGGCTGGTCACGCCGCCCGGCAACCTCGGCTTCGGCGGCGGCAACGACCTCGGCGTCTCGCTGACGAGCGGAGAGCTCGTGTGCTTCCTCAACCCCGACGTCATCGTCGACGACGGCTGGCTGGCGCCGCTGGCCGCCGCGCTCGACGACCCGGTCGTCGCCATCGCCGGCCCGGTGCTGATGAACCCCGACGGCACGATCCAGGAGGCCGGCCGCGTCGTCTACCCCGACGGCTGGACCGGCGCGGTCGCCGGCCGCGACATGATGACCGGCGACGCGACGCAGCTGTTCGCCCGCGACGTCGACTACGTGTCGGCCGCGTGCTGGCTGGTGCGCCGCGGCGAGCACCTGGCGCGGGGCGGCTTCGACGCCCGCTACCACCCGGCGTTCTTCGAGGACGTCGACTACGCGTTGCGCGTCGAGTCCGAGGGGCAGCGCTCGCGCCTGGTCGTCGACGTGCCCGTCGTCCACCACCACGGGCTCGGCGGGGCCGGGCAGGACGCCGACCCGCACGCGTCGTACGAGGCGTTCCGCTCCGTCTGGGACGACCGGCTGGCGGGGCAGCCGGCTCGCCCGGACTCGGCGGCCGGGGCGAGGGCGGCGCGCGACCGGCTGGCGACGGCGCGGGTCGCCTGGGTCGACCGCTCGGGCTCGGCCCGGGCCCGCCGCCGCGGCCTGGCGGCGGCGATCGAACACGCCAGGACGCACCCCCGCGACCGGGTGACGTTCATCACCGGCCCGTCCGGCGGGCTCGACGTCGACTCGGCCCGGCGGGCGGGGGTGGAGGTGGTCGTCGGCGACGTCGGCTCGCTGGCGGCCGAGCGCGCCGGCGAGCTGACCGCGTCGCGCGACGTCTGGTCGGCCGCGTCGGTGCTCCGCAGCCCGTCGAGCCGGCGGTGGACCGCGCTCGCCGCGCTCGCCCTGCTGGCCGGCGTCGTCGTGCGGGCCATCGTGCTGCGCTCACCCGCTGGCGAGTTGAACGGCGACGAGGCCTACACCGGGATCCAGAGCTTCGCCATCCTCGACGGCGACCTGCCGGTCGTCCTCGGCGGCGCCGTCTACACGCTGCCGTTCGAGGCCTACCTCTACGCCCCGCTCGTCGCCGTGTTCGGCGCCCACATCCTCTCGCTGAAGCTGCTGAGCACGTTGTTCTGGGTCGTCGCCGGGGCGATGGTCGCGGTGATCGGCGCCCGACTTCGTCGCCGCCGGGTCGGGCTGATCGCCGCCGCGCTGCTGTGGATCACGCCGGGCGGGATGCTGCTGCTCTCGGTCACCGCCTACGTCGCCTACTCGTCGGGGATGCTGGTGACCGTCGTCGCGTTCTTCCTGGCCGGCCGGATCATCGACGTCGAGGGCACGCCCGGCCCGACGTTGGGGCTGTTCGGAGCGGCCGCCGGGTTCGGCTTCTGGCTGCACCCGATGTACCTCGCGACGCTCGTTCCGATGGTGGTCGCCGTGCTGCTGGTCAGGCGCCGGCCGGCGGCGTGGTCGTGGGTGATCGGGGGCGGCGCCGTCGGGTGCGGGCCGTTCCTGCTGTGGAACGCGGTCAACGGCTTGCCGTCGCTCGAACCGCCCGTCGACCTGGAGGACACCTACGTCGACCGGCTCAGGACGTTCGGGGTCGACCTGCTGCCCCGCGCGTTCGGCCTCCGCGACGACTCGCTCGCCTGGGAGGTCAACGCGGTCATCGGCCCGCTGCTGTACGCCGGGCTGCTGGCGTTGACCGCCTTCGGGCTGGTCGCCCTCGTCCGGCAGGGCGCCGCCCGCAGCCGGTTCCTGCTCCCCCTCGTCATCGTCGCCGCCTTCCCGATCATGGCGATCTTCGAGAACCTGATCTACGCCGCCGACGGGCGGTACGGCGTGATCACGTACCCGTTCATCGTGCTCGCGATGGCGGTCGGCGTCGATGAGCTGATGGGGCACACGTCCGGGCGGGCCGTCGTCGCCGCGGGTGGTGTGCTGGCGGTGTGGCTCGTCGGGTTCGTCCTCCCCGGGGTCGGGCCCCTGGTCGACCGCTCCGACGGCGGGCCGAACGACGCGATCGCCGAGATCGTCGGCCGGCTCGACGACGCCGGAATCGACCGGATCGCCGGGAGCTACTGGGGTGTGCTGCCGATCGAGTTCGCCGGCGACCGGCGGCTCGTCGCGGCGGTCACGCCCGACTGGCCGGTCCGCTTCCCGGAGCGCCAGCGGATCGTGGAGGCGTCGCCGCCCGAGACCGTGGCGTTCGTGTTCCGCCTCGACAACGAGCGCCCCGACCGGCTGTGGCTCCCGGTCGACGCGTACCGCCGGGAGGAGATCGGCGGGTTTGCGCTGTACCTTCCTGGCCCGGCCCCCGCCGCGGTGGCCGACTGACAGGACGCTCGACCATGTGGAACGGACAAACGCTCGCGGTGGTGCTGCCGACCTACAACGAGGCGAGCAGCATCACGGACTGCATCCGGCGGTTCAACGCGCTCGGCATCGTCGACGACATCGTCGTCGTCAACAACAACGCCCACCCCGACACGTCGCCGGCGGTCGCCACGACGGCGGCGCGCGAGGTGTTCGAACCGCTCCAGGGCTACGGCGCGGCGATCCGGCGCGGCCTCGCCGAGACCCGATCGGCCGATCTCGTGTGCGTCTGCGAGCCCGACGGCACGTTCGACCCGAGCGACGTGCTCAAGCTGCTGCCGTTCACGAGCGACGTCGAGGTGGCGTTCGGGTCGCGCACGGTGCAGACGTTCATCTGGAGCGGGGCCAACATGGGCAGCTTCCTCAAATGGGGGAACTGGGCGGTGGCCAAGCTCACCGAGGTGCTGTTCAACACGGTCTACCTCTCCGACGTGGGCTGCACGTTCCGGGTGCTGTCGCGCGCCGCGGTCGACGAGCTGGAACCGCACTTCTCGGAGAACGGCTCGGCGTTCGGCTACGAGATGATGTTGCTCGCCTGCGAACGGCGGATCCCGCTGGTGCAGGTGCCGGTCAACTACCTCCAGCGCGTCGGCCAGAGCTCGGTGACCGGCGACCGGGTCGCCGCCACCCGCCTCGGCCTGGCGATGATCGGGATGTGTCTACGCCATCGCCTCGGGCGGCGCGCCCGCCCGACCCGCTCGGGCCGCCGCACCGCTAGTGACGCAGGCACTCCCACGTGACGAACTGATACGCGGGCTCGAACCCCATCAGGCTGGTCTCCCGCTCGGACGCGCCGACCGTGAGATCCTGCGGGCGGGCGTGCTCGATCATCGAGTCGAGATGGAACTCCGTGCCGCGGGTGTCGGGCGCCGGGCGCTCGCGCCGCAGCATCTCGGCGAACGCGGCGGTGACGAGCACGGTCGTCTCGAAGCCGCCGGCCCGCAGCCGGTCGGTGAGATCCCATCCGAAGTTCCAGAACACCGGCGTGTTGTCGGCGTGGAACTCGGGCTCGGCGGGGGCGCGCGTCGCGCCGTACTCGACCGGGACCTGCAGGTACATCCGCCCGCCCGGGGCGATGACCCGGTGGAGCTCGGCGATCGCCCGGTCGGTGTCGGGCACGTGCTCGAGCACGTGCGGGGTGAGCACGATGTCGACCGACGCGTCGGGGAGGTCGATGTCCTGGAGGTCGAGTTGAACGTCGCCCTGGTGCATGCTGAGGTCGAAGTCGCTGGTGCGGTAGGAGAACCAGCGCCGCATGAACGCCCGGTAGTCGTCGCCGAGGCGCGGGCTGGTCTCGAGCACCCGCCGGCCGGCGAGGCTCGGGGTGCGCGACGTGCAGCTCCAGAGCAGGAACCGGTCGCGGGAGATCGAACCGCACTGGGGACACCCGGCGGACTCGGTGTGGGCGTGGCCCTCGAACGCCGATCCCGACCAGTGGCAGATGTTGCACCAGCGGTCACGGTGGCGCCGCTTGTAGCGCGCCCATGGCGGGCTGAGCTGCTCGGACCAGTGGCCCTCCGGGGCGGCGACGCCGAGACGTCTGGCGAGCGGCCGCAGCGTGTCGCGCACGCCCGGCGGGATGTGCTCGGCCAGGTTCCCGATCGATGCTGGCAGCGGCATCGGGCGACTCTACCGACGTCCCGCCGCGGCCCGGAGCCCGCCGCCGGTGTTTCTGTAGGCTCCCCGGCATGGCATCACTGCGGGGCATCGTGGGTCGGCTGCGCGGCGACCGGCTCGACGAGATCGCCCGCGAGGTGGCCGAGCTCCGGGAGATGGCGCTGGCGAGAAACCACTCGGCGCTCCACGAGTCGCAGGTCCTCGGCCATGCGCTCGGCGTGCTCAATCACAGCGTCGTGGCGATCAAGGACAGCGTCGACCGACTCGCCGAGACGGCCGAGGCCCAGCGTGCCGTGCTGCTCGAGCTCAACCACGACGTGCGGTCCGGCGCCGCCGAGGCGCTCCCGCTGTTCCTCGGGTACGCCGAGCGACTCCGCCTCGACACCGACACGGCGATCGGCGCGGCGCAGGTGATCGAGCGGCAGCTGGCGCGGCTCGAGGCGCTGACCGACCCGCCGGCGGCGCCCGAGCCGACGTGAGCGCGGCGGCCACGGTCGCGGCGCTGCTGGTCGACGTTCGCCCGGTCGACCACCCGACGGCGCGCGACCGCGGCATCGGGCGGTACACCGCCGGGTTGCTCGGCGGGCTCGACCGGATCGGCGCCCCGGTCGTCGGGCTCTACGGGAGCGAGGTCGAGGCCGAGCGGGCGCGCCAGGTCGCCCCCGGCGCCGAGCTGCGGCCCTGGGGCCCGGACGCCGTCCGCGACCACGCCCGCCCCGCGACGTGGTACCTCGCCACGCAGCTGATGCTCCACCCGGTCTCCCTCGACCCGATCCCGGCGGCGGTCACCGCCGCCGGTCTGCCGGTCGCCGCCGTCATGTACGACGTCATCCCGTACCGGAATCCCGAGCGCTACCTGCGCGATCCGAACGCGCGGGCGCTCGCCCGGGTCCGTGCGCCGCTGGCCCGCACGGTCGACGCACTGCTCGCGATCTCGCAGTTCTCGCTCGACACGGCGGCCGCGGCCCTTCGCTACCCGCCCGCTCGGATGCGGGTGATCGGCGCCGGTGTCGACGAGCGGTTCGCCCCCGCCGCCGCGCGCGACGTCCCCTGGCCGCAGCGGATCATGGCGGGCGACGATCGCCAGCACGTCGTCGCCGTCACCGGTGGCGACGAGCGCAAGAACACCGAGGGCCTGCTGCGCGCCTGGTCGATGCTCGACCCGGAGATCGGACGCTCGACCCGGCTCGTGATCGCCACCGCCGTCTCCGCGGCGGTGCTCCAGCGGTGGCGGGCGATCGCCTCCGAGGTCGGGGTGCTCGACGACGTGGTGTTCACCGGGCGGGTGACCGACGACGAGATGGTGGCGCTCCTCCAGCGGGCCCGGCTGGCGGTCCTGCCGTCGTTCGACGAGGGGTTCGGCCTGCCGGTCCTCGAGGCGGCGGCGTGCGGCTGTCCGGCGATCTGCGCGGGTACCTCGTCGCTCCCCGAGGTGCTCGACGAGCCGGCGGCGTGGTTCGACCCGGGCGACCCGGCCTCGATCGCCCGCGCCGTCGATCGCGGCGTCGGCGACGAGGACCACCGCGCCGTGCTCGCCGCGGCGGCCCGCCGATCGGTCGAGCGGTTCACGTGGGAGCGGGCGGCGGCCGACACGATCGCCGCGCTCGCCGACCTCGGCCCGCGGTGGCCCAGCGCCGTCCGTCCGCCCGAGCGCCGGCTGGCGCTCGCCGGGCCGGCGGGGGAGACCGACCGCGTCGGCGGGGATCTGGCGGCCGCGCTGCGCCGCTCGCCGTCGGCGCCGCGGATCGACGAGCTCGTCGACCGCTCCGATGTCGCCGAGCCGACCGGCGCCGGCCCCGGCCGCAACCCGGTCGGGGCGCTGGGCCGGTACGTCAAGCGGTGGGACTTCGACGACATCGTGGCGTTCGTCGGCGCCGCGCCGGGGACGGCCCGGGCGACGCGGGAGCTGGCGGCGACGGCGCCGTGTCACCTGTGGCTCGGCGACCACGAGTTGCCGCAACCCCTCCTCGACCGGGCCCGGTCGGTGATCGTGGCCGACGAGGAGACCGCCCGCGGCGTGCGCCGGCGCGGCCAGGACGGCCCGCCGATCGCGGTCATCCCGCCCGCCGACGACGCCGGGCGCCCCGAGCCCGACGCGGCGTGGTCGATCGACGACCTGGCGGCCGCCGTGCTGTCGTGGTTGGGCGCCGTCGACCACCTCCCACCCGGTACGATTCGCCGCTTCCCGGCCCGCTGACCCGCTCGTCAGCCGCGGCCGACCCCACCGATGAACGACCACGCCTCCGCCTCCGACCCGCCGGCCCCGCTCGTCAGCCGCGGCCGACGCCACCGATGAACGACCCCGCCTCCGCCTCCGACCCGCCGGCCCCGCTCGTCAGGGTCGTCGTGCTCAACTTCGACGGCGGGCAGATGACGCTCGACTGTCTGGACTCGTTGCTCGCCACCGACTGGCCGGCGGAGCGGCTCGACCTGGTCCTCGTCGACAACGGGTCGCTCGACGACGTCGTCCACCGCCTCGCGACCGACGCCCGCTACCGCTCGGTCCGGGTGCTCGAGCCGCTCGCCAACCTCGGCTTCGCCGGCGGCTGCAACCTCGGGATGAGGCTGCCGGGCGACCACGAGTACGTCGCGCTGGTCAACAACGACGCGACCGTCGACCCCGGGTGGTTGAAGGCGCTGACCGCGGTCGCCGAGCGGTCCGACGGCATCGGCGCGGTCAACGCCAAGCTGCTCTTCGCCGAGCGGTTCCACGGCGTCGACCTCGCTGTCCGCCCGGTCACCCGGCTCGGCGGCAAGGACACCCGGCTGTTCGGCGTGCGCGTCACCGGGGTGCGGCTCGACGGCGAGCGCGTCGACGAGCGGCTCGTGTTCGACGAGCACTTCTACGGGGCCGAGCCGCCGGCGCCCGAGCACGGCGAGGAGATCGCCCGTTGGACGACCGGCACGGGCGCGCTGCGCGTCGTCTCCGACGGCGCCGCCCCATCCACGCTGGCGGTCAGGCTGTCGTGTCCAGAGCCGCGCCGGGTGTCGGTCCGCTCCGACCGGGAGGAGCGCACGGTCGACGTCGGACCCGAGCCGCAGTGGGTCGAGATCGAGATCCCGGCCGAGCCGTTCGACGTGGTCAACAACGTCGGGTCGAACCTGTTCCGCGGCGGCTATGGCGGCGACCGCGGCTTTCTCGAGGTCGATCGCGGGCAGTACGACGACGAGGCCGACGTCTTCGCCTGGTGTGGCGGCGCGGTGCTCCTCCGCCGGTCGTACCTCGACGACGTCGGGTTGTTCGACGAGCGGTTCTTCCTCTACTACGAGGACACCGATCTCGCGTGGCGGGGCCGGCTGCGCGGCTGGCGGTACCGGTACGCGCCGAACTCGGTCATCCGGCACCGGCACGGCGCGTCCGCCGGGCAGGGGTCGGCGGTGTTCAACCACTACACCGAGCGCAACCGGCTGCTGACCCTGGCCAAGAACGCGCCGGCGCGCGTCGCGTGGCGCGCCGGGTTGGGGGAGCTCCGGCGGCTCGTCGTGTCGTTCCTGGCGAACTTCGTCCGGCGCCCGCTCACCGCCCGCCTGCCCGACCGCGCCGCGTTCGCCCATCGTTGGGGTGTCGCCAGGGGATATGCCGCGGCGTTGCCCGGCGTGCTGGTCGATCGGTGGTCGACGCGCCGCGTCGTCACGCGCCGGTCGTTGATGGCGTGGGAGGTCGACAAGTGGGCCCCGCCCGCCGAGGCCGGCGACTCGACCCCCGATCCCCTCGTCGACGCCGAACGAGTCGACCGGTGAGCGACCGGTTGAGCGTCGCGGTGTACGACCTCTACTGGTCGACGCTCGGCGGCGGCGAGCAGGTCGACGGCAGCATCGCCCAGGCGCTGGGCACGGACCACGACGTGACCCTGCTGGGCCCTGTCCCGGTCGACACCGACGCGACCCGCGCCCGGCTCGGCGTCGATCTCTCGGCGTGCGCCTACCGAGCGGTCACCGACGATCGGGAGGCGAGCGAGGCCAGCGCGGACTTCGACGTGTTCGTCAACGGCACGTACCTCAGCTC
>JBFGCT010000130.1:0-11513 GCA_041581055.1 Ilumatobacteraceae bacterium | reverse complement strand
AGCCCGGTCGCCCGCTCGTGGACGAAGCCGATCACCGACGCCAGCGTCGGGTAGTCGCGCAGCGACAGGTTGTCGTCGCGCTCGATCCCGTACCGCTCCCGGATCGCGGCGAACGTCTCGGCCTGCTTCACCGTGTCGATCCCCAGATCCGCCTCCAGATCCAACTCGACATCCAACATGTCCGACGGGTACCCCGTCTGCTCGGCGACGATCCCCAACACCACCTCCGCCACCGGATCGCCAACCGGCGCCGCGACCGGCGCCGCGACTGGGGCGGGCGCCGGGGCAGGCGCCGAGGGGGCCGGGGCGGCGGCGGGCGCCGCCGATGCCGCCGGCCGGGCGGGTTCGGGGATCGGCGCGGGCGGCTTGGCCACGTCGACCGGTGCGCCGGCGACGACCGGCGGGGCGGTGGCCACCGCCGGGCGCGGCGGTGCCGACACGCCGGCCGGCGGGCCGACGTCGCGAATCCGCAGGGCGCGGTGGTCGACCTCGAGATCCGGCGAGTCGTAGCCGCTGATCGAGCGCAGCCAGCTCTCCCACGCGGTGCGATCCTCGACGCGGTACGCGAACCCGAGCTCGTCCGGCTCGGGGCGCGAGCGGTCGGGGCTCGCCACCCAGCGCTTCAGCGACATGCTGATCTGGGAGCCGAACCCGGCGCCGAGCCGCAGGGCGTAGGTCACCGGATAGGCGCCGCCTTTGGACAGGTTGAGATGACCGAGTTCGGGGTCGACCTCCTTGACGTTGGCGATCGGCGGGACGATGCCGGTCTCCAGCGCCTTGACCGCGAGCACGTCCTCGATGCCGACGCCCATCGCATGCCCGGTGAAGCCCTTGGTGTTGGCGACGACGATGCGGTCGGCACTGGTGCCGAAGACGTGGCGCAACGCGTCGACCTCGGCCTGGGCGCTGCCGCCCCGGGCCGGCGTGTAGGTCTCGTGGGAGACGAACACGGTCTTCGGGGCGATCTCGTGGCGGTCGATGCCCCACCGCTGCTCGGCCTTGCCGACGAGGTTCTCCATCACGTCGCGAATGTGGGTGACATCGAGCCGGCTGCCGTGGAACGCGCTGTTCGCGGTCTCGGTGCTCAGCACCTCGCAGATCGGCCGGATGCCACGGGCGCGGGCCGCCCCGGCGCTCTCGACGATGATCGCGGCGCCGCCCATCCCGAGCAGCATCCCGTGTCGGCGCTTGTCGAAAGGCAGTGCCGCCTCTTCGACCACCTCGTCGGTCGCCGCGGCGCCGGTCGACAGGAACCCCGCACCTATCCATTCGATGAGCGTGTCGGTGGTGACGTCGTCACCGGCGATGATGATCACCCGCTCGCAGCGACCGAGACGGATCCAGTCTTCGGCGACCGCAACCGCCTGGGTGGTGCTCGCACAGGCCGAGTTGAGCTGCGTGTTCGGGCCGCGGGCCCCGATGTGCTCGGCGAACTGCGAATGCCCCATCGAGAGCGCCTTGAACAGGAAGCGTCGATCGAACTCGTACCGGTGCTCCTCGATGTCGGCCCGCAGCTCGTGGATCATGTGGTCGAGCTCGGGCGCCGCCGGGTTGTCGGTCCCCATCCGGCTGCGCAGATGCTCGAGCGACTGCAGGCGACGCCGGCGGGCTCGGTCGCGCTCATAGCGGGTGACCTCCTCGATCATCCGGTCGGCGCCGGGGAACGCGGAGGCGAAGATGACGCCGGTCGAGTCGCGCACTGAAGGCGGGAGCGACCAGCCCTCCGGCAACCTGCTCCCGGTGCTCGTCGTCTTGTAGCGCATCGTCAGCGGGATGCCGGCGTCGCGCAGTGCGTCGATCCCGGCGCCGATCGCCAGCTCCGTCGCCGGGTCGAGCGCCAGCGCCCGCGCCTCGGGGATCGCGAACTGCTCGATGAGGTCGAGGTGCCCCGCTCGGCCGGCGAGCTTCATCACGGCGTGCTGGGAGCCGATCTCCTCCCAGGATCCGCCGCCGCCCTCGTTCTTCACGAGCCGGGTGATGTGCTTGTCGACGATCGCCTCGCGCAGGTCGACGGGGATCACGTCGATGAACGACTCGCCGTCGAGCAGGCGCTCGATGTTGTCGTCGTCGAAGACCTCCTTGGTGCCGGGCAGGCCGAGTGCGGCGCCGGTGATGACGACCGGCTCGTCGGTGGCGGCGCCGCCGTTGCCGGACGGCCGGCCGCGGCCGTACAGCTCGTAGCCGCGGTCGAGGACCGCGGCGAACAGCTCGCCGAGCTCGCGGATCGTGTCGGCGCGGTGGACAGGCGGGGCGGCCGGCGGCACCGAGGGTGCCGACGCGACCGATGAGGCTGCGGACCTGACCGCCTCGGCGGCCGGTGCGCGCACGGTGGTGGCGGGCATCGCCGAAGCGGACCCCGGCCGCGTCCCGGCCGGTGCTTCCGGGACGGTTGCCGCGCCGAGGCCGGCGGCATACAGACCGCACAGCGCCTGGTTGAACGTCACCACGTCGCCGCCCTTGGGATGGTTGCTGTAGAGGTTGCTGACGTCCTCGTGGTCGCCGAGCACGTCCTCGACGAATCCGTTGAGCGCCCGCTTCGGGCCGACCTCGACGAACACCCGAACACCCGCCTCGTACAGGGTGTGCAGGCCCCTGATGAACTGCACGGGCGACGCGACCTGGCGGCCGAGGATGTCGATCATCTCCGGCAGGACGGCGGGACCGCTCGGGTAGAACTCGCCGTCGACGTTGGCGACGACCGGGATGTGCGGCGGCTCGAGGTTCAGACGGCCGAGCACCCGCTTGAGCGGCTCGGCCGCCGGGGCGACGATCGAGGTGTGGAAGGCGTGGCTCACCGGGAGCAACACCGCCGTGTGCCCGGCGGCGGTCAGGGCGTCGACGGCCGCCCGCACGGCCGCGGAGGCGCCGCCGATCACCGCCTGCCGCGCGCTGTTGTTGTTGGCGACCACGACGTAGCCGTCGGTCGCCTCGATCGTCCGCTCGATCTCGTCGAGCGGGGCGAAGACCGCGGCCATCAACCCGTTGTCGTCGACGGAGACATGGGCCATCTCGCGTCCCCGGGCGGCGACGGCCTCCAGGGCGTCGGCGAACGGCAGCGCGCCGGCGGCGACCAGCGCGCCGTACTCTCCGAGCGAGTGGCCCATCACCATGTCGGGAGCGATGCCGTACGCCGCGAGCAGCTCGGTCAGCGCCAGATCGACCGTGAGCACGGCCGGTTGGGTGATCTCGGTCTGGCGGAGCTGCTCGTCGGCCTCGGCGATGGCGGCCTCGTCGGTCGGGTCGACGAAGATGAGGTCGGTCAGCGGCTGGCCCAGGATCGGCTGCATCACGGCGTCCGCCTCGTCGAAGCGGCGGGCGACGATGGGCTCGGCCTCGAACAGCCCGCGCAGCATGTTGACGTACTGCGAGCCCTGGCCCGTGTACAGGAACGCGACCTGGTGCGGCTCTCCCCGGCCGAGGAAGACGCCCTGGTTGCGGAGCAGCTTCCACGCCGCGGGGTTGCCGCTCTCGAACGCGCCGATCGCCTTCTGCGCCCGGGTCGCCAGCTCGGCGGCGTCCCCGTAGTCGATGGCGACCCGCACGGCGGCGACGAGGTCGGCCTCGGCCGGCGGCGCCGGTTCCGGCGCACGACCCGTTGCCGCGTCGGCGTGCGCCTGCCGCAGCCGGGCGAGCACGGCGGACTCGTCGCGGCCGCCGATCACCAGCGCACCGCGCAGCGGGGTCTTCAGCTCGGCGGCCCGCTCGTACTCGGTCGGGGAGGTGACCGTCAGGGTCTCGTGCCCTTCGGTCCTGATGCGGCCGGGGACGTACTCCTCCAGCACGGCGTGGAAGTTCGTCCCGCCGAAACCGAACGCGCTCACGCCCGCGGCGCGCACCTGGTCGCCCGTCGTCTTCCACTCGTTGAGGTCGTTGTTCACCGCCAGCGGCGAGTGGGCGAAGTCGATGTTCGGGTTGGGGTCGTTTGCGCCGAGCGACGGCGGCAGGGTCTTGTGGTGCAGCGCCAACGCGGCCTTGAGCATCCCGGCGGCACCGGCGGCGCCCTTGAGATGCCCGATGTTCGACTTCACCGAGCCGAGCGGGATCGTGCCCGGCGGGAGGTTGAGCTCGGCGAACGCGTCGCCGATCGCCCCGACCTCGACGACGTCACCGACCTTGGTCGAGGTGCCGTGACCCTCGATGTAGCTCGCCGCGTTCGGCGCGATGCCGGCGTTGCGCCACGCCCGCTGGACCGCGAGCGTTTGCCCAACCGGGTTCGGTGCAGTGATCCCCTTGCCCTTGCCGTCGCTGGCCCCGGCGAGCCCGCGGATGACGGCGTAGATGTTGTCGCCGACGGCCTCCGCGTCCTCCAGCCGCTTGAGGACGAACAGCGCTGCACCCTCTCCCATGATGAACCCGTCGGCGCCGTTGCCGTACGGGCGGGTACCGGTGGGCGAGAGCGCGCCGATCTTGCAGAACTTGACGAACGTGCTGGCGCTCATGTTGGCGTCGACGCCGCCGGTGATCACGGCGTCGTAGTCGCCCTCCTCGAGTCCCTCGATCGCCGCGTCGATCGCCGCCATCGCCGAGGCACACGCCGCGTCGGCGATGAAGTTCGGGCCGTGGAGGTCGAACAGGTTGGCGATGCGGCCGGCGATGATGTTGGCCAGCTCGCCCGGCATCGTGTCCTCGCTGATCGCCGGGAAGCGGCCCCGGACGCCGGACCGCATCTCCTCGACGATCGCCTGCCGCGTCGCCTCCGGCAGCCCGGCGAACGCCGGCGACGCCTCGAGCTCGGCGGCGTACTCGGGGAAGTACACCGGCAGCGCCGTCAGGTAGTGCCTGTCGCCGCCCATCGCGTTGCCGACGATGACCGCCGTGCGCTCGGTGTCGAGCGCACGGTCGGGCCATCCGTAGTCGAGCAACGCCTCGCGAGCCGCGGCCACCGCCCATTGCTGGGTCCGGTCCATCGCCTCGGAGACCTTCGGCGGGATCGGCAACCGCCACCCGAGTGGATCCCAGGTGAACTCCTTCACCCACCCGCCGATCTTCGAGTACGTCTTCTCCCGCGCCTGCCGGTCGGGGTCGTAGTACAGCGCGGCGTCCCAGCGTTCTGGATCGACCTCGCTGATGCTGTACCGGCCCTGCTTCAGGTTCTCCCAGAACGAGGGGGCGTCGGGGGCGTCGGGAAGGACGGCGCCGACGCCGACGATGGCGATGGCCCGTTGGTTGGAGTTGGGCATGATGCTCCAGAGGGTGGATGGCGGTTGGCGGGGGATCAGGTGGTCGCCGCAGACTCGTACACCGCTTGGGCGACGGCGTCCATGTCGGCGGCGAGGCCGCTCTGGGCGGCGAGGACGGCATCGAGGCCAACGGCGCCAGCGACCGCGGCCGACTGGAGCGTGCCAGGGTCGGCGACGCCGAGCAGATGGGCACTGCCCTCCTGCGCGACGCGGCGGGCGGCGTCGCGGGCGAACACGCGGCTGGCGGTGGCCAGCGTCTTCTCGTCGAGGCGCCGGTCGGCTTTCGGCGACAGCGTGCCGTCGGCGGCGCGCGCGGCGCGACGGGCGAATGCGCCGGCGCACTCGGCGTAGGCCGTGAGCTCACCGAGCCGGAACAGCAGGTGCTGATTGCGGGTCAGGCGGTGGACGCGCGCGGTCTCCATCACGGCGGCGAGGCCCCGGGCGGCGAGCGCGGCGATGTCGGCGCCGACATCGGGATGGCCGACGTGCAGTTCATCGAGGGTCGCCGCGACGTCGGTGTAGTAGGCGCCTCGCGTCTTGAGGTGGTGCTGCCAGCGATCACGGGCGATCGTCATCTCCATGATCTCCGACGTGCCCTCGTAGATCGTCGTGATCCGCACGTCGCGCTTGAACTTCTCGACCATGTACTCCTTGGTGTAGCCGTATCCGCCGTGCGCCTGGATCGCCGCGTCGGCGGCCGCGTTGCCGGCCTCGCTCGCCATGTACTTGGCGATCGCACCCTCCGTGTTGAGCATCTCCTCGCCGTTGTCGATCCGCTCGGCAGTCTCCTCGATGTAGGCGCGGGCGGCCTCGAGCCGGCAGACGTGGGGGACGATCAGCTTGTGGGT
Organism: Ilumatobacteraceae bacterium; assembly: GCA_041581055.1. GTDB lineage: Bacteria > Actinomycetota > Acidimicrobiia > Acidimicrobiales > Ilumatobacteraceae > JBFGCT01. The sequence goes on along the minus strand of JBFGCT010000130.1, from coordinate 5,485 downwards.
GAAGCCCTGCTTCTCCGAGAGCGGGCCGCCGGCCTGGATCCGTTCGGCCGAGTACGGGATCGCCCGGTCGAGCGCCGCCCACCCGGCCCCGAGGCCGAACGCGGCGACCATCAGCCGGGTGTAGCCGAACACCGCCTGGGCCTGCTGCAGACCGAGCCCCTCGGCCCCGCCGACGACGCGGTCGGGCGTGACCTCGACGTCCATCAGCGAGAGCGCGGCGGTGTTCGAGGCGCGGATGCCGTGCTTGTCCTCGGGCTTGCCGTGGTCGAACCCGGGCGTGCCGCGGTCGATGACGAACCAGGTCGGTCCTCCGGGAGCGAGGGCGAGGATCGTGTACAGGTCGGCGTAGCCGCCGTTGGAGATCCACTGCTTGTTGCCCGAGATCTTGTAGCCGACGGTCTCACCGTCCTCGAGGATCGGCTCGGCGACCGTCTTCATCGCCGCGAGGTCGCTCCCGGCCTCGGGCTCGGTGGCGCCGTAGGCCATGAGCAGGCCTTCCTCGGCGATCGCGCCGAGCCAGCGGGCCCGCTGCTCCTCGGTGCCACCGAACACGATCGGGTCGGAGCCGAGGAACGTCGCCAGGACACCGGTGGCGACGCCGACGTCGACGCCGGCCATCATCTCGCACACCCGGTACACGTCGAACGAGCCGCCGCCCATGCCGCCGTGCTGCTCGGGGATGAAGAGCAGCGACACGCCGAGCTCGTCACCGCACATCCCGCGGACGATGTCCTCGGGGAAGCGGTCCTCGTGGTCGAGTTCGAGCAGCACCGCGTCGGTGAGCTTGTCGGCGGCGAACATGCCGATCGAGTCCAGGACCATCTCGAGCGTGTCATTGTCCAGTCCTGCGGCAACCATGAGGGGGCCCCCTTGTTCGGATTCGAGCCTGTAAGCGGTTTCCGTCAATCGTGCGCGCCGCGCGCCGGTACGGACAGGGGCTTTCGACACATGGGAATCCTCCGCCGGCCGGCCGCTGCCCGCACGACGCACGTCGGGGCGCCGGCTGGCGAACGAGCGCTCCCGCGCCGATTCCGCCGTCTCGGCGCCGTCGGCCCGCCGACGACTGGCGTAGGTTCAATCAGATGACCGTGATTCCCGACTCCCACGCCGACCTTCTCGACAAGCCCGTCTTCTGGCACGTGGCGACATACGGGCCCGACAACGAGCTGCAGTCCACTCCCGTCTGGGGCGGCTGGGACGGCGAGCACTTCCTGTTCTCGCTGACCAAGGGTCGCCAGAAGTACCAGAACCTGATCAAGAACCCGACGGTCGCCGTCTCCGGCATCGACCCGGACAACCCGTACCGGTCCATGGAGATCCGCGGGACGGTGGTCCGGATCGACGACGACTCGTCAAACGAGTTCATCGACTCGATGGCCAAGAAGTACATGGACGTCGACAGCTACCCGTTCCACCAGCCGGGCGACCATCGGGTCAAGATGGTCGTCCAGCCGTCGCACACGACGCAGATGGGCTGAACGGGCCTGCCCGGCGGGTCAGTGCGGGTCGAGCGCGAGGCCTTCGACGACCTCGACGTTCGGCAGCGCCGTCAGCAACGCTGGCGGGCCGACGACCTTGCACGAGCGGCTCCCGCCGCCGAGCACGATCCGCTCGCGGTCCATCACCCGGCTGTCGACCCAGATCGGGAAGTCGGCGGGGAGGCCGAACGGGGTGACGCCGCCGATCTCCATGCCGGTCACGGCGCGGGTGTCGTCGGCCGCGGCGAACGAGCACTTGCGCACGCCGAGCCGCTTCTTGACCGCCTTGTTGACGTCGAGGCGGGTGTGGGCCAGCACGACGCAGGCCACGAAGACCGGCGGGTCGCTCTTGCCGATCACGACGATCGTGTTGGCCGATTCCTCCATGTCGTAGCCGTACGCCTCGACGAACCGCGCGGTGTCGGCGAGCGCCGGGTCGCAGTCGACCACCTCGTGTACGACGCCGAGGCCGGCCACCACCGACCGCACGCGTGCTTCGATCTCGTCCATGCGCGGGGATCGTACCGAAGCCGCCCGTAGCCTGCGGGCGTGGAACGACTGGCAGAAGCTCAGGCGCAACTGGCGCGGAACGCGTTCTCGACGCTCAACGCGTTCGTCCGCCCCGCGGTCGAGGCCGGGCTCGGCAACCCGCTGCCCGTCGGTGGTGGCGCGATCGTCCTCGAGACGATCGGCCGGGTGTCCGGTGAGCCCCGCCGAGTGCCGCTGCTCGCGTCGCGGCTCGGCGACAAGCTGGTCGTCAGCACCGTCCGCAGCGACTCGCAGTGGTTGCGCAACGTCGAGGCCAACCCCGCGGTCAAGATCTGGATCTGCGGCCGGCCCCGCGAGGCCCGGGCGACGGTCACCCGCGGCGCGCTGAACACCGTCAACGTCGTCCTCGACTGAGACCCGCCGAACTCGTGAACGGTCTGCGTGCGCTCTGGCGCACGCTGTTCACGAGCTGGGTGGGTCGGGGGTGACGGGGGCGCAGTCGCTGGCGCAGCCCGCGACCGAGCCAGCCGACTCGTCGGTCGCGGGGCGATGGAGCACCGCCCCGGTCGGCGCGAATCGCACGACCTGATCGTCGCCCACCGATGCGGCGCCGTCGACGATCAGGCTGTATCCGCCCGATTCGGTCGGCGGGTAGCAGAGCGAGATCGCCGGACGCGACGCGGCGTTCGCCGTCGACGCGCGGCCGAGCGACATGACGAGCTCGTCGCCGTCCCACCCGGGCCGCGCCGACACGACATGGGGGCGAAGGTCGTCGCGCACGGTGAGCACGTAGGCGTCGCCGTACTCGCCGACCTTCTTGCGGAGATCGGCGATCTCGACGGGAATGCTCATGCACTCATCGTACGCGACGCCCTCGAATCAGAGTTCGCAGTTGAGGACCGCCTCCAGGTTGGCGCAGGTGTCGACGCCGTTGCCGCCGTCGCCGTCGTCGTCGCCGTCGCCGCCGTCGAGCGTGTCCTTGGCGTTGCCGCCGGCGAGCGAGTCGTCGCCCTCCTCGCCGAAGATCATGTCCTTCCCGTTGCCGCCGTCGACGGTGTCGTCGCCGTAGCCGGCGCAGATCACATCGTCGCCGTTGCCGCCGAAGATCGTGTCGTCACCGCCGAAGGTGACGATCACGTCGGCCGTGTCCGTGCCGACGATGACGTCGTCGCCTGGGGTTCCGACGATCGTTGCCGCGAGGCCGTTGCACGTCGGGGTGTCGGGGATCGAATCGAGCCCCAGACCGACGAGCAGCGGATCGTGGTCCGAGGACCGCAGCGGGTTCGGCGCGTAGAGCAGACCCACCGTGGTCTCCCGTTCGAAGGAGGCCTCGCCGGGGATGTCGCGGATGTCGTCGTTGTAGTCGAAGACGTTGACCTCGTCGGCGTTGATGTGCCACTCGGTCACCCCGGTCACCTGTGGCAGCAGCGCGCCGTTGGCGAGGGCGTGGTCGAGGTAGCCGAGCTGCCCGTCGAACACGAAGCTGTACGCGCTCGGTCCCTCGAACAGGTCGATCAGGTCGGTGTACCCGGCGTTGGTCAACGCGGTGATCGGATCCTCCATCGCATAGGCGTTGAGGTCGCCGATGATCAGGAAGTCGGGGTCGCCGCTACCGGTCGGGTCGGTCGCCAGATAGTTGGCGAGCGCCGTCGCGGCCGACGTCCTCGTGAGGTTGCAGTTGGCCTGACCGTCGTTCAGGTCGGGGTCGGGAATGGGATCGAAAGCGCACGACGAGCCCTTCGACTTGAGGTGGTTGACCGCCACCGTGAACCGCTCGCTCGTGGCGTTCTCGACGAACGTCTGGATCAGCACCGGCCGGTTCTTGGTGTCGATGAACGTCGGGTCGACCGAGCTGTCGAGCACCTTGAACGCGCCGAGCGGGCTAACCGAGCCCGGCTTGTAGACGAGCGCCAGCTTGATCGCATCCGTGCCGATGAAGCCGGTGGGGATGTAGTCGTAGGTGCCGGCCGCGGTCGCCGCGTTGAGCGCGGAGACCAGGTCGGCGACCGACGTGTCGGCGTCGTTCTCGATCTCGATCAGGCCGAGGATGTCGGCGTCGAGCTCGACCATCGCGGCGACGATCTTGTCGCGCTGGCGGACGAGTTCGACGGCGCTGTCGGCGCCACGGCAGTCGAGCGTGGCGCTGGGGCCGCAATCGCCGCTGCTGCTGCTCGACGTCGTGTCGATCGTGGTGAAATAGTTGAGCACGTTGAAGCTCGCCACCTGGATCGACCCACCGACGGCGTCGGGCGCCCCCGGCTCCGGGTTGACCGACGTGAAGGTGTAGTCGTACTCCGACGGGATCGGCCGAACGCGCCACGCATCGGTGCCCGACGATCCGGCGAAGCTCCAATGCATCACACCGGTGAGGCCGTCGATCGTGTCGCCACCGCGGAACTTGTTGCCGAGCGACAAGCCGCCCTCCGGGTAGTAGTAGGCCTCGTCGGGCCCGTCGAAGATCGCGTCGTTGTTGTCGTTGCTGTCGTCGTCGAGGATGATCCGGCGCTTGGCCAGGTCATCGAGGAACGCGGCGTATCCCGCAACGCTCGGCGCGTTGAGGTGGGTGAACTGGAACGGCCGTGACGACTCGGTCAGGACGATCTGGCCGAACCGGGCGAGCTGGAAGTACTCGCTGACGACCAGCGTGTCGGTGAACGTCGCCAACATCCCCTCGATGTTCTCGAAGGTCGCCTCGTCCACCGTGCTCCCGCTCGCCGGAAGGTCGACCGCCACCGCCGTGGGCAGCGGGTTGCCGGAGCTCTGGATCACGGCCGTGCCCGAACCGAAGGCCATGTCGATCTGGCTCATCCCGAAGAACTCCTCGGCCTCGCCGCTGACGGTGACGAGATCACCGGTCGCGACGGCCGGGCAACTGTTGCGGCAGAACACGAAGATGCCCTCCGACGTGGCGGGATCGAGGTCTGCGTCGGCGTCCTCCTCCTGGAGGAAGAACGCGTCGAGCATGTCGTCGCGCTCGAACAGGCTGGTGACGATGCCCTCGACGACCACCGGGCCGGTGATGGCGACCGACGAACCGCTGCCCTGGACGTCGTGGATCGCGAAGAACCCGGTCACCTGGATACCGAGATCGCAGGTCGTGGTGTCACCGGCGGAGTTCTCCGCCTCGATTGTCGCCGTGTACACCCCTGGGTCGCCGAGCGCGTCGAGGTTCAAGTCAAGCGTCGCCGTGCCACCAACTCCGGCCGATGCGGTGAACGTGCCAGCGATGAGGCTGCCAGCAGGCGTCACGTCGTCGGAGACGAGCGTCATGGCGACCACGGTGTCGTCGGCGTCGCTTGCCGAGACGGTGGTCGAAGCAGCGACCCCCTCGTCGGCGACGAGGTCCGGCCCGCAGTCGATCAACACTGCGGCGCCGCCACCTCCGCACGTGACCGTGTGGGTGCCGAGGTTGGTGACGTCGTCCTGGGCGAAGACGTCCCACTCGATCGACGCATCGAACGCGTCGGCGAAGTTCGTGTCGCCGGCACAGACCGTCGCCTTGCGACGAAGCGTGTCGT